>NZ_QTQF01000002.1:0-477438 GCF_003854235.1 Burkholderia sp. Bp8998
ACCCCTGAAGAGGCTATGGCGATGGAATTGGCTGCCGCCGGATTGGCTAAACGTTGCACTTGATTCTTGAGACCACCGAGTGTGGTGTGGATCGCTGCGTACGCGTTGGCACTTGTCTCATCGACGCAGTACTGATGGCGGAACCACGATCGGATATAGCGTAGGTTATGCAGGATCACGCGATTGAACTGACTGGTGTCGACCCGGAACCATCCGATACCGTTTTCGTGGCACCACCGGTACTGCACTTGCAACAAGCGTTCGGTTCGCTCCCCGGCTGACTCGGACACCGGCGACAGGCAGGATGCACGATAGGTGAGACCTGTCTCGGTCTGTTCCGTGATGAGGAAATCAAGGGTGAAAGGCTCTGGCATGTCGTCATGCATCGGATGATTGATGCCGCATGCCCGCGAAAGCTGCAAGGTTCGATCAAGGTCGAGGATCGGCCAGTGTTCACGAATATCGACGACTTCAGGCTGTCGTTCCTTCAGATAAAAGTAGGTGGTTTCCTTCTCGCTGAGCAACTGGAAAATCCGATCAATTCTTACCCCGCGGACGTAGGATGCAGTCCCTCTGATACCCGATCGTCGGATCTGACGCCAGGGCCGATAACCGGCCCCCACACCTATCCCCAAGCCGCGGCGCACCCGCGAGCGCAGGTAAGGCGGATACACCGCCGGGTCAGTGTTCCAATCCATGATGATTGAAGGCTGGCTTTTTTGTCGAAAATTTCCACGATAATTGTCGGGCAAAGCCGACCGGATGCCGCCGATGCGATGGGGGCCGTCCCCCACGCGATGAAACGTATTGGGCATTTCCGCTCCGGTGAAGTCGCTATCCGGCCGATTCGGCCGTCGGGTCTTGCGGCCGTCCGGTCGCGCAAGCGTGGAGCGGATCGTAGACCGATCGAAGGTGACCCGCCTTCGATATCGGGTCATTCATGATGGAATTCGGGCCTTGAGAAATACGCTGCTGGATCCCTACGAAGACATTCCCCGTAGCGTCGTGGTGACCGCCAACGACTACGCGCCGGGCACGACGTTTCCGGAGCACGCACACCGGCGCGGGCAGTTCGCGTTCGCGTCGCGCGGCACGATCAGCGTGTCGACGCCGCACGGCCGCTGGCTGGTGCCGCCGCAGCGCGCGTGCTGGGTGCCGGCCGGCGTGCGGCACGAAATGACGATGACCGGGCCGGTCACGATGCTCAACACGTTCGTGTCGGAAGACACGGCCGCGGCCGCGGGGTTGCCGGACCAGTGCGGCGTGTATGGCGTGTCGCCGCTCTTGCGGCAACTGATCGACGATGCGATCGACCTGCCGGCGATGTACGACGTCGACGGCCGGGCGGGCAAGCTGATGGCGCTGCTGGTCGCGGAAATCGCGACGATGCCGCGGCTGTCGCTGCACGCACCGCTGCCGGCCGACGCGCGCCTCGCGAAGATCTGCCGGCATCTGTTCGCGTCGCCGTCGATCGCGGCCGATCTCGACCAGGTGGCGACCGACGCGGGCGTGAGCCGGCGCACGTTTACGCGGCTGTTCCGCGCGCAGACCGGCGTGAGTTTCGCCGCGTGGCGTCAGCAGGTCTGCATGCTGGCGGCGATTACCCGCCTGAGCGCCGGGCAGCCGGTGACGCGTGTCGCGTTCGATCTCGGATATGCGAGCGCGAGCGCCTTTACGTCGGCGTTTCGCCGCATCCTCGGCGAAACGCCGAGCCGGTATCTGGAGGTTCGCCGCTAGCCGGAGCGGACGCGGCGGCGCGTGCGGCGCCGTGAGCCGGCCGCGGACGAAAGGACGAAAGGACGAAAAAAACGCGTCTGCCAGGTTTCGGCCAGACGCGCTTAAAGGCACTCGGTCAGAAAAAAATGCGCGACCAGCCGGCGGGGCAGCGTTCACGTATCGAATCGTGAAATTGTTGCTTGTGTCGATTCAATTCCATCGGTGAGAAGCGGATAGCAAAGCATACGCCGCATAACGCGCAGACGATATCGTGCGGCCCGAACGATTCATGTGCTGTCGCAGCATGCGTTTCAATCGCGCGTTCGAGACCGGGGGCGCAAGCTGTCAACCGAGGGTGTTGGCGATACAGACCGGACGTGCTGCGGCACGGCATCGAATGTTGGGAGCCCGAAAACGAAAACCGCCGCGCGACGCGATGCCTGTTGGTATCGCGCCACACGGCGGTTCGGTGCATGCAGCCGGCCAGCGCCGGCTCGCGCGTCACACGTCGAAGAACACGGTTTCGTCCGGCCCCTGCATGCGGATGTCGAAGCGGTACACGACGGGCCGGCCCGGCTGCGCATCGCGCTTCGCGACGAGCGTCGCGCGGCGTTCGGCCGGCACCAGGTTCAGCACCGGATCGGCCGCGTTCGCCGCGGCTTCGTCGTCGAAATACACGCGGGTGAACGCGTGGGTCAGGATCCCGCGCATCATCACGGTCACGTTGATGTGCGGTGCTTCGTCGTCGGCGAGGCGGCCCGGCTTCACCGTCTCGACGACGAAGCGCTGCTGCGGATCGGTGCCCGTGCCGACCCGCGCGAAGCCCGTGAAGCCGGATTTCGCGATGTCGTCGCGCGACGCGGGGTAGCGGCCCGCGCTGTCCACCTGCGTGAATTCGAGCACCGCGTCGCCCACGACGTTACCGTCGCCGTCGAACACCTGCCCGACCAGCAGCACATGCTCGCCTTCGGCGTGCGCGGCGGCGATCGTCGGCGTGAACAGGCTCTTCAGGTCGTAGTTGTATTGCTGCGGGCACAGGCCGTACGCGAAGTACGGGCCGACCGTCTGCGAAGGGGTTTGCTTCAGCGTCGTCATGGTTCAGCGCTCCATCGGGGTAGCGTCGCGGCCGCGCAGCACGATGTCGAATTCGTAGCCGAGCGCATAGCCTTCTTCGGTGATGTCCATCGAGAAGCGCGAGATCAGGCGGTCGCGCGCCGCTTCCGGCGTGCCCTGGAAGATCGGGTCGTACGCGAGCAGCGGATCGCCGGGGAAGTACATCTGCGTGACGAGGCGCGAGCCGAAGTAGTCGCCGAACAGCGAGAAGTGGATGTGGTTCGGGCGCCACGCGTTCGGATGGTTGCCCCACGGATAGGCGCCGGGCTTGATCGTCAGGAAGCGGTAGCGGCCTTCGTCGTCGGTCATGCAGCGACCTGCGCCGAGGAAGTTCGGGTCGAGCGGCGCGTCGTGCTGATCGACCTTGTGCACGTAGCGGCCGGCCGCGTTCGCCTGCCATACCTCGACGAGCGTGTTGCGCACGGGCTTGCCGCCTTCGTCGAGCACGCGGCCGGCGACGACGATGCGCTCGCCGAGCGGCTCGCCGTTCTTCACGGCGTTCTTCGTCAGGTCGTGGTCGAGCGCGCCGAGATCCTCGGCGCCGTAGACGGGCGCGTACTGGTCGCGCAGCTTTTCCTTCAACGGGATCATCGGGCGGGTCGGGCCGCGCTTCACCGACGAACGGTACTCGGGGTGGACATACGCGGGATGCGACGGCCAGTCGCGCGGCGTGAGGATCGTGGGGGAATCCATCGGGCGTCTCCTGTAGGTATTTCGCGAAGTGGATGGCAAGACTTTAGCCAATCCGGAAAGTTATGCAAAATGACCTTTTTTCGTAGATCGCATAACCGTTCGTTATGTTCGGCGGCGTCGCGGCGAATGCTTGGGCCTTTCCGGAAAGTTATGCAAAATGGTATTTCATCGCCACTCGCATAACCACCCGTTATGAATAACCGTATCGCCGACGGCCGCGTCAAATTCCGGCACCTGCAGTGTTTTCTCGCGGTCGCGCAGTTGGGCGGCGTGCAGAAGGCGGCCGAAAGCCTGTCGATCACGCAGCCGGCCGTGTCGAAGACGATCGCCGAACTGGAATCGATCCTCGGCGTGAAGTTGTTCGAACGGGGGCGGCACGGCGCGCAGCCGACCCGCGAAGCGCAACTGTTCATCCCGCATGCGAATGCGTGCGTGCTGGCGCTGCGGCAGGGCGTCGGGCTGCTCGCACGCGAAGGCGGCGCGGCCGCGGCGACGCTCGAAATCGGCATGCTGCCGACGGTTGCGGCATCGCTCGCGCCCGCGCTGATGAAGGCGCTGACCGCACGCTGGCCACGCATCGTGGTGCGGATCGCGACGGCCGCGAATGCCGAACTGCTGGAGCGCCTGAAGGCGGGGGCGATCGAATGCGCGATCGGGCGGCTGTCGGAGCCGGAGCGGATGATCGGGCTCGCGTTCGAGCAACTGTACAACGAACCGCTCGTCGCGGTCGTGCGCGCCGGCCATCCGCTGCTGGCGAGCGTCGCGCCGGCTACCGAGCTCGCGCGCTATCCGGTTGTGCTGCCGCCGTTCGGCACGCTGATCCGCCAGTCGGCCGAGCAACTGCTCGGCGCGTGCGGCGCGCCGCCGCTGGATTCGTTCATCGAGGTGCTGTCGGTGTCGGTCGCGCGTGCGCTCGCGCTCGAGAATGACGCGGTCTGGTTCGTGCCGCTCTATGCGGCCGAATACGACCTGTCGGCCGGTGCGCTCGCGCGGCTGCCGCTGCCGTCCGCGGGCACCGACGAGCCGGTCGGGCTCGTGCTGCGCACCGATGCACAACCGTCTCCCGTCGCCCGGACGCTGATCGACGCCGTGCGCGACATCGCGCAGGCACGGTTCGGCGATGCGCACACCCGTCGCGCACCCCGCGGCGCACGCAAGCCGGCTCGCCGCGAGCGTTGAGACGCCGGGCAGGGCCTGGGCTGCGGATCCTTCACCGTCATTCGTTAGCCGTTCGGTCAGTAGCGGGCCTCGTCGTGCTTGGCATATCGTACCGTTTTTGATGCGCTCGATGACACGACGATGGCGAGACAGCAGATTCAGATCACGCTCGGCGTGCGGTTCTTCCGCACCGCGCGTGGCAACGAGCCGGTGCGCGAATGGCTCAAGGCGCTCGGGCAGATCGAGCGCAGGGTGGTCGGCGAAGAGATCAAGACCGTTCAACTCGGCTGGCCGCTCGGCATGCCGCTGGTCCGGAAGATGTCGCCGGATCTGTGGGAAATCCGCGTGATGTTGCCGCTGCGAAGCGCGCGCGTGCTGTTTACGGTCGTCGGCGACATGACGGTGCTGCTGCACGCGTTCTTCAAGCAGTCGCAGGCCACCCCGTCCGACGATCTCGACGTGACCGTCGCGCGGCTGAAAGCGCTGACGCGCGCCATCTGAATTTCCCGGTTGCGCCGGCACATGCGGTTCGCCGCCGTGCCGGCCGGCCACGCCATGCACTGGAGTACCCATGACGACCACGAACAATCCGCATATCGGCAGCGACTTCGACACCTTCCTCGAGGAGGAAGGCCCGCTCGAAGCGGCCACCGCCACCGCGATCAAGCGCGTGATCGCGTGGCAGATCGGGCAGGAAATGAAGGCGCAGCACATCACGAAAACCGCGATGGCCGCGCGGATGAAGACCAGCCGCGCCGCGCTCAACCGGCTGCTCGACGAAACCGATACGAGCCTCACGCTCGCGACGCTCGCGAGCGCGGCCACCGCACTCGGCAAGCGGCTCAGCTTCGCGCTGGTGCCGGCCTGACGCGCCGGACGAAACGGTGCGCGGCCGGTTCGCGGCGGGCCGACGCATCACGGCGAGCGGACGCATGCGCGTCCGCACACGGGCGCCGGCACGCGATCACGTGCGTTGCCCGGCCATCCGCAGATAAAGCAGCGCACCGCCCGCGAGCAGCAGCGGGCACAGGAAATACCATCCGGTCGTCAGGAACAGCCCGGCGACGGCGACCAGCGAAATCCACGCGCAGCGATACGCGATGCCGCCGCGCGGCAGCAGTTTCAGCGCGGCCGCCGCGCCGAGTCCGTACACCATCACGAAGCACCCGGACGTGACGAGCACGAGCGGCTTCGGCCCGACATCCGAGAGCGTCGTCGCGGCCAGCGCGACGGCCGCCAGCACCGCGATCACGCCGAGACTGCGGCGCGGCACGCCGCCGACCTGGCTGCCTTGCGCGAGCCACGCGGGCAGTGCGCCGTCGCGCCCGAGTGCCGCGCCGAGCTTGGCCGCGCCCGCGAAATACGCATTCATCGTGCCGAGCGTGAGCAGCAGCGCGGCCGCGGCCGCCAGCACTTGCGCATGACCGCCGATGCCGCCCGCGATCAGTTCCGCAAGCGGCGCACCCGACGCGCCGGCCGACGGCCCGAGCACCATCACGCTCGCGGCCGCGACCGACAGATACAGAAAGCCGACGACCACGACCGCGATGCCGGCCGAGCGCGGCATGTCGTGCGCGGGCCGGCGGAATTCGGCCGCGAGGTGCGTGATGGCTTCCCATCCCGCGAAGCTCCACACGAGCAGTGCGGCAGCCTGGCCGACCGCGAGCCAGCCGTGCGGCGCGAACGGATGAAGGTTGGCCGTGCTCGCATGCGGCGCGGACGCGAGCACGGCGGCCAGCAGCAGCGTGACGAGCAGCGCGGACAGAACGAGCTGCATGCGGCCCGACACCGTGACGCCGAACGCATTCGCGGCCGACACCGTCGCGATCAGTGCGGCAGCCGTGACGACGACCGTCGTATGCCCACCGCCCGTGACGGCCGCGACGTACGCGCCGCCGAACATCGCTGCGGCCGGCGCACCGGTCGGCACCGCGAAATAGAAACACCAGCCGACGATTGCCGCAGCCTTCGGCCCGAATGCGCGTCGCGCGTAGGTCGATACGCCGCCCGCGTCCGGATAGCGCGCGCCGAGTGCGGCGAAGGTGGCCGCAAGCGGCCCCGACAGCACGACGAGCGCGGCCCACGCGAGCAGCGACGCGGGGCCCGCGACCTCGGCGGCGAGCGCGGGCAACGCGATGACGCCGGTGCCGAGCACCGCGCCGATATACAGCGCGGCGCCCTGGAAAATCGTCAGCGAGCCCGCGTGATGAACGGCGGGCGAATCGGCATGCGAGGACATGAAAGCAGTCTCCGGAAGGCTTGTTCTGGGCGCGGTCGGTCGCGCAGTGAATCGCTCGATGCTACCCGAACGGGCGCGGCGATGCGGCGCGGCGTTCAGTAGTCCGCGACGTGTCGCATGTCAGCCGATGTCAGTAGCGGCGTGCGAGGCGCAGCCGCGCCTCCTCGCGTGCGGCGGGCGGCAAATCGGATGCGTAGTGGAACGTGCCCGACACCAGCGACGCGACCGGCACGCCGTCGCGGAACAGCACGCGATTGCCGGCCAGTGCGGGCACCTTGTCGCCAGGCAACAGCGTGCCGGCCAGGTTCAGCGGATCGGCGCCCGTCACGCACACATACTGGCCGTCGCCTGGTTGGCGACGCAGTTCGCGCAGGACCGGGATCGCTTCCGGCAGCGCGAACTGCTCGCCCGCGAGCCCCGCGACGAAACGTCCGCCGCGAATCTCGCCGCGCGCTTCGAGACGTTGCAGCACGCGCACGAGTTCGCGCCAGCTCGGCAGCCAGTCGGCTTCGCGTTCGAGCAGCCGCCAGAACACCACGCCATAGCGGCGCAGCAGCGTCCAGGCGATGTGTTCGAGCGCATCGGGATCGGTCGCGGGCGCACCGCGCTTCGGTGCGGGCGTGGGCGCATCGTCCGGTGCCGAAACGCGTTGCACGAGCGCCCAGCGGCCGGCGTCGTCCATTCCGCCGATCAGTGCACCGCCGCGCCGCGTGCGCGGCGCATACGTCGCGCTCCGTTTGACCGCAGGCTTGAGGAGCGCGCGCAGTCCGGCGAAGCTGTCCGCATTCACGAGGCCGGCCGACACGAGTTCGCCGAGCGCCTGCTCGAGTTCGACAGGCAGCATGTGCAGCTCGTCGAGCAGCGCGTCGAAGAACATCGCGCCGTGCGCGGCGAGTGCGTCGCGTACCTGTGTCGCGCGTGCGGACAGTGCAGGTTGCGCGTCCGGGTCCCGCAGCGCCTGCCATGCGCCGAGGTGGCGGCGCGGCAGCAGCACGATCGGCGTCGTCTTCACCGGCGTGCCGGCCGTGCGGGCCGGTACGCCGATGCGGGTCCACACGAGCTTGCCCGAGCGGCACAGCTCGTCGAGGCCGCCGGCCGTGTAGTCGGTCAGGCGCGCGGGCAGCAGCGCGTCTTCCCATGCGCTTGCCGCGGCTTCGTAGCCTTCGAGTTGCTCGACGACGGCCGCGAGCGCATCGCGGCCGGCGCCGCGCGTGTCGGGCGTCAGGTGCTGCCAGTGGCACAGGAAGCGCATGAAATCGGCGCGCTCGACCGGTTCGATCTCGCGGCGCAGCCGCTTGACCGTATAGCGATGAATGCGCGCGAGCAGGTGGCGTTCGCACCATTCGTCGGTCGTCGCACCCGGCGTGAAGCGGCCGTGCATCACATAGCCTTCGCGCTCCAGTGCCGCGAGCGCGGTCGCGATCGCCGCAGACGGCAGGCCGAGCGGCTGCGCGACGGCGTCGAGCGTCAGCGGCCCGAAGCCGGTGAGCCGCGCGCGGATCACGTCGACGAGCGCGGCATCGGCTTCCCATGGCTGCGCGCAGGCGGCGGGCACCTTCAGCGCGGGTATGACGCGCGCGTCGGGATGCAGCGCGCGCATGCAGGTCAGACGTTCGACCGGCACCCACAGCTCGGCGCCGTCGGGCGTGACGAATTTCGTCGCGCGGCGGCGTTCGGCCAGTTCCGCGAGCCGCTCGGGCCAGCCTTCGTGCGCATGGGCTTCGCCGTCGGCGACGCAGGCCAGCGTGAGCAGGGCATCGTGCATTTCGTCGGCGTCGCGCACGAGCGGCCACGCTTCGTCGCGCACCGCGTCGATGGCGTCGGCGTCGAGCGCGCCGAGATCGTCGGCCGATTCTGGGTCGCTCCAGCGGCGCGACTGCACGGCCTGCGTGCGGCGCTCCTCGAGCGGTGCGTCGTCGAGAAACGCATAGGGTTTCGCGTTGAGGATCTCGGCGGCGAGCGGCGACGGCGCGGGCAGGTCGCGCGCGATCAGCTCGATCGAGCCGCTTTCGATCCGCCGCAGCAGCGCGAGCCAGCCGTCGGTATCCATCGCGTCGTGCAGGCAATCGTCGAGCGTCTGGGCGACGAGCGGATGATGCGGAATCTCGCGTTCGCCGACGATGTTCTCCAGGCACGCGACCTGGTCGGGGAACACGGTCGCGAGCAGGTCGTCGCTCTTCATCCGCTGCAACTGCGGCGCGGTGCGTCGGCCGCCGGTGAAGCGCGGCAGCGCGAGCGCGGTCGTCGCGTTCCAGCGCCAGCGCACGCCGAACATCGGCGCGTCGAGCAGCGCCTGGACCAGTACGTGTTCCGCACTGGCCGAACGCAGGTAGCGCCACACTTCATCGAGCGCGAAACTGTGCGCGAGCGACAGCGACAGAATGATCGCGTCGTCGGTCGCGGCGGCCTGCAGCTCGAAGTTGAAACTGCGGCAGAAGCGCTTGCGCAGCGCCAGCCCCCACGCGCGGTTGATGCGGCTGCCGAACGGCGAATGGATCACCAGTTGCGTGCCGCCCGATTCGTCGAAGAAGCGTTCCATCACGAGCGTGTCCTGCGTGGGCAACGCGCCGAGCGCTGCACGTGTGCGTGCGAGATAGTCGGCAATTTGGCGGGCCGCGTCGGGTGACAGGCGGAGATCGTCCACGAGCCAGCGCAGCGCCGGTGCGAGACGGCTTTCGGCCACGCCCGGCGCGGTGCCGCCTGTGTCGCCGCGAGAATCGGCCAACACGTCGGCGCCGGCGGCCGCCTTGCCGGTTTTGCCGCGCGTGCCCGTCTTGCCCGCCGCGTCGTCGCTCGCGCGCTTGCGTGCTGCGGCCACGGTGTGCCGATCGCCCTCCGCGAACAGCCCGTCGAGCCGCGCGCGCAGCCGGCCGACCGCTGCCGACAGCTCGTCGCTGCGCCCGAGGCCCTCGCCGAGCCAAAACGGGATGCTCGGCGACTGGCCCTGCGCATCCTCGACACGCACGCGGCCCGTTTCGACACGAATGATCCGGTACGACTGGTTGCCGAGCTGGAACACGTCGCCGGCGAGGCTCTCGATCGCGAAATCCTCGTTGACGGTGCCGACCTGGATGCCCTGCGGTTCGAGCAGCACCGCGTAGTCGGCCATATCGGGAATCGTGCCGCCCGACGTCGTCGCGGTCATCATCGCGTTGCGGCGCCCGCGCACCGTGCCGCCGACCACGTCGCGATGCAGATACGCGCCGCGCACGCCGCGGCGGCTCGTGAAGCCTTCGGCGAGCATCTTCATCACGTCGTCGAAGCGTTCGCGCGACAGGCGTGCGTACGGCGCCGCGCGCGTGAAGCTCGCGTACAGCGCGTCCTCCCGCCATTCCGCACAGGCGACTTCGGCGACGATCTGCTGCGCGAGCACGTCGAGCGGTGCCTCGGGAATCCGCAACGCATCGAGCTCGCCGCGTTGCACGCAATCGAGCAGCGCCGCGCATTCGACCAGCTCGTCGCGCGACAGCGGAAACAGGCGGCCCTTCGGCACGCCGCCGACATGGTGCCCCGAGCGGCCGACGCGCTGCAGGAACGGCGCGATGCCGCGTGGCGAGCCGACCTGGCACACGAGATCGACGTCGCCGATGTCGATGCCGAGCTCGAGCGACGCGGTCGCGACGAGCAACTTCAGCTCGCCGCGCTTGAGTCGTTGTTCGGCGTCGAACCGATGTTCCTTCGCGAGACTGCCGTGGTGCGCGGCGATCGCGTCCTTGCCGAGACGGTCGGCGAGATGGCGCGCCATGCGTTCCGCGGTGCGCCGCGTATTCACGAACACGAGCGTCGTGCGATGCGCGGCCGCGAGCGCGGCGATCCGGTCGTACACCTGTTCCCACACGTCGGTCGCCATCACCGGCTCGAGCGGCACGTTCGGCAGTTCGAGCGCGAGGTCGCGTTCGCGCGTGTGACCGGTGTCGACGATCGTGCAGTCGCGCGGTGCATCGGCCGGGCCGCCGACGAGGAAGCGCGCGACCGCGTCGATCGGTTTCTGCGTGGCCGACAACCCGATGCGCGGCAACGCGCGGCCCGCCAGCGCGTCGAGGCGTTCGAGCGACAGCGCGAGGTGGCTGCCGCGCTTGGACGACGCAAGTGCGTGGATCTCGTCGACGATCACCGAACGCACGTTCGACAGCATCTGCCGCCCCGAAGTGGATGACAGCAGCACGTACAGCGACTCGGGCGTCGTCACGAGGATGTGCGGCGCGCGCTTGCGCAGCGCCGCGCGTTCGGCCTGCGTGGTGTCGCCGGTGCGCACGGCGGTGCGGATCGCCGGCACCGGCAGCCCGAGTTGCGCGAGCGATTCGGCGATGCCGGCGAGCGGCGCGTCGAGGTTGACGTGGATGTCGTTCGACAGCGCCTTCAGCGGCGACACGTAGACGACCAGCGTCGCGTCGGGCAGTGCGCCGTCGTGCGCGAGCGCGTCGCGCACGAGGTCGTCGAGCGCGCACAGGAACGCCGTGAGCGTCTTGCCGGAGCCGGTCGGCGCGGCGACGAGCGTCGACCGGCCGGCCTTGATGTGCGGCCACGCGAGTGCCTGCGCGCCGGTCGGCGCGGCAAACGTGCGGCGGAACCACGCGGCGACGGCCGGGTGGAACACGTCGAGCGCGTGAGCGGGGCGGGTGGCGGTGACGTCCATCGGAGCGTTGAAATGGGGTGCGAGCGCATGGGCGGGCGCGCGCCAATCGTCAGTGTGCCAGACGTCGCGGGTGCGTGCCGGGCACCGCGGGCGGGGAAGCGCGCGGTGCACGCGACCCAAAGCGACTACACGCGATGCAGCCAGCCGAGCCAGTGTTCAAGGAACGGTGCGCGCGTCCACAGCGACTGCGCGAGCCACAGCGTGCCGCCCCATGCGGCAGCCACGACGATCAGGTCGCAATGTCCGCTGTTCCACAGGTTCAGCGAGTGGCGCCGCCAGATCCAGGGCACGCCGAGCGGATTAGGCCAGTCGGCGAGCAGGTGCATCACGCCGCCGCACGCGAAGCCGAACAGCGGCGCGGCCCACAGCGGATGCGGATGATGCGTGAGCCCGTGCCATCCGAGCGCGAGCAGCGCGATCCAGCCGATGCCCCAGTGCGTGACGGTGCGGTGCGTGATCCACAGGCGGCGCTTGCGGGTCCACCAGGCGACTTCGAGCCAGTCGGGCGCGGTGCCGCCCGCGACGCCAGCCGCGAACGCGGCGAGCAGGCCCATGTGCCAGGGGCCGGTCGCGCCGGTTTGCGCGACGAGGACGGCGGCGGCGACGCCGGCTGCGAAACCGGACGCGTGATGCGCATTGTGTGATGCCATAGGAAACGAGACGAGGAAGCGTGAAGCGGCAGCGAACGAGCGCGAACGATCGGGCGCGAAAGCGGGGCGCTATCTTCGCAGATCGGCCCGCGCAGCGGGCGGTTCGATCGCAGATTTTTTGCGTGCGGCGGGGTCGACGCGCAACGCGCAATCGGAAAATCACGGCACGCGTGGCTTGCACCGCCCCGCCGCATGCAATTTCGACCGATCCGCCTGTTCACCTTTGCTCCGCCGTGTGACCGGACGCACACGATTCGCGGCGATGCGTAGTGTGCGGCGAGTTTTTCGCGCGCGCCTCCCCCTTTTCTACGAAACCGGCATGTGGCCGACCGTGCGCCAGCGGCTATAAGCGGATCAGGGGGCTGTTTTCAGCCCGCCGCAGAACCACATGGGGGACATGCAATGACGACGCTGAATCGCTTCAAATCATCCGCCGCCGTGCTCGCGACGGTGGCCGGCATCGGCTTCCTGCCGAACGCGCCGGCCTATGCGAAGGGGCCGCAGCCGGCGGTCCTGACGAGCTCGGCGGTCGCGGTGGCCGACAAGTACAGCGCGGACGCCGCGGAGCGGATCTTCAAGGAAGGCGGCAATGCGATCGACGCGGCCGTCGCGATCGCGTTCACGCTTGCCGTCACGTATCCGGAAGCCGGCAACATCGGCGGCGGCGGCTTCATGACGATCTACAAGGACGGCAAGCCGTATTTCATCGACTACCGCGAGCGCGCGCCGCTCGCCGCGACGAAGGACATGTATCTCGACAAGGACGGCAACGTGGTCAAGGGCATGAGCCTGTACGGGCCGCGCGCGGCCGGCGTGCCCGGCACGGTCGCGGGCATGTGGGAGGCGCAGAAGCGCTTCGGCAAGCTGAAGTGGAAGCAGGTGCTCGCGCCGGCGATCCACTATGCGCGCGACGGCTTCGTCGTCGACGAACAGCTTGCGCAGCGTGGCGTCGACGCGTCGAAGGAGTTCGGCGGCAAGACCAACTTCGACAAATATTTTTCCACGATGAAGGCCGGTACGAACTTCAAGCAGCCTGATCTCGCCGACGTGCTCACGCGCATCGCGAACGACGGTGCGAACGGCTTCTACAAGGGCAAGACGGCTCGGCTGATCGCCGCGTCGATGAAGACCGGCGACGGCAACGGGCTGATCACGACCGAGGATCTCGCGCAATATCGCGCGGTGTGGCGCCAGCCGGTGCAGGCGAAGTGGAACGGCTATGACGTGATCACCGCGCCGCCGCCCAGTTCCGGCGGCATCGGCCTCGTGCAGCTGCTGAAGATGAAGGCCGATCTCAAGCAGGACTTCGAGGGCGTGAAGCTCAACTCGCCGCAATACATCCACCTGGTCGCGGAAATCGAGAAGCGCGTGTTCGCCGATCGCGCGCAGTATCTCGGCGACCCTGACTTCTACAGGGTGCCGGTCGCGCAGCTGACCGACGACGCGTATATCGCGAAGCGCGCGGCCGAAGTGAGCCCGACGCAGATCGCCGACACGAAGAGCGTGCAGCCGGGCCTCGGCACGTCGATGCCGGAGAAGGCCGAAACGACGCACTTCTCGGTCGTCGACAAGTGGGGCAACGCGGTGTCGAACACGTACACGATCAATGGCTATTTCGGTTCGGGCGTGATCGCCGACGGCACCGGGATCGTGCTGAACGACGAGATGGACGACTTCTCCGCGAAGCCGGGCGTCGCGAACATGTTCGGCGTGGTCGGCAGCGATGCGAACGCGATCGAGCCGAAGAAGCGTCCGCTGTCGTCGATGTCGCCGACGATCATGACGAAGGACGGCAAGGTGTCGCTCGTGATCGGCACGCCGGGCGGCTCGCGGATCTTCACGTCGATCTTCCAGGTGATCAACAACATCTACGACTTCAGGATGCCGTTGAAGGAGGCCGTCGGCGCGATGCGCTTCCACCATCAGCTGCTGCCGCCGAACACGATCTTCTGGGAGCCGTACCACCCGATCGAAGGCGAACTCGCGAAGCAGCTCGAGGCGCGCGGCTACACGCTGACGGGGCAGGACTTCAGCGGCGACATCCAGGTGATCAAGATCGATGGCAACACGCCGGAGGCGATGGCCGATCCGCGCGGGCGCGGGGTGACGCGGATCATTCGGTGACGGGGCAGGCCGGATGCGTGACCGCTGCGGCGGTCGCGCCGGCGGAGTGCGATGCCGGGCACGGTCTGCCGGCGTCCAAGCCCTTCGACAGTTCCGCGAAGCCGGTGCTGGCGAGCGTGCTGCCCGGATTCGGCCTCTGAGGGGCGGATCGGCCCCTTTTTCATCAATTTGACGCGAGACACTGGGATAATGGAGGCGTTTGGCTGCGTCAATGTGGAAGGAAGGAGGCCCCATGGGCGATAACGATACCCGCACCGAGACCGACAACTTCACCGATACGGCATCGCTCGAGTCGCGCCAGCGCCGTTTCGAGGAAGACCTCGTCGACGCGTACGACGAAGAACTCGAAATGGAGCTCGACGACCGCCGCTTCGACAGCGACGAGGATCTGCTGTTCTCGCCGGAGCGCCGCGAGGCGCGCAAGCAGTATTTCCGCGAGCTGTTCAGGCTGCAGGGCGAGCTTGTGAAGCTGCAGGACTGGGTCGTGAGCACGGGGCATCGGCTCGTCGTGATTTTCGAGGGGCGCGACGCGGCAGGCAAGGGCGGCGCGATCAAGCGCATCACGCAGCGTCTGAATCCGCGCGTGTGTCGCGTGGCGGCGCTGCCGGCGCCGAGCAACCGCGAGCGCACGCAGTGGTATTTCCAGCGCTATGTCACGCATCTGCCGGCCGGCGGCGAGATCGTGCTGTTCGATCGCAGCTGGTACAACCGCGCGGGCGTCGAGCGCGTGATGAATTTCTGCACGGACGACGAATACGAGGAGTTTTTCCGCTCGGTGCCCGAGTTCGAGAAAATGCTCGCGCGCAGCGGGATCCAGATCGTCAAGTACTGGTTCTCGATCACCGACCATGAGCAGGAGCTGCGCTTCCAGAGCCGGATCGAGGATCCGCTGAAGCAGTGGAAGCTGAGCCCGATGGACCTCGAGAGCCGCCGCCGCTGGGAGGCCTATACGGCCGCGAAGGAAGAGATGCTGCTGCGCACGCATATCCCCGAGGCGCCGTGGTGGGTCGTGCAGGCGGTCGACAAGAAGCGCGCGCGCCTGAACTGCATCCACCACCTGCTCCAGCAGGTGCCGTATCACGAGGTGCCGCGTCCGACGATCGATCTGCCGCAACGCGAGCATCACGAGGATTACATTCGCCGTCCGGTGCCGGACGACATGATCGTGCCCGATGTTTATTGAGCGGTTCGGGCCGAACGGACCAGCCGACGGGCGCGCCGTGCAACGCGGCGCGCGTCACTCCCGGATCAGGAACGCGGCGCGGTCGCGGCCGGCGATCCAGGCGGGCGCACGACCGCGTCCGCTCCAGGTGGCGCCCGTCGCCGGATCGGCCCGGCCAAACGTCGGCGGAACGCATTGCCGGGGATGCGGGGAGAGTATGTTTAGGCGCGCCGTTTTGCTATCGGACTTATCTGAATTTTCGCGGGAATCTGTGTGAAGCCGCTACGGCGTGCGGGTGGGCGGTCGCCCGCGCGTCACAGGTCGGGGAACCCCGAACGCCCCTGCGTCAGGTCGAACAGCTCGGCTTTCGCCGCCGCCTCGGCCGTTTCCGGCAGCTTGATCACGAGCTTCACCGTCATCGCGTACGCACTGTCCACCAGTTCGTAACCCGCCTGCTCGATCCAGCGGCGCACGCGCGCCTCGTCCGGGTAGCCGATTTCGATCGCGAACCGCGTGTGGCGAATGCGTTCGACGCGCTCGGCGTCGAGAAGCGCCGAGGCGATCGCGTCCGTATAGGCACGCACCAGGCCGCCCGCGCCGAGCTTCACGCCGCCGTAGTAGCGGACGACCGCGCCGAGCACGCCGTCGAGATCGTGATGACGGAGCACTTCGAGGATGGGCCGGCCGGCGGTGCCCGACGGCTCGCCGTCGTCGGACATGCCGGACTGGCCGCCGGCGAGCAGCGCCCAGCACACGTGGGTAGCCGTCGGGTGCTCGTCGCGCAGGCGTTGCAGCGCCTGCATCGCGGCGTCGCGGTCTTCGACCGGGATCGCGAACGCGATGAAGCGGCTCTTGCGGATCTCGAGTTCCCGGGTGTAGGCGGTGGCGAGTGAGTAAGTCATGTTCCGGGAAACGATGAATATATGAAAATCAAGGAGATAGGGGCTCCTGTGCCGCGCGTGGTCGATCGTCGGGAATGCGTGCCGGGGGCATGTCCGGCACGGCGCCTGAGCGGGACGAGCGGAATTTTACCGTGACGCGTGTCGAAGGATTCGACGGGGCCGCCCCGGCGCGTGAAAACGCACGGCGAATGGCTGTCGAGCGAGGGGCTGCGGGCGCGTGGTCGGCAACGCGAATGAGGCATGGCGATTCGGCACGGCGGCTCGCGCCGTCCGGTGCATTCGTCGCGAAACACCGCCGTGCCGCCTGGCGCCGGGCGGTGCTCCCCGGCGCCAGGCATCGCCGGCTGTCTGCTCAGCTACCCTGCAGCCGGATATCGCGCGACGACGCGCCGACATACACCGTCCCGCCCGGCACGAACTTCCAGCCGTTGCGCGACGTATCCCACACGCTCTGCATCCGCGCCGACACGGTCACGCGCACGTGCCGTGCCTCGCCCGGGTTCAGCCGGATCTTTTCCCAGCCGACCAGCCGCTTCGGCGGTTCGTCCTTGTACGGCACGCCGAGATAGACCTGCGGCGTTTCCGCGCCGGCGACGCGGCCGTCATTGCGCACGGTAAACGCGACGCTCAGCGAGCCGTCCCGTTGCCGCTGCACCGACAGCCCCGAATACGCGAAGTGCGTGTACGACAGCCCGTAGCCGAATTCGAACATAGGCTTGATGTTGCGCGCGTCATACCAGCGATAGCCCATGTTCAGCTTCTCCGCGTAGACGGGATCGTTGTCGAACGCGCCGTTTTGCCCCCACGTCGGCGTGTCCTGGTCGCGCGCCGGGAACGTGACGGGCAGCTTGCCGGACGGATTGACCGCGCCGAACAGCACGTTCGCGATGGCCTTGCCGCCGCCTTCGCCCGGATACCACGCCTCGACGATCGCCGACACGCTGTCCTTCCACGGCATCAGCACCGGGTTGCCGCTCTGGACGACGACGATCGTGTGCGGATTCGCCCGCGCGACGGCTTCGACGAGCGCGTCCTGGTTCGACGGATTCGCGAGGCTCAGGCTTGGCAGATCGCCGAAATCCTCGCCGGCCGGCTGCGCGACCACGACGATCGCGACGTCCGAGCGGCCCGCGAGCGCCGCGGCCTGGTCGATTTCCTGCTGCGTGTACGCGCGGAACGGCGACTGCTGGTCGCCGTTGCCCGCGAACGTGACCTGTGCGGCCGGCGCGAGCGCGCGGATCGCCGCGACGATCGGCACGTCGACCTTGAGCCACGGATTGCGCCACCAGCTGCAGCCGGTCGACGACCCGAACGTCAGGCCGCCGCAGCCCGCGAACGAACCGGTGACCGGATCGCGCGTGTTGCCTGATCCGCCGCCCGACAGCACGGCCGCATCGGCGTGGCCGCCGATCACGGCGATGCGCGACAGCGCCGACGCCGCCAGCGGCAACTGGTTGCCGTCGTTCTTCAGAAGTACGATCGACTGCTCGGCGGCGTCCTGCGCGAACCGGTTCGCGGCCGCGAAATCGATCGTGCCGCCGCCCTTGGCCGGATCGTCCATCACGCCGACACGGATCATCACGGCCAGCTTGCGGCGCACCATGTCGTCGAGGCGCGCGGTCGACACCGAGCGGTTCGCGATGGCCTGCTTGACGGCGGCCGGCGTCAGGTAGACGGACGGCCCGACGTCCTCTTCCTCGTCGAGTCCGGCGTTGATCGCGGCGGCGGTGCTGTGCGTCGCGCCCCAGTCGGATTGCACCTGGCCCTGGAAGCCCCATTCGTTCTTCAACACGTCGTTCAGCAGATGGTTGTTCTCGCACGCGTACGCGCCGTTCAGGCGGTTGTAGCTGCACATCACGCTGCCGGGCTGCCCGCGCTTCGCGGCGATCTCGAACGGCAGCAGGTACAGCTCGCGCAGCGTGCGTTCGTCGATCTGCGTGTTGCCGCCCATCCGGCCATGCTCCTGCTCGTTGCCGGCATAGTGCTTGATGGTCGCGATGACCTTCTGCCGCTGCGTGGCGAGCGTGCGCTCCGCGAGCAGGTCGCCGGCGAGCAGCGGATCCTCGCCGAGATATTCGAACAGCCGGCCGCCGCGCGGCTCGCGCGCGAGGTTGGTGCCGCCGCCGAGACCCATGCCGAACCCTTGCGCGCGCAACTGGATCGCGACCTGCTTGCCATAGTCGTACGACAGTCGGCGATCCCAGCTCGCCGCGACGGCGATCGTGGCGGGGAAGGTTGTGCTCGCGAGTGACGTGCTGCCGGAGCCGGTCGCCGAGTCGACCATGTTGAGATCGGGAATGCCGAGCCGCGGCACGCCCTGGATGTAGCCGGCACCACCAGCCGGCACCTTCGACATTTCGTATTGCGAATGAATGAACTGAAGCTTCTCGTCGAGCGTCATCTTGCGCACGAGGAGGTCGGCGCGCCGCTGCGCGGCGGACGATGCGAACGCGTCGGCGGCGTCGCCCGGTGTGTTGAAATCGGTGTTGCCCGCATGGGCGCTGGTGCAGAGGGCCGCCGCCAGCACGGCGGCTGGCCAGAATGTGTCTCGCATGTTGTTCTCCATGATCGAATTGCCGGTCGTTCGGATGATGTCTGGAGCTGCGTACGTCCGGTGGATTCGCACGCGGACGCATTCGGCTGGCGATGCAGGGTGATTGCGCGTCGGCATGCCAGGCCGGGCGGGGAATCGTTACGGCCGGTTGGGCCCGATCGAGCAACACGGACGGCGACGCGGACCGTCTGACACTGTCGAATCGGATGTAGCGATTCTCTGCAGCGATCAATCGTACGAATGTAGTTTGACTACAGCATCGGTGTTTCTACCGATTCGTACGATCTTTTTTCGACGCGATTGCGTGGCGTGGGGAAAAGGCGGTCATCGTTCCCGATTGCGTGTGTGCAGCAGAGTAAGAAGTACCCGCGATCAGGTGTTTCGAGGGGAGAGATCGATGCCGGCGACGGCGGCATCGTGCGGGGGATTCGTTGCGTTCGCATCGAACGGGCAAGTCGTTCGACCGGATCGTGTCCTGCCGATTCGCGTGCCGCATCGCTCCCTGTTTCGGTTACCAAACGCACAGTTCGTCGGGGAAACCGTTCTTATTCTGCAATGAGCGGGTGCGAAAAATCGTGCCCGCTCTCTTTTCATGCAAAAAAATAAAAGGATATCGAATCTGGCGGGGCGGATTTGCGGCGGCATCCTGCCTGCCAGCCGCACGCGCTCCTGCGGTTGTACCCCGGAGATTCGGAAGACGCAGCGTCCGATCATCCGTCCGCTTTTTAACTTTTGCATCGCGATTGAATTGCGATGGCACGGAGCATTTGAATGACAGCAGAACTTCCGGCTACATACCTCGTCGGCACGGCAACGGGCCTGACCGCGTGACCGCTTCTGCAGGAGCTGGTCGACCTGCCGATGAGCGTCAGGCGGTTTGGCGTGAAGGGCGACGGCGTGACCGACGATACGGTCGCGCTCCAGACTGCGCTCAGTGCCGGAATACCGTTGTATTTTCCGTCCGGCACTTATCTGTACAGCAATACGTTGACCGCGACGGCGTCGATCATCGGCGCCGGATGGGATTCGATTCTGCAGTGCACGACATCGCAAGGCCAGAATGCAGTAATTTACTGGACTAATGTCGGTAATTTCAAGATCCAGGGGCTGCAATTTTTTTCGCCGAATTCGACGAATAACTATCCCGATGAGAATGCCGGCGCGGTCGTCCTGCTGGACTGCAGCCAGTTCGAGATTTCGGGGTGCAAGTTCAACAACACGGCTGCGCAGGCCGTGATGATGCGTAGTTGCGTGAATGGCAAGGTTTTTGGAAATACACTGCTCAATGTCTGGCACGATGGTATTCACGTCACCAAGGCAAGTTCAGATATTACCATCACGAATAATGAGGTAATTAATGGCGGCGATGACGCATTCGCCGTGGTTGGTTATTACAACGAGGGCGTTCGTCCTCGCCGGGTGACGATCTCGAACAATAGAGTCGTTGGAACCAAGTACGCCCGTGGCATTGCCATTGTGGGTGCGCAGGAGGTCCCGGTAACAGGTAATCAGATCTACAATCCCATGGGAGCCGGAATTTACGTGACATCGGAGCTGACGAGCGTTTATCAAAGTTACGGAAACGACAATGTTACGGTGGCCAATAATATTCTGGATACCTGCGGAGTCACATCGAACATTGCCATAATCGAGAATTCTCCAAACGGATCGCTCGGTTATTCGGCGTTGGCCGTCGGGGCGACAAGCGGATTCAACAATTCCCATATCAATATCGTCGATAATACGATCAAGAATTCTGCTGGAACGCCGATTGGATTGTAGCAGCCTTCCGGGAACAACATTCACATCAATATTTCGCAAAACACCATAGTCAATGCATGGGATCCGAACAACAAGAACGGGTTTCCATTGACGACGATCAGTGCGACTTCCGCGTCGACGACGTTGAGCTTCGCCAATAACCCGGGTGTTGCCATCGGCATGACTGCGTGGTATTTCAACGGCTCGACGAGCGTGCAGATCGGCACGCTCGTATCGGCAGGTACATCGACGGTCACGCCGGACCAGAGCGCGACCGTTCCCAGCGGCGGGACCGTGATCTTTTCGGGCGTTGGCCTGTTCGGGGCGACGATCGCCACGACGGCCTCCGCTGCAAGTGGCGCTACCACGCTGACGTTTGGCTCGACGACAGGTGTGACCTACAACGATATCTACGGATTCGGATCGCCGGGCGACGAAACGACGGGCGTGTCGATTGGGCAGAGTGCCAGCGGTCCCAACATCGCGGCAGGGACCGTCGTGACCGGTGTGATTGCGAAATCCGTGACGCTCAGCAAGGGCGTGACGGGCACCGTCGCCAGCGGTGCTGCCATCGTTTTCACGCCGATGGTCTGCATGACGTCGCAAACGCTCGCAACCTCGGCTGCGTCGGCGGCGGGGACCAACACGCTGACGTTTACGCCTTATCCGTCGGCGCGCGGCTGTGCGGTCGGTCAGGGGGTATCCGGAACGAATATCCCGATCGGCACGTATGTGACCGCGGTTTCCGGTAACGGAAACGGTCCGACGGTCACGCTGTCGAACAACGTTGCCGGTACCGGAATTGCAAGCGGCGCGTCCATCACGTTCACGGGGACCGGGGGATTGAGCGCGTCGGCCGGAATCGCGTTGTATAACACTCGCGATTGCATCGTTTCGAAGAACCAGCTATCCGGTATCTCGAAGGATGGGATCTACGTGGACGGTTCTTGCACGAATGTCACGGAGATCAATGACAACATCGGAGAAAACATCGGATGCTGCAACGGCTTCGCCCGTTTCATCACGATCGGGGCGCTTGCGGCTGGCGCATCGCTCAAGGTGCGCGGCAATTACATGGCTCAGCCGGTCAATTATCCCCGAGCGATCGACACGCTGATTTCGTCGAGTTCGTGGAGTTATACGGCGTGGGGCGAGGGCAACATCGCTCAAAACGGGTTTGTCGGTTTCGGTGTCCAGCTGACCCCGGCCGCGCAGACGGTCGGTCCTTCGCCATGGACGTTCGCGAACAGCAATCTGAGCGGTGTCAGCATGTCCGTCGCCGGCGGTACCGTGTCGTCGGTCACCGTGTCGCGAAACGGACAGGCAGCCTATGCCACCGGATTGACCAATGGCCTCATCGATCTCAGGCCAGGCGATGCGATGACGGTCACCTATAGCGTTGCCCCAACGGTCACGATGATTCCGAGACTGGGGCAATAGCGCTTATCCGGAGTTCAATGCGCCGGAGGGCAGGTCATGCAGCGCGAAGTCGTCGGAGACGAGCGAACCGACGACCGTTACCGATGCCGCGCATCCGGCGCTTGTTCATTCTTTTGCGTTCCTGCTGGCACACGTCGAGGATCGATATGGCATTTCAACTTCAGGACCGCGTGAAGGAAACGACCACTTCCACTCGTACAGGAGTGCTATCGCTGGCTGGCGCAATGACGGGATTCCGGACTTTTTCATCCGTACGTGCAAACTTGCCCCGTTCTACTACCGCAAACCGTGAGCAGCACGGGGGGCCGAGTGGAAACTGGGAAATCGGAATCGGCACGTACACGGCCAACGGGAAACACGCTGTCGCGTACCACCGTTCTGGCTTCAAGCAACGGCGGCGCGGCAGTCAGTGCTGCGGCGGGCACCACGCAGGTCTGGATGGAATTTCCGGAGGCGCTTCCCGCCAATTTACCAGTCAGCGCAAAGTATTTCGGCGCAAAAGGAAACACGCGGATCGTCAACGACGGCGTAACGACATCGGGACCCACCGCCTTTTCGTCGGCATCGGCGGCATTCACCGAGGCGGATGTGGGCATGCGCATCGACATCGCGCCCACCAACGCGAATGGCGTCGCAACTTTGATCGTGTCCACGACGATCGCGGCATTTGTCAGCGCAAAGCAGGTCACGCATGGGGCGAGCCCGATAGGCGCCAATGTGATGTCCGGCAGTGACGACGGCCCGGCCCTGACGGCCTGGCTGAATTACCTGATGATCTAGCCGGTCGAGGAGATCTGCCTGCCGGTGTCTACTATTCAAGCCTCGCGCTTCCCCCTCCCCGATCACGAAGCCGATAGTGGTTTTCGGACACTCGAGTTGCACTTCGATCATTCAGTTCGGCGCGGGGCGTCGGTGGGCAGTGCTTCATGGTATTGACTGCGGGTTTCAATAGCGAAACGACGGATTCGCCGCAGAAGGGCAACGTGTCATGGCATTGCCGCATTGGTACCCAAATCGCTGACATCCGGTGCCAAGGCTGATGGGCGATTCGACCGGACTGACTTCGTCTACATCGCCGAAGATGACCAGTACCAGTGCCCTGCGGGTCAACGGGCAATCTACCGATTCAGTCCGGTTGAATGCAGCAACCTGATGACCCTGCGTACGTACTGGAGCAGTGCCTGTCCGCGATGCCCGATCAAGAGCCAGTGTACGCCGGCTGATTACCGACGAATCCGGCGGTAGAAGCACGAAGCAGTGCTTGAGGCGATGCATGGATCGCCCACCCGACGCCATGACGATACGATGCCGTGCCGTCGAACATGTGTTCGGCACACTCAAGCACGGGATGGGTTCGACGCACTTCCAGACTCGCGGGCTTGGCAGCGTCGCGACCGAAATGAGCTTGCACGTGCTCGCATGCACCTTCAAGCGCGTCGTCAGGATTCTGGGGATTGCCAAGACGATGCATGCGATGAGGGTGGCGGGTGCGTGATCTCACGCGTTGACGCTCCCTAACTGGCGTAGCACGATCAGGTCAGCCGCCCGCAACCCGGCTCCACGTAAACGCGTTCGCACCGTTGCTCTACTGGCTGGTCCGGGCGTTTTGACACAGCCTCGGCCACAAAGCGACGCTCGCTCGGCGGTGGCATACGCCTAACTTCGATGCGGTCCAGTCATTCGACACCATGTGGTGTCGACTACGGCGTCGCTTGCAATTGGCCGACCCTCCAGCCGTGCGCGAACCGGCGCGCAGGCTCGATGTGCTTGCCGAAATCCCGCATCCGAACAAACGGGGGATTTGACCGATATCAGCGCATCCGCCCGTCGCTTTGACAGGCCCGGTACTTTCGCATCGGCGACCTGCGGGCATGGGGCGGACCATATACTGTTGCGCTGATGTGTTTCGTCACACCGTTCCGTGCGACAAGCCTTACTTGTTTTGAGAGGCTATCCTGGCACCGCTCGCCGTGCCGTATCGGGCCAGGCTTTGACGCCTTGCGACGGATTTTGAATCGACGACGATCGCTTGAGAAATCACGTTCTTCATGAATGGCTTTCCCACTGCCCTCAAATAAAACGTTCCGGAAAAGCCGGAGATAGGGATATTCATCATGGTCGCAGGAAAGGTATTCGTCAGGGCCAGCGTGCCGTCCTTGTTTTGTTCGTAGAGTTCGAGATGGTCGACCGTATTCGTATGCGTCAAATTCACTTTTAGAACATGATTCGTGTAATCCACGCTCGCCGACAAGGTGACGCAGTTTTCGATCCCTGTTTCGAGTTCGGTTCCTTCTTCATAGTCGTCCCATGTGACCAGCTGCAAGAACGGAAGCTGCACGGCGGTGCTGTAATACTTGTTGATCGTCGCAAAGGTCTTGAGCCAAGTGGCGCCGCATGTCTGAGGGATATATTGAGGCACCCCGATATCCCAGGCGGCAAGACTGCTGTTGAATCCCTTGAAGGTGGCGCCAACCGATATCTGATTGGATTTGGTGAGTGCATTGCTATAGAAATAATTGGGCTGAGCCATGCTCGCGTACGTCTCAACAACCGGATACGGAGGAGGATCGATCCACAGAAACGATCCCTTGCTATTCAAAATATCAAATCCGGAGGTGGAAATCGCATTATCCAGGTGAATCCAGTAAATCTCGGGGTGTGCTGCCTGGATGGTCTCCCAATTGACCCCGGGGAGGCTCGTTATTCCAAATTCGAACACGACAGGGTGACCGTTGTATCTTAAATACTGCCGATAAGGAATGTATACTTCTTCTAAGTAGTCGAGGTTGTAAAGAATCGTGGCATTCACGTCGCACCCCGCACAGCGATTGAATCTGAACGATCCGGAGTCGATCATGATGCTAAAATTCATTTTCACAAATTTCTGCAGTTCCGGCATCGATGCCAGCCACGCCCTGTTGGTAAAATCCGTTTGACCATACCAGTCGACAATCAAGCCGTCGACGCCTCTGGAAGCAAGGTCATTGAAAAGCTTGTTGATATAAACCGGGTCGTCGGACTGATACCCGACACTGATGCCGCTGCGAGGTGATGCACTCCACCATGGAAGGTAGTGAGCAAGTACCTTGGTGGTGGCTCCTGGATACAGGAGTGTGTGAACATCGACTTTGGATATATTGTATGCTCCCGATATCGTGCCGTTATTCAATCCCGTAAAGGTGTGGCTTGCCGAGGTGTTCGGAGTATTCAACATGGCCAGAGTTACCTGGCATTCCGCGCCATTCCAAATGGGAAGGGTAAGGATAATTGAAATCGCGATACGAATGGCAATAAGTCTGGAAACTGCAGGCATGATGATCCCCTCGATAGATTTGCCATATTCAAGCGCCTCCCGGGAAATGCCATCTTCGACTCGATTATTCAATGAAGGCCGGAATTATTTTGTTCCGTGAAATTGAATATTCGGTGAAAGGTCATTCTCCGGATATCGGCAATTCAGGGTCAAGAAAAATCGCTTGACATGAAAGATATTGCCGATATTTGTGCGTCGTGTCGGATGGAGGTCTTTCGCGACCAAGGCGGGATCGGCTCGCCGCATCAGATATTTTTGCTTTATTTTTTTTGGGGGGGAAATTAATCCCCGGAATCCGCGAGGTAGCGCATTCTCGTGATGTCGCCGCTATCAGTGGCGGGAATTTCTATCAGGAACGTATTGTTTCTATGTCGAAATACTAGTCGATCGGGAAGAGGTGTAAATCGGACTTAAACCTCGGGAGCGGCCTAAGACTTAAGTCCGCCGGAAGAATCCGCGGTATGCAGACTGAAACCGTCGATCGAGCGTGAAATTGGTGTCCGATCCCGAAGGGGGATTGTGAGGATCGAGCACGCTGAACGAGGGGCGATCGATCGGGCTGGTACTGATGAACGGACAATCGGCCGGTGGCCTCATGCAAACAACGGAACGCTTAACCTTGGTTTAATAAGGACTGCTGTGCGGTGTGACGAAGGGTATTTCAGCAGCTCAGGCAGTAGTGGGATTTGAGGCCCGCGCCGTGCATGTCAGCCGGTCGATCGAAACGAATACGGCGGCGGAAGTGATGCAGCCGGCATGTGTGCGTTCAACGCCCTGGCGATATTTGCTGCGGCCGATGCCGTGTCCGGTACGGCGCCTGGCTGTTATCGGCTCGACACAGCGACTAAGCAATGTTCGCCCATATCATTCGGAGTCTTAATCGTTATGGATATGGTCAAAACTTGGTTATATCGCACCCTGTTCGTCGGGAATGCAGTTCCTGTTTCGAGATGGCTGCATGCGATCAATTCCTTTCACTCTCTTCTCGTGCAAGAAAATGAAAAAGCGCTGGGTCCGGCGCTGCCAAGATGAGGCGACGAGTGTCACTATTCCGTATGAATTCGCGGATACCTGTCTCAGGCGTGCCGTCCTTGCGACTCGCGCGTTGGCTCACAATGGCCGGGGCGCGAGTCGACATGGCGCATTACTTCGCGACGAGCGCTCCGGTCAAACCCGCGCTGATCGCCGGCAGCAGCAGGTTCAATACGCGGCTGGCCCGGACGAGTCCGGTGTTGTCGACATAGACGATGTCCTTCGACGCGAGCGGAAACTGGTTCGCGAGCAGCATGGAAACCGGGGACTGCATGTCGAGGTGATAGATGACTGGCGCACTGTCGGCCGCCTTGCGCAGCACGAAAACCTGCTTGGCATTCGAGGTCTGCTGGTTGAGCTGGCCCGCCTGCGTGAGCGCTTCGCTCAGCGTGAGCGAACCGTCGCGAAGCGGCGCAACGGCTTGCGGCTTGACCACTTCACCCATCACGTATATGGGGTTGTCGTCGCGTGCGCCGACATGCAGCATGTCGCCCGGCTTCAGCATGATGTTCGCCGGGTTCTTGCCCTTCCTCATCATTTGCGCGACATTCACCGGATAGATCGTGCCATTGCGAGTGATCGTGACGCGACTCTGATCCGCGGTCGGTGCAAATCCGCCGGCGCGGCTGACGGCTTCGATCAGCGTCATTGGAATGTCGTTGATGGTTTGCGCGCCCGGACTGCGCACTTCGCCGTCGATATAGACCTGCGTCGCGCGGAACGACGCCACGCGAACCGTCACCTGTGGTTTGACGAATACCTTGCTGAGTTCGGCTTTGACCTCATACTGAATCTGCGCGACGGTTTTCCCGGCCGCGTGAATCGGTCGGGGTACGTACGGGAATTGCACGTTGCCGCTGCTGTCGACGACAAAACCAGGCGCCGCGTCCGCAGTCTTCGTGGTCGACACTGGCTGGCCTGCGGCCGCTGCGAATTCCGGGTGATCCCATACCGTGATCTGCAGCACATCGCCGGCGCCGAGCTTATAGATGTCCGGCTTCGCGAACAGGTTCGGCGGAATTGTCATGCCAGCAGTGCTTTCCTGTGCGGCCCGGATCCGGTCTATCTGCGACAGGTCGATCTGCCTGACCGGGATTTGCATGTCGCTGGTCACTTCGCCATTGTCGGCGGTCGTGACCGGCAACGTTGTCGACCCCATGTGCTGGCCGGGCACGACGGCGCAAGCGGAAAGCATGGCGGCGATCGCCAGCGAGAGTGCCGTGCATGCTCGGTGCTTGATGAGCCTGGCAGGTTGGGTCATGTTCGGCATCAGCATGCCGAAACGGTGATCGTTGTTCATGTCGTTATCCAGCATTGTTGAACCGGGAGCGCTCGAATTGAACCTGGAGCGCTCGAACTACACTCCCGTCGTCCGACGCTTGCTCGATCCTCGCAGGGGAGAGCGTGCCGAGCGGTGACGGGTGTCTGTTTCAGTGCTGACACGCCTGTCGGTGCATCGGTCGGCGGCGCTACTGCATCCGGGGCATCGAAGCGCGCGAAGTGCGTGACACATGTCCGTGTCGCGCGAATCCGGCATCGATGAGTGATGTCGCACTGCCCGCCGTGCGGCGAGCCGTGCCCCGGTTCCTTTCGTTTGCCATGGGCGGATGACGTTAGATATCGACGGTAGTCGATCGTCATGGCGCACCCCGCTGGCTGCGGCACATCGTAAGTCCGCCTCACCTTGCACGTCTTCCTGACGCACCTTACCCGAGGTTGAATGCGCGGCCATGCGTTCGTGCTTCGGTGGCGAGTCCGTATCTGAAAAGAATTGTTAAAACTGCGAATGACGGCGAGACCTCGCTGATGTGTTGGTCCGGGAGTGGTCGCACAAATGCAATGCGTCCTGTTTGGGTAACGCACCGCCTTGGCCAGCGGGTGCCGGATCGCCGGGTTCGGGATGTTCTGGCACCGATTGGTCAGAGCCGCTTTGTACGTCAAGCGAGTGAAGCGTAACGCAGGTTCGCCGCTGCGATTTCGTCAGGACGTTTTAATGTAAGCCATCGCACGCAGAGTGTTGTGCATCTGTCGCATAGTCCTCCCATCGAACATGGTCACGTATTTCCGGCGGAAAGACTGTCGTTGCGTGGCCATGTGTTTGCGGTCCGGTAGGGGTGATCGACATGACGAGTCGAGCAGTTGGCTCGATATGTGCCGGATGCGGACCTGTCGCCATCTCGTGTTGGCGCCGACTCATTCTCTGCGAGAGATTTCATGACACGCTTCATTGCCCGTTCGAGGGCTCCTTTGCGATTGGGTTTGGGTGGCGGCGGAACGGATGTGCCACCTTATTCGGACCGGTTCGGTGGCCTCGCGCTCAACGTGACGATCGAAAAATTCGCTTACGCGTCGATCGCGCCGCGAGATGACGCGAAGATTGAGCTGGTGGCGGCCGATACGGATACGCGCTGGGTCGGTCCGGTGTCGCCGGTACTCGAGGTCCAGTGCGGTCTCGGCTTGCATGTTGGCGTCTATAACCGGATCGTCAGGGATTTCAATGGCGGGCATCCGTTGGCCGTCACGATCACGACGTGTTCTGAAGCGCCGCCGGGGTCCGGGCTCGGATCTTCGTCAACGATTGTCGTTGCGCTGGTAAGAGCCTTCTGCGAACTGTTGTCGTTGCCACTCGGCGAATACGACATCGCACATATCGCGCACGACATCGAGCGGGTCGATCTCGGCCTTGCCGGCGGCAAGCAGGATCAGTATGCAGCGACGTTCGGCGGATTGAACTTCATGGAGTTTTACGGTGACCGGGTGATCGTCAATCCGTTGCGGATCAAGCAGGAAATTAAGGCCGAGATGGAGGCGTCGCTGGTGCTGTATTACACCGGTGTATCGCGCGAGTCTGCCAACATCATCAAGGAACAGAGTACAAATGTCGTGGAAGGCGTCGTCGATTCGGTCGCCGCGCTGCATGAGGTCAAGGAAGAAGCCGTCCGTATGAAGGAAGCGGTATTGCGAGCGGATTTCGACGTGTTTGCCGCATCGATGCGCGATGCGTGGGAATCGAAGAAGCGCATGGCGAAGAATATCTCGAATCCGATGATCGACGATTTGTACAAGGCTGCGGTGCGAGCGGGTGCCAAGGCGGGCAAGGTGTCTGGCGCCGGAGGCGGTGGCTTCATGATGTTCTTTGTCGATCCTGTCGAGCGATCGTCGGTGATGCGGGCGCTGGATGCGTACAAAGGGGTCAATGGTCAGGTC
Source organism: Burkholderia sp. Bp8998 (assembly GCF_003854235.1). NCBI lineage: Bacteria > Pseudomonadati > Pseudomonadota > Betaproteobacteria > Burkholderiales > Burkholderiaceae > Burkholderia > Burkholderia sp. Bp8998. Next base: position 29,701 of record NZ_QTQF01000002.1, read on the forward strand.
CTTAACTGCACGTTTACGGACATCGGTGCGCAATCGTGGAGAAAGAACCAATGACAATCAGCGTGAAAAACGAAATCGAGCAGACGCTGTCCGTCTTGAGCGGTCTGCTGTCCGATCAGGAGCAAGTCGCGCGGATCGAGCGTGTCGCGGAGCACGTGACGACAGTGTTACGGGCGGGCAACAAGGTCCTGCTCGCGGGCAACGGCGGCAGCGCCGCGGATGCTCAACATATCGCCGGTGAATTTGTCAGTCGTTTCAATTTCGATCGCCCGGGGCTCGCGGCCTTCGCATTGACCGTGGATAGCTCAGTGATGACCGCGATCGGCAACGACTACGGATACGAGAAGCTGTTCGAGCGTCAGATTCAGGCAACGGGGCGCCCGGGCGACATCTTCTGGGCTTATTCGACCTCTGGGCGTTCACCCAACATCCTGCGGGCGCTGGAAGCCGCGAAGGCGGCAGGCATGTTTTCGGTCGGATTCACCGGCAACGGATCGGGCGCCGCGGAGATGCGGCAGCGTGCCGACATCTGCATCGAGATTCCGTCCGCTTCGACGCCGAAGATTCAGGAAGGGCATCTGGTGTGCGGTCACATCATTTGCGGCATTGTCGAAGAGCAGATCTTCGCATGAGCGCGATGTTGCCGTGCCTCATCCTGGCGGGCGGCCTCGGCACGCGGCTGCGTCCGGTATTGGGCGATGAGGTGCCGAAGGCGCTCGCGCCGATCGATGGCGAGCCGTTTCTGTGCTGGATGCTGAAAGGCCTCTTGCAGCAAGGTGTGACGGAGGTGGTGCTGTCGCTTGGCTATGGCAGTGGCCGGATCAAGGATCTGCTTCGGACTCGCGACTTCGGCATGGCGATTTCCGTCATCGAGGAAGACGAGCCGCTCGGTACCGGCGGGGCGATCGTTCATGCGATCAGGGCTCACGGCGCGGCCGACATGATCGTGATGAACGGAGATACGCTGTCGAATCTGGATCTGCGGAAGTTGGCGGCGTTCTATCGCGAGACATGCCCGGATCTCGTTCTTGCGGCGACGCCGATGCACGACGCATCGCGCTACGGCACGCTCGATTTTGATATGAAGTCCCGGCGGCTGTCGGCATTCAGGGAGAAGCGTCACGGACACGGCTATATCAATGCCGGCACGTATGTCGTCAATGTGCAGAAATTGCTTGGTTTCGACTTCCCGGAGAAGTTTTCCTTCGAGCAGGCATTTCTGAGCGAACGGGTTGCCGAGCTCGATATCCGTGTCTTCCCCGAGGTCACTGAGTTTATCGATATCGGCGTTCCCGCGGACTACGCGCGGGCGCAAGCCGTCATTCCTCTGATGCTGGAGGCCGGAGTCAGTGAAGCGTAAAGCACTGTTTCTCGATCGTGACGGCGTGATCAACGTTGACTACGGGTATGTCCATCAGAAGCAGGACTGCGTTTTCGTCGCGGGGATCTTCGATCTGGTCCGGCTTGCCAATGCGACCGGGTATCAGGTTGTAATCGTCACGAATCAGGCCGGCATCGGACGAGGCTATTTTTCCGAAGCGCAGTTCGTCGCATTCATGGACTGGATGCGCGGTGCGTTCGAGGCGCGCGGCGCAAGGATCGATCGAGTCTATTTCTGTCCGCATCATCCGGCAGCTGGCGTGGGCGCCTACAAACAGGCGTGCGAGTGCCGGAAGCCGCAGCCGGGCATGCTGCATGAAGCGCGGCGCGATCTCGATCTGAGCATGGCGGAATCGATCATGGTAGGCGACAAGCCTTCGGACCTCGAAGCTGCTGAGCGTGCGGGGGTGGGACGACGCTTCCTGTTCGTCGGAGCCCACCGGGTGGATCACGCGGCGCATGAGGCGGAAGCCGGGACGATTTTTTGCCTATCTGACGTCGAGGCGGCGTTGGAAGCGAGCGGGGGCCGCGCCGGGCGGGTGTAGCGTTCGACGCCCTCATCGTTCCGACGAGGTGGGATCCCGATCCGGCCTGAAGGGTTTTCGGCCGGATTTTCAATGAAATGAACGTGAACAACAACGTGCGGAAAGTGACGAATTCCGTCGGATCGTCAATTCTGGAGTTTGGCATGAAGATGGAAAGACCTTCACCAAGCGTGCACCGCGACAGGGAGGCACAGGCTGCTCTCGGGGCACTCGGATTATCGCCGGTCGACATACTTGAGAACGTATTCGAACACGGGCGCATTTTTCTGGGCATTTTCGCCATGTGCTTGCTGATGGCGATCGTGTATGCGATCGCGGCGGCACCGGTGTACTCCGCGGACACGTTGATCCAGGTCGAGGAAAACAAGGCGAGTGCGCTGGGCTCGCTTTCGGCGATTTCCAAGGCGCTGGATATTCAGAATTCGGCGGTGACGGGCGAAATCGACATCGTTCGCTCGCGTTCGGTCGTCACCGAAGCCATCGACGCGACGGCCGCGCAGGCCAATGTTTCGGTGGAGAACCGCTTCCCGCTCGTCGGCGGCCTGATCGGTTCGTTCATGCCGAAAGACGCGAATGGTCTCGCCGCCGCTCCGTTCGGCCTGTCGTCGTGGGCCTGGGGAGGTGAGCGCCTCGAATTCAATGCGTTCGATGTTCCCTATGCGCAGACTGGAAAGGCGCTGGAGCTCGATTATCTCGATGGAAACCGGTTCCGGTTGAAGGACGGCAGCGGCAGCGAGGTGTTGAGCGGTGCGGTCGGTAAACCGAGCATGGCGAATGGCTATCGGGTCGACGTGTCGCGGATTGTCGCGAGGCCCGGCGCGCAATTTCGCGTGCGGAGCATTTCCAAGGACGCTTGCCTAGATGCGATCCTGAAGAAACTAAGCGTGACCGAAACGAAACGCCAGTCAGGCATCATGCAGATGAATTTCGAGGATGCTGATCCGGTGTTTGCCGCTCGCATGATCAATGCGATCGCGGAGAGCTACCTGAACTTCAACGCGCGACGTCGTGCCGACGATGCCGAGCGCAGTCTCTCGTTCCTCAACACGCAACTGCCGGTCGTCAAGGCGAGGCTGCAACAGGCTGAGCAGGCGCTGAACGCATTTCGCAACCAGCAGGGCTCGATTGATGCGCAGGGCGACATCAAACTGCTAGTGGATCAACTGGCGTTCGTCGACAAGTCGCGGCTCGAGGCGAAGCTCCAATATCAGGACCTGTTGTCGAAATATATGGCAGGACAACCTCAGGTCGTCGCTGCTTCCAACAAGATGAAGGAACTGGATCAGCAGGCAACGGTGTTGAAGGACAAGGCCGCGCGCCTGCCGTCCCAGCAACAGACGTATTTGCGGCTGTCGCGCGATGTCGAAGTCAATAACCAGCTGTATGTCGGATTGCTGAACAATACACAGCAGCTTCAGATCGCGGAAGCAGGCACGGTCGGCAATGCGTCGATTGTCGACAAGGCGGTGGTCAGCGACAAGTCGATCCGGCCGAAGCGCCTGCTTGTCATCGTGATGGGCGCCGTGATCGGCTTGATGTTGAGCTTTTCGGTGACGCAGGGCCTTGCGTTGCTGGCCGGTCGCGTTCGCGATCCGAATCGCCTGGAGTCGACGTTCGGCATTCCGGTTCTGGGGGTGCTGCCGAATTCACCGCACCCGCTTCAGACTGGGACGAAAAAGAAGGCTGCGCTCGTGACGAAGGATCAGGCCGATGCGCCGCTGGCCGATGCGCTGGAAAGCCTGACCTTGGCGTTGCAATACAAGTTGCGCGCGGACCGACGCGAGTCGAAGCTCGTTCTGGTTTCTTCCGCGGTGCCCGACCAGGGCAAATCGATGATTGCCGCCAATCTTGCCTACCTGTTCTCGCAGAAAGGCCTCAAGACCCTGATCGTGGACGCCAACGTGCGGTCGCCGGGGCTTCGTCGCTACCTGCCCGTGACCGCGACGAAGGGATTGGTGGACGTATTGAAAAATACGCTTCAACCCGAGAGTGCGATTACCCACGTGACCGACAACCTTCATGCGCTGTCCGCCGGAAAGGCCGGTGCGTCGGTGAACCGGTTCGCGGCCGCGGATTTCGACAGGGCGGTCGCCTCGTTGCGAGACAAGTACGACATGATCGTCGTGGATGCGCCGTCCGCGCTTCCCGTGGCGGATGTCGCTGCATGGTCGAGGTTTGCCGATATGACACTGCTGGTAGCGCGGCAGGGTTCGGTCAGCGTTGCCAGTATGGCGGAGGCGGTCGAAGGCTTGGGCAAGGTCGGCGCACGCGTGGACGGGCTGGTGTTCAATGGCTTCGAGCCTTCGACGCTGAGTCGAGTTGTGCGCCGCGCCGACACGCATCTCCGCGGGCATTACGCGTGACGCCGTGCGGAGCCTTTCGGCGTCGAACCGGTGCGCAATGCGTTGCGGCGAGTCGCGATCGAGAGCGACTGCGGTTCGAATGAGCGATTTGAGATTATCGGGCGCGGAGCGCATCGCATGAGTGATTCGATGGTAGGAAAAAGCGTACTGCACGACGAGATGCGAGCAGCACGGATCGTGTGGTTTCTCGGGCCTCGGCCGGCGAGCTGGAATGGCGTCATGCGCTATAGCCTCATGTGTATCGACCTGATTCCACGCAATGCAGGCTTTGACGTCGAAGCGATCGATATCCCGGCCGAGCCGCGCTCGATCCGGCGTTACTGGACACAGTTCGTCGCCTATCCGCTGAGAGCGGTTGCCGCTGCACGATCGGGCAGTTTCGTCGTGCTGTACCAGGAGGACCTGGCCTTCATGATTCCGCTGATCCGGTGGGCCGGCGGGCGTGTCGGTGTCGTTTTGCACCACGTGCAACATCCGGGACGGGTGCGCGGCTTCGTCGAGACGCTGAAGAGCGCGTATGTCCGACTGACCGAGGCGTTGATTGCCCGGGCGGATGTGGTGATTACGCCGTCTGATGCCACGGCGCAGGAAGCCGTCAAGGACATTCATGTTCGCGCGGAACGGATTCATGTCGTACCCAATGCATTCGACGATCGCTATGCACCTGTCGATGCCCGCATTCGTGAGCAGGCGCGATCGCTGCTTCTGACGCGCTTCGGCATACGAACCGGTGAAGCACTGGTACTGCTGAACGTGGGTTCGGATGAAACCCGGAAGAATAACGTGACGTTATTCCGGGCGCTGGCGTTACTCGGGCGCAAGGACGTGATCGTGCTTCGAGTGGGGCGTGCACAGAATCATGATAATCGTCAGGAGTGCGAGGACATCGCTCGTCAAGCAGGAGTTGACGCTCATTTCGTCGAGAACGTCAACGACGAGGATCTCGGCTATTTCTATCAGGCCGCTGACCTGTATGTATCGCCGACACTGCACGAAGGTTTCGGCCGAACGGTGATCGAGGCACAGATCGTCGGCGTGCCGATCATCGCGTCGGATTTGCCGGTGTATCGCTACACGATGGGCGAATCGTTTGTGGCTGTCGCGGATGCGACGGATGTCGTCGAATGGGCGCGTCAGATCGAACGAGTCGCCTGCGATGCTTCACTGCGGATGGACCTGGTGCGTGATGGCCGGATGAATGCACGGCGTTTTTCGTCTCAGGGAGTCGGCTCGATACTGTGTCAGGCGCTGGATCGAGCAGTGCATGGCCGGCCGGACACCTATCGGGCCGAAGGGTGAAAGAAGTCGCGATGCAAACGATACGAGGCGGCGCAAGGGTTGACGCGACAATCGGCCTTGCGGTGTGGACGCTCTTCATGCTCGTACTGGTGATCAATGCGATGTTGCCGGCGCTCGGTGTGCCGCAGCCGAGTGCCGTCTGCACGTTGTTGGTCGCGATGGCAGGACTGATCGTGCTGATCCGGGCCCGCCCGGTGTTCACCGTGACGATGCTTTACGTGTTTGCAATTGGATTGACCGCATTCATTGCCGGAGTCGGAATCGAATCCGGTGGGTTTCTTCGGGAAACGGACATATTCGGTGTGGCAAACGGTGCGTTCAGCCGCCTGTTTTCGTTCTATCTGGTTTTCGTCGCCTGCGCGTTTTTCGCGTTCGAGCGCATCGCGAGCGAGCGCGTCTCGTGTGTGCCGATCAAGGCATGCATGACGAGCCGCCCCTCCAGTATTGCACTCGGCATCGGACTGGCCGCCGCGATTCTCGGCACGGGGGTGCTGGCCGGATTGAGCGGAGGTTTCGCGCTTTTGAATGGAGTGAATCGCTATGCATTGCGAAACGATGCGTCGAACGGCACGTTGTTCAACCTGTTCCTGAACAACCAGACATTCGTCGCCGTGCTGCTCGGTACTTTTTGCACGAGTTCGAACCGGACTGTACGGTGGGTGTCAATTTTCATGATCGTGGCGGACCTGGGGCTCGAGGCGCTGCACGGCGAGCAGTTCATGTCGGTATTGCATGTCTGCTTGACCATGCTGATTCCGTTCATCGCGATTCACGCGATGAACGGCAGGCCTGTGCTTCGCTATCTGGGAATCGGTGCGGGAATTGCGCTCCTGATGGGAAGTGTCTCCGTCTTCTATGCATACAAGGGACAGGGGCTGGATGTATCCGAAACGATTGTTTCCCGTTTCCTGGAGCAGGGGCAGGTCTGGTATGTGGTGGATGGCGATGCCCATATGTTCAGTGCGCCGGCGCTGGGAGGGCTTGGCGCGTTCGAGCGCTTCGTGCGATCCCTGGGTTCCCTGACGGAACCGAATTTCTTCCGCGATGCGCCGGTGAGCGGTTTGCGCGACCTGATGCTGTCGTATGGCACGCCGGAAATTCTGAAGGCCTATGTCTTTGACGACGTCACGTTCACGATGGGAAATATGGCGGTGCCGGTCTATTGGTTCGGCTATGCGGGCGGCGCGCTCTTCGTTGCGGTAACGGGCGCCGTCTACGGGGCGCTGAGCGCGATACTGATCCAGATCGCGATGCGCGGCGGCGTCGTGATGCTCTGGCTGAGCGCGAAGATCTTCGCGTACGCAACATACGCCACGCAGCAAGGCGAGTACTGGACGATGTTCGGCGCACGAACGCTTTTCTATATGCTGATCGCGGGGATCTGGTGGTACTGCGTTGACGCGAGGCATTCGCGTCCTGAAGCGACGCAGGCGGGGGTATCGTGAACGCTTTCGTCAGGCTCCTGTTTTCATCGTTTGCCGGCGTGGTGTGCGAAAAGATCATCGGCGCACTCGCGGCTGTCGCGAGCAATCATCTGTTTGCGAACCTCTACGGTGCACGACTGTTCGGCGAATTGCAGTTCGCGTTGTCGCTCGCCTACGTGATCGGCAGCGTCGCGCTGATCTTCGGCGCGCAGGTGATCCAGCCGATCCTCGGAAAACACCCGAGGCTCCGGCACATGGTCGTTTATCGCGCTTTTCGCTTGCGGCTCACGTTGACGCTTGCCGTCATGGTGGTTTTCATGAGCATCGTGATGATCGTCATGCGCCCGTCAAGCGTGTCCGAGTTGACCTTGATCGCGGCCTTCGCGCTGATCGTCGAGCCGATCGCACTGGGTTCCCTGATGGCTTACGCCGAGTCCAGACCATGGGTCATCACGCGAGCGAGGGCCTATGCCAGCTGTGTTCGGGTGCTGTGGCTGTACTTGGCCGCCCATGCCTCGATGGGCGCGATCGTCGCCGCGTTCGCGTGGCCGCTGGAGGCTTGTGTCGCCGCCGCCGCGCCATTCAGTCGCTATCGCTCGCTTGCCTTGCACTCTCCGAAGTCCGTTCACGGTAGCGCGGTGGTGACGAAAACGCTCGTCATTCGAGGGTTGAAGATATGGCCTGCCATTGCCGCCAGCGTCCTGGTGTTGAGGATGGACCGCCTGTTGCTCGGCGTGCTGGTATCCAAAGCGGATCTCGGCATTTATGCGGCTGCTGCAGCGCTGGTGGAGCAGTGGAATTCGGTGGGAATGACGCTGGCATTGGCATTGGCGCCGAGCATGGTTTTTTCGGCGCGTAGCGAGTCGCATGTGCGCGCGAAGGCGGTGAAGCTCGGCGTGTATCTGGGGCTGGTGGGCTGCGTCGCCTGGATCGGCAGCTTTTTCATCGGCCACAAGGTCTTTCTGATGATATACGGGCCCGCTTTCGCATCCGGCGTGCCGATCATGATCTACGCGACCGGATGTTCGATTGCCACCTTCGTGGATGCGGGCCTGAGCACGTGGCTCCTGGCGGCACACCGTTACCGGCTCGTCATGATCAAGCAGGTACTGATCGTGGCGGCCATTGGCGCGGCACCGTTCGTCGTGCCCAGGTCGCTCGTCATGTATGCGCCGTCGACGGGCATTGCCGTATCGCTTGTCGTCTTCTGGTGCGGCTTGCTTGGACACCTGATCTATAGCAAGGAGCGACCGTGAAGATCTGTCTCTGTGCAAATCGCTTTCCACCGAATGTGGTGGGTGGCGCCGAAGTCGTCGTTCACGACCTCGCCGTGACGTTGCGCGATCGAGGGCATCAGGTGTCCATCCTGACGTTGTCGGATACGCGCGTCGGAACGCGGACGGTCGTCGACGATCTGGATGTGCACATCATGCCGAACCTGAACCTCTACAACCAGTTTGCGCCGGCGAAGCGGAGCTGGGTAAAGAAGGCCTTGTTTGGCGTGGTGGACACGCTTAATCCGTTCATGTTTCTTCTGGTCTGGCGTCAACTGAAGTCGCTCGGCGTCGACGTCCTTTGTACCAACAACATTAAGGGCATGGGGCCAGCCGTATGGCTCGCGGCCCGGGTGCTGCGCGTACCGGTGGTCCACGTGATGCACGACTACTGGCTCGTCTGTCCGGCGTCGACCCGCTTCAGGAACGGAAACGCGTGCAACGGCGCATGCAACGGGTGTCGCCGGATCTCGGCCCCGAAGGCCCGGTTGTCGCGGTTGGTGGATCATGCCGTCGCCGTGAGTGGATTCGTGATGGCGCGCCATCGCGAACAGGATTTCTTTTCAGCCGCCGAGCAGACGGTTATCCACAATTCGACCCCGTCGATCAGCACGGAAGGCGTGGAACCGACGAAAGCGCACACGTCTTTTCGTGTGGGGTTCATCGGGAGAGTGGACGAGACCAAAGGTATCCGCGAGTTTTTCGCGAGTGTCGCCGAGGCGGCGAAGGTGGTTCCGGCCATTGAAATCCATATTGCCGGTAGGGACCACGACGGGATGTTGCCGGAGCTGATCCGCGAGCATCCCGGCCTGACCTTCGTGCATCACGGTTTTATCAGCGCCGCAGCTTTCTACCAGGATATCGACCTCGTGGTGGTGACCTCGATGTGGGATGAGCCTTTCGGCGTGGTCGCGATCGAACCGTGGGCGTTCTTCAAGCCGTCGATTGCCTTTGCGTCAGGCGGCCTGGCGGAAGTGTTCGACGCGTTGCCCGAACTGATCGTTCCGCGCGGCGATTGCAAGGCGCTTGGCGCCCTAATCGCTCGACTCGCGAGCGATGAAGCGTGGTATCTGGATATTGCGCGCCGATGTCATGGCCGGCTGGCTGAATTCACGCAGGCCCGGCAGGTTCGGCAATTCGAGCGCGTTCTGCTGTCGACGATCGCCAACCATGACAGACACGACAGCATGTCACGACGTAAGGGGCCCCCCCGGGATGCATGAATTCATTTGTTTGTCGATGCGGGTTGCCGGCGGCGACGATACTGGCCGCCGCGGATGCCATCGAGAGTGCGGGACCTGCGGCCTGCGCGTGCCGGAAACCGTATGTAGCGGCCAGACCGTCGGGGAGGTGGCGTGAAACGGCGCGTATTGATGGTGATGACGCGGGACATTCCGCGCGAAGTATCCAATGGGCGCGAGCGTACGCTGCGCTTCATCCGGGACGCGATCGGCGAGGAGATGGAGGTCGCCGAATTCAAGATCCGTTCGATCTTCGAGGATGGCGATCTGCTCGCGAAGTTCGGCGTGGGCGTCCGCCTGGGATGGGGCGTGTTGCGTGGTGTGCCGTGTGCGCTGCAGGTTGCGATATTTTCACGCCGGCGAACAGGGGCGGCGTTGATGAGCGCTATCGCTGAATTCAGGCCGGACGTGATCTATTTCGACGGCATTCGCCTGATCGACTATGCGATTCTGGTTCGGCGAAGCCTGCCCGAATGCCGAATCGTCACGGACTTCGACGATCTCATGTCGCGCCGGGCCAGCATTCTGCGCGAGCAGGACTTTCCGTTGTCGGCAGGGTACTTGGCGAAGTCGATTCCGGGCCCGTTCGTCAGGTTTGCCAACGCCAGGATTTTTCGAAACGCATTTCTCCGCTATGAGGAGTTTGCGCTGAGGCGGCAGGAAGGAGACGCGATCCGGGCATCGAATGCCGTCACGCTCGTTTCCACGGAAGACGCTGGTGCGTTGAGGGCGTCCCTTGACGAAGGCGAAGCGGAGAAGACGCACGTCATCGCCCCGCCGATGAGTTCACGGATGCCGGTGCGCCATCCGGCGATACCGCTTCGATTCGTCTTTATTGGCTCGGATAGGCAATTGCAAAATCGGCTGGCCATCGAATATCTGGTGAAACTGTGGGCGCGCCTGGCACCGCCCGTCCCGCTGGTGATTTTCGGGCGCATGGTCGAGCGGTACGATCCCGTTCCCAACGTCGTATTCGCGGGATTCGCGGAAACTCAGGCCGACGTCTATACCGGATGTTCCATTGCGCTATGTCCTGCCTTTCTCCGGGGTGGCATCAAGTCGAAAGTTCTGGAGGCAATCTCGTATGGCTGCGTTCCGGTAGGTAACGAAGCGGCCTACGAGGGCCTCGGGTTCCAGGACGACGCGCTCGCAATGAACGAGTCGCGACTGGAGCGATTCGTGACCGAGCCCGCTGCGGATCTGGATCATGTCGTGGAAGCGGCGACACGATTCGCCGACTATTGCGAGCATCATTTCAGCGTGTCGATGTTCAATCGACGCTGGCGCGAGCTGATCGCGCCGCACAGTATGTCGTGATGCGCGACAGGGCTGCCGCGCCGGACTCAAGCAAGGTGCCAACTTGAAAAGTGGAGGGTGTTGAGGTCATGACAAGGACTGGGGAGAAGTTTCGACTTCCGATCGATTCCGGTCAGACCTGAAAGCAGGAATGGGGGCGGATCTTGATCCGTGAGCGATTTGCATCCTTCGGCCGTGCGACTTCGTCGTTCGGCCGAAGGATGCAATATCTTTTTTATAGATGTCCAAGAGAGAATGAGACCAATCGTATTTGGTGGGCGTTTTGGCTGGCTGCATTCGGGGGACGGAGTGCGGGGTGTCGTTCTGTGCAATGCATTCGGTCACGAATCCGTCTGGAGCCACGCCGGCATGCGCAGCCTGGCGGACGACCTGTCAGCCCGCGGCATTCCGGTGCTGCGCTTCGATTATCGCGGGACTGGGGATTCGGAAGGGGCTGATGGCGCGAGCGATCAGTTCGAGACCGCCGTGGCCGATGTGTGCGCGGCGATCGGCGTGCTCAAGGAAGAAACGGGCGTTACCCATGTCACTTTGTGTGGCCTGAGGCTCGGGACGGCATTCATGCTGCTCGCGGCTGGTCAGAGCCAGGTCGACGAGCTCGTGTTGCTGGCTCCTGTAGTGAGCGGCCGCGGCTACATGCGGGAACTGTCGATCATGCGCAATATCTGGCTCGACAAGTTGCCGGCGCCTTTGCGCGCGGCTCAGCAGCAGGACGTCTTGTTCAATGTGCTGGGGCAGGTCTACAGTCCTGCGTTCAGCGAGCAGTTGAAGGCATTCGACGTCGCCGATGCATTGAAGAAGGGCACATTTGCCAAGACGACGCGCACGCTTATTTTCGATGCGATCCCGGCCAATAGCGAGCCGTTGCGCCAAGGACTCGAGGCGCTGGGCGGCGAAGTCGAGCTCAGGCCTTTCGACGGTTACGCGGCATTCATGCAGGAGTCGGTTTTCTCGAAGGTTCCGACGCGGGTTTTATCGGTCGTGGTCGACTGGATCGCGGCCGGCGAGGTCCGGCGCGAGCCGTCGCCGCGAATCGGGCCGACTGTGGGTTGGGATTCGAATCTGATGCTGCGGATGGCGGACGCGTGCGAGCAACCGGTCAGGATTGGCGCCACGGGCCTGTTTGGCATCCTGTGCACGCCGCAAGCAATGAGCGACCTCGGTTCAGTTCTCTTGATCACGAATACGTCCGCCAGCGCACATGTTGGCGATAGCCGGCTTTCGGTGCGCATCGCCCGGGAAATGGCGCGTCGCGGCATTGCCTCGCTAAGGTTCGACGGGCGTGGCATCGGCGACAGTTCCGTATCTGGCGCGACCGCGGCGAAAATGGCGCTTCAGCCGGTTTATTCGACTGCTGTCGTCGAGGACACCGCGACCGCCGCCGGCTGGCTGAAAGAGATGGGATATCGAAACGTCGTGTCGTTCGGAATCTGCTCCGGGGCATACAGCGCATTACGCGCCGCTCTGCTTGGGCGGGCGCTGTCGGGCGTCGTATCGGTCAATCTGCAGAGTTTCCATATGCCCGACGGCGTTTCGATAGAAGGGCTGAGCCGACGTCAACCCAATTCGATGGCGGGTTATCGTTCTTCGTTTTTCGATCGCTCCAAATGGAAGCAGGTCCTGCGCGGCGAGCGAAGGATATTGCCTTTCGTTCGTCTTGTCCTGAAGCGTGCGGTGACGCCTCTGGGAACCCGGAGCGCAGCATGGTTGCGCCGGATGGGTGGATCTTCCGGCGTGGATGCGATGCAGGCCGATCCGCGGGGCATCCTGCGCACCTTGCAGCGAAAAGGGGTGAGTACGCTGTTTTTATGCGGTGCATACGACAGCAGCCTGGATTTGATGACGATGCATTTTGGCCGGTACGGAAAGCGGTTGTCGCGATTTTCATCAGCGCGCACGGTCGTGCTTGAAGGGATCGATCACAGTCTTTTCGGTCTGCACGCGGTCGACAAGGTCGTTGCTTTGTCCGCGGAGTTTACCAAGAGTCTCGACTCGCGACAGACGGCTGTCGGCAAGATGGCCGGGATCGAATTGCCGGCAGGATGTCGGCAGTCGGGTGTGCCGACTTGACCCGTACGTGCGGTCGTCTACGCCAGATTGATGATTTGCTTTCCATCCATTTTCAACCGGAATAAGGAACCTATGCGGGCACTTCGACGATTCCTGTTTGTCGTGTTCGGCGCACTGACCTTGCAGGTCGGTCACGGCTACTGCGATGACAGGGTGATGGCGTTCGCGCCCGCAAACACTTCCGGCAGCCGTGATTTCAAAGGTTCATCCAATGGGCTGCTCGCCGGCACGGCTTCCGTGTCGAAGGTCGACGTCCATACGCTGCTGTATCCCGGCAGCACGACCAAAGTACTGGCCCACTACTTACCGTGGTGGGGGCCCGATGCGCGTGGAGTGAACGTCGGCTATCGATCCGACGATCCGCAGCAGGCCCTGCGAACGTTCGCGGACATGCAGTCGCGGGGTGTCGACGGCGTGATTGTCGATTGGTACGGCAAGGGGCATTTCGTGGACAAGGCTTGGCAGGCATCCATGCCTGCGCTGACGAAATTTCCTGGCATGACGTTCTCGATCATGATCGATAGCGGTACCTTCAAGTTCAATGCGTGCCGCGGATGCGATCTGACTGAAACCATTCTGTATAACCTAGAATACATCTCGCGGGAATACTTTACGTCGAATCAGTACTTGCGTTACGAGGGTCACCCCGTCGTGTCCGAGTTCGGGGTTGACGCCGTCGGAAAGGCGGACTGGGTCCGGATTCATGCCGCTTACCCCGATATCTACTGGATCCATACGCACGCGCAAGGGTTCGATCTTCCCTATAGCAAGGGCGCGTTCGTATGGGTTCAGCCGTCATCCAGGATATGGTTGCAAAGCATCGGAAGCCGTCGTGACCCGATCCATCGCGAGCGCTTCTACGATTTCGCCACGAATAAGCGGCCCGCAATGATCGCGGTGGGTGGCGTCTGGAGCGGATTCGACGATTCCAAGGCGCCGTGGAGCGCTGCTTCGCCAAGCTATCTTGCACAATCGTGCGGCCAGACCTGGCTCGACACGTTCAAAAGCATCAACGACCGGTATAGCGTGCAGCACCAGCTTCCGTTCCTTCAACTGATCACCTGGAATGACTATGAGGAAGGCACCGCGCTGGAAACCGGCATTGCCAGTTGCACCACGATGGAATCGCAGCAAGCCGGAGGGAGGCTGACCGTACGGATCACACATCCGGAAACCGTCGACCACCTCGAGTTATACCGGCAAATGGGCCCGGCGTCGTTCAGGTTGGTCGGACGCTATCCGGCTGATGCGACGAGCGTACCGCTTCCGGACACCCAGGGCGCTACCTATTTCATCAAGGCAGTGGGCAAGCCGTTCATTCAGAATGTCGTGTCGGCCGCCATCGTCGTTTGATGACGCACCGTGACTGCCATACCGCCCAGTCGACTGCGGTCACGACGGTGTTCATATCTGGACCGCGGGATTCACGGTGTTGATGCCGACCACGTTTGGCGAGCTGCCGTACGGTTGCGGATCCCGCGGCGTTCGCGCGAACGAATGCAGGGTTATCGTACGTCCTGAACCGGCATCCGGGCGTTTGGTTCCGCGGCGGACATGTCGACTGTCGATCGACCATACTGATCGTCGAACCGCACAATATCGTCTTCGCCGAGATAGTCGCCCGACTGCACCTCGATGATCTCGAGCGGAATCCGGCCGGGATTCTCGAGTCGGTGGACCTCGCCGACGGCGATGTAGGTCGATTCGTTTTCGCTGAGCAAAAACGTCTCGTCCCCGCGCGTGACCTTCGCGGTGCCGCGCACGACGATCCAGTGCTCGGCGCGGTGATAGTGCATCTGCAGCGACAGCCGCTTGCCGGGTTCGACGACGATCCGCTTTACCTGGAACCGCTCGCCGAGATCGATCGAATCGTAGTGTCCCCACGGCCGCTGCACCTTGCGGTGCTCGCTCGCCTGCGGGCGGCGCTCGGTCTTCAGGCGCTCGACGATGTTCTTCACGCGCTGCACGTCGTGCTTGTTCGCGACCAGCACCGCATCGGGCGTCTCGATCACGACGACGTCCTTCATCCCGACGCACGCAATCAGCCGGCCCTCCGAGCGCACGAGACTGTCGTGCGTGTCCTCGAACACGATCGGGCCGCGCGCGACGTTGCCCTGTTCGTCCTTCGGCATGATTTCCCAGATCGCATCCCAGGTGCCGACATCCGACCAGCCTGCCGACAGCGGCACCACGATGCCTTCGATGCCAAGTTCGGGGCTCTCCGCGAGGCGTTCCATGACCGCGTAGTCGATCGAGTCGGATGGACAGGCGTCGAAGGCTGCCGCGTCGATCCGGAAGAACGGATCCTCGGCGGTGCCCGCGCGCCACGCCGCGTCGCAGGCTGCATGGATGTCAGGCGCGAGCGCGCGGATCGCCTTGAGCCAGATCGAGGCGCGCGTGACGAAAATGCCGCTGTTCCACCAGTAATCGCCCGAATGCAGGTAGCGCTCGGCGAGCGCGGCATTCGGTTTCTCGACGAAGCGCCCGATCGCATAGCCGCCCTGGCCGCCGAGCCGGCCCATGCGCGGTTCGCCGACCTGGATATAGCCGTAGCCGGTTTCCGCGCGGCGCGGCAGCACGCCGAGCGTGACGATCGTGCCTTCCTGCGCGTAGCGCGCCGCGCGTCCGATCGCTTCCTGGAACGCAGCGATGTCGCCGATCACGTGATCGGCCGGCATGACCGCGAGGATGGGGTCGTCCGCGAGCACGCTGGCGTCGAGCGCCGCGAGTGTCAGAGCAGGCGCCGTATTGCGCGCGGCCGGTTCGAGCAGGATGCGGGCGGGCGCCGCGCGCCCGAGCACCTGCGCGGCGCTCATGATCCGATGCTGCTCGCCGCATACCAGCAGCAGCGTGTCGCCGAGCGCCGCGTTCGCGATGCCGTTCAGGCGGTGCGCGGTCGCCGACAGCGGCGATTCGTTCGAGGTCAGCTCGATCAGCTGCTTCGGATACTGCTCGCGCGACAGCGGCCAGAGCCGCGTGCCGGAACCGCCGGCGAGAATGACGGGCAGGATGCAGGGCAGCTCGGGTTCGGGAACCGGGCGAAGGGTGGCGCTCATCGATTGGCTCCGGTGTCGGCTGGCAGCCGGTTGTGTGCGCGGCCGTCGATGCGCGCGTCCTCGTTTCGCGACCGCGGTGCCGAGATGGTCCGGGACAGCAACTGGCGCAGCGCGCCGGCGGCGCGGTCCGCCGGCCGGACGAGACCGACGAACGGCGCGCCTTGTTCGAGATACGGGCCGTAGGCCTTGCGGAATCCGAAACGCTTGTAGAAATCCTGACGTTGTGCGGGCACGTGCGTGCGCACCGCTGCGTCGGGCCATGCGGCCTGCGCGGCCGTGAGCGCACGCTGCATCAGCTGCTCGAGGGTGCGGTCGTCGCGACATGCCTCGCTCGTCAGCACCTTGTCTATCATGACGTCCGGATCGACGTCGTCGCCGGGCAGCACGCGCGCATAGGCGACGACTTCCGTCGTGTCGCCTTTATACATGCACGCGAATACGTGCAGCGCATGCGCATCCTTGCCGTCGATGTCGAGATGCGTGTGCGCGCCCTCGACCACCAGCACCGCGTTGCGCGAGCGCAGGATTGCATAGAGATCGACGGCGCTCAGGTGTTCGAATTCACAACAATGCCATTCCATGATGCGGTCCTCGCGTGAAGCCTTCAGCATACCGAACCGCATGAACACGTTCGTTCGGTGCTGATCGACGATGCCCATGATGCGGATGCGGGGCGCGCCGGTCTGTTCGAAAGCCTACTCACACTCCCGTTACTCCTGTTTCGCGCGGCCGGTGGCGGCAGCGCGAAACGGGCCGCGTGCCGCGGGCAGGGGCAATGTGCGGTAGCACACAGTGGCTGTGTGGTGGCTTTCCCATAATTGATCCGTCGTGACGGCCCGCTGCGAAACGCGCAGCGGGTCCGTTCGCATCGAACGCGATTGAAGACCCGGGGCCGTACTTGAAGATTGCGATCGTTCACGGCGGGCAGGTCGTGCATCGCGGTACCGGGTGCACGCGATCGATTGCCGCTCGCAGGCCAAGGTCTGCCGCTTCGTCGATTTCCTCGCGGCGCACGCATCCTTCATTCGGACGCGGTCGTTCCGACGCGCCGGCCAACACGCGCATACTTGCTACGGCGCGCTGCCCGATTCGGTCGAACCGCATGCGTGACTGCACCGGCACAGTGCCTGTTGCGTTGGCGAGCCGGGAGCGACCGTGCGGACACGTCATGCATGGCGGCCATGCTGCATTGCGGGAGGAAGCGGGCGATACGGTCGGTTCTGCGGCGATCGGCGATGCGCTGCCGCTTCGCGGAATCCGCGATCAGCGGGGGAGGAGCGGCATGACGGGGCGACGCGCTGCCCGGGTCGATATGGCCGTCAGCTTCGTTACGACGTTGTAACGAACGCGTCCGTTTCGCCTGCGTCCGATGTGTCATGCTGGTGTCGCCCGGGACACGCGATTACCGACGGACGAAACACGCTGCCCGGATTTTTGTGCGATTCAGGCGAGAATCGCGGGCAATGGAAGGTGCCGACCTTGCAGAAAAGTGGTATTTGCCACTGATTGGCGGGAATGGTTGTAGATAATCAAATCTGAGGCGCTAAACGCGCGCCGCGCCGGCGGGGCGGCACGTAATCGGTTGAATCGATGTTTATCTTTTGGTAACAAGGCCATCTCGATACGGGGTGTAAATTCAGGAGCGGATGAAATGAGGCAACCATGCCGAAAGCGGGTTGGCGGCCATCCTGTTCAGCATCGGGCGCGGCTGTCGTGTACGACGCGACGCAAATGCGGACGGAATTCCCGTTTGCCGATGCGCTACGCCTGACGGCGGGTCGCATCAAAGCTGGAACGCCGCGGCTCCCGCGGCCGCGCGTTCCATTCGAGTTCGATGACAACGAGGCCGGATGACATCCGGCTCGACCTCCGGGGGCTCTCGCCGTGTGCAGTTTCGATCTTCGCGAAAGCTGCAGAAACGCAGCGCGGACAGGCGGCCATGTGCCGCCGCCCGCAGCGCACGCGAACGGGTCGCGGAGTGGAGAAAGTGATGGTTCGTTATGAATATGCCAATAGCGCGCGATAAGAGCGCCGGCGGGGGGAGGACTACCGGGCAGCGTCCTCTGATTTACTGGACCCAGTCGCCGTCCGTCATGCTTCGCAAGGAGCTCGCGCGACGCGACTGGAAAGTGACGACCGTCGCGCATGCAAACGAGCTGCGCGACACCTCCGGCGAAATCACCTGCGGCATCCTCGACCTGAGCGGTGGCCATGCCGACGCGATCGGCAGCATCGCGTCGACCTGCGCGTCGATGCGCGATGTGGTGTGGGTCGCGCTCGTCGAGACCGGTCAGACCGCCTCGCCGAACGTGCGCGCGCTGTTGCGCGACTATTGCTTCGACTACATCACGTTGCCGGCGTCGCATCAGCGGATCGCCGATACGGTCGGCCATGCATACGGGATGGAATGCCTGTTCGCGCGCGATCGGGAACGCCTCGAATCGGAGGAGCATGGCATCGTCGGCACCTGCAGCGCGATGCTGCGGCTGTTCGATACGGTGCGGCGCTTCGCGCGCACCGACGCGCCGGTGTTCGTGTTCGGCGAGACGGGAACCGGCAAGGAGCTGACGGCCGTTGCGATCCATCGTCATTCGGAACGGCGCAACGGTCCGTTCGTCGCGGTCAACTGCGGAGCAATCCCGCCCCATCTGCTGCAATCGGAACTGTTCGGCTACGAGCGCGGTGCATTTACCGGTGCGAACGCGCGCAAGACCGGCTACGTCGAAGCCGCGAACGGCGGCACGCTGCTGCTCGACGAAATCGGCGACCTGCCGCACGAGAGCCAGGCAAGCCTGTTGCGCTTCCTGCAGGAACGCGCGATTCATCGCCTCGGCGGCAGCGATCCGGTGCCGGTCGACGTGCGGATCGTCTCCGCGACGCACGTCGACCTGCGCGAAGCGATGGAAGAAGGGCGTTTCCGCGCGGACCTGTTCCACCGTCTTTGCGTGATGCGCATCGACCAGCCGCCGCTGCGCGCGCGCGGCAAGGACATCGAGCTGCTCGCGCATCACATGCTCGAACGCTTTCGCGGCGACGCGCGCCATCGCGTGCGGGGTTTCTCGACGGATGCGATCACCGCGCTCTACAAGCACGACTGGCCGGGCAATGTCCGCGAACTGATCAACCGCGTGCGGCGCGCGGTCGTGATGACGGAAGGGCGCCTGATCACCGCGCAGGACCTCGAGCTCGAATACTGTCTCGACGCGGCGTCGCCGTCCGTGGCGGACATCCGCAAGTCGATCGAGCGTGAAGCGATCGAAACCGCACTGTTGCGCACGCGCGGACGCGTCGCCGCTTCCGCGCGCGAACTCGGCGTGTCGCGGGCAACGCTCTATCGCTGGATGGAAGCGTACGGAATCGAGCGGCCGCGCGGCACGGGATCGTCGGACTGACATGCGCGGCGCGGCCGCGCGAGCGCGTTCGCGGTCCCGGTCCCGGTCCCGGTCGTGTCAGCCGCTCAACGCCGCACGCACGGTTCGCGCGGCGTTGACCGCGCGGATTTCAACGGTCGGCGGCGCGCCGGCGACAGGAAGGTCGTTGGCGTTTTCCAGCGGCACGAGCGCGACGCGCGCCGGGGTGCCGGGCGAGAGATCGAACCAGTCGTCGCGTGGCACGAAGCCCGGTGCGTCGATCTGCACGTGACGCGCGACGTGGCGCGTGTCGATGTCGACGTGCCACGTGTCGCCGGTGCGCGACACGCAGGCCTCGATGCCGGGTTCGCGGCGCGCGAACACGGCCGGATGCGTGCGGGACGGGAAGTAGAACGCCTGCGACAGCAGCGTGCCGTCATCTGCGCGCAGTGTCGCGACGACGGTATCGTGCTCGCATGGGCCGAAGCGATACGCGTAGGTCCAGTCGAAGAAACGGCCGAGCAATTCGGCCGAATCGAGCCGCACCGTGTCGTGCGCGGCGATCCGGACCGGCCCGGCGGCCCGCGCGACCGGCGTGCGGCCATCGCGCAGCGCGACCACGTCGACCGCCGCCGACAATGGTGACGGCCGCTCGTTGATCACGTGCACGTCGAGACCGTTCAACCCTTCGTCGACGAGCAGGACCTGCACCGGTTGAAGTACCTGGCGCAGCGCATACCACGCCGATTTCGGCCGATGCGTCGCATCGAGCAAGCCCCATCCGGCGCCCGCCATCACGTCCTGGAACTGCCAGACGAGCGCGCCCGCGCAGCGCGAGCCGGTGCGCCGCCATTCGGAGAACGTATCCCGCATCAGGTCCGCGATCACCGCGCGCGACAGCTCGAAGTAGCGCGACGGATCCTCGCGCCGCAGGCGGTCGGGCGCCACGTCGTACAGCGTCTGCAGATAGTGATCGCGAATATCGTCGAAATCCCACGAGGTGCCGGGGTCGCGCGGCACGGCCGCTTTCCACCGCGGCTCATGAACGCCCGGCCAGCCGAGGCTCGCGAGCATCGCATCGCACGGCACGTTCGCGAACGCGAGGCATTCGCTCGCGAAGCGCACGTCGGCGCGGCGCGCGTCGTCGAGCGGGCGAAGGTACGCGCCGACACCGTAATAGTGCGACACGCGCTCGCGCGGCATGAACGGCAGCACGCCGCCGTCGGGCGAGTCGGGGACGTACAGCGCGTCGGGCCGCCGGGCCGCCGCATGGCCGGCGAGGCGCTCGGCGGTCAGCTCGAGGAAGCGCTGCCTCGGCCCGAGCCCCGACATCGCGGCCTGCTGCGCGATCTCGCTGCCGCCGCACAGCACCGCGAGCGACGGTGACGCGCGGTGGCGCGTCATGAACTGTTCGGCCTCGCGATCAACGGCGTCCGCGAACGCGCGATCGTCGAGCGCGTAGTCGAAGTTCGCGAACATGAACTCCTGCCAGACCAGCAGTCCGAGCCGGTCGCACCACGCATGGAATGCGTCGGCCTCGTAGGTCATCGTGCCGCCGACGCGAATCATGTTGAAGCCGGCGTCGCGCGCGTGTCCGAGCAAGCGGCCATAGGTCGCGTCGTCCGCGTGCAGCGCGAGCGGTGCGGCGCTGCTCCAGCATGCGCCGCGCGCGAACACGCGCACGCCGTTTACGCGCAGCCCGAACCCCTTGCCGTCGTCGCCCGCGTCCGGTTCGATCGTGCGAAAACCCGTCGCGCCGAGCGGCCGCCGTTCGGCGCCGACGTGCAATGCGACGTCGTAAAGCACCGGTTCGCCATGCGTGTGCGGCCACCAGCGGCGCACGTTCGGCACGGCGACGGTCGCGTACAGCCGTTCGGCGCCGCTGCGTTCGAGCGTCGCCTGGTGTTCGCCGCACGACAGCCGGGCCGTGAACGCATCGGGCAGCGGCCCGGCGAACGCGAGTTCCGCATCGAGCCAGCCGGTGTCGCCGTCGATGCGCGCATGCAGGTCGCAATGGACGAGAACGGGACCGTCGGCAGGGTCCAGCACGTCGATGGGCCGCCACGGACCGGTCGGCACGCAGCGCGGAAACCAGCCGGGCATGTGCCCGAGCAGCGACGTGCGAACGGTGCGCAACGTCGCCGGTTCGGCCAGCCGCGTGCGCCAGCGTGCACGGCGCGGTGCGCGCGCATCGCGCAGGTGCGGCGCGAGGGCGCGGAAGCAGACGGTCAGCCGGTGCGTGCCGGCGAGCGACACGGGCACGTCGTGCGCGACGAACATGCTGTCCGAGCGCAGGATCGGCGTGTCGTCGAGCCATGCCTCGGCGAGCGTCGCGAGGCCGTGAAAGCGCAGCACGCGCGGCCCGTGCCCTTGCAGTTCGACGCGATACCAGTGGTCGCGCTCGTCGAGCAGTGCCGTGTCGTCGGGTCGGCCGGCCAGCGTGAGCGCTTGCGCGACCGTGCCGGGGACGGGGGCGGCGATCCAGCCGTCGGCGGGAAGGTCAAACGGCTCGCGCGCGGCACCCGCGGCCGTGGCGAGCATCGACCACGCAAGCGCGGCGGGCGCGCGCGTCACCGCATCGACGGCACGGGGGCCGCGTCGACGCGAACGGGCACCACGTGCTGCAGCGGCGGGGTGATCTGGCGCGCACAGTCGATCAGGTCGGCGTAAGCCGCTTCGATCGCCTCGAGCGTCGCGTCGCCGCGCTCTTCCTTGCCGCGCGAGCAGGCCCGCGCCAGCCGGAATTCCAGCACCATCGCCTCGGACGCGATGCGGTCGCAAGCGGTTCGAATCTCGGCGAATGGCCCGACGCAGCCGCTCGCCTGCAGCCAGCGCGCATAGTGGCCGAACAGCTCGAAGTTCGCGCCGAGCTGCCGTACCGAATTGAACGAGTACGCGTGGAAGCGTTCGAGCGGGGAATCGGCGAGCGATTTCGCATCGATCTGCAACTGGCGCCGGAACGCCGTGACCGGATTGACGACCGGCAGCCGGCGCAGATGCCGCTGCAGCGACGCGAGCGAGACCTCGCACAGCGTGCGCTCGTCGAGCGGCGCGAAACGCCGCTTCGCGCACTCGACATACGGCGGCAGCGGCGAACTACCGCCGACGAGCCCGTTGTAGTCGAAATCCTCGGCCACGTAATAGCCGCTGTTGTGGAAGTAGCCGATCTGGCGGCGCGTACGATCGATCGAGTCGATGCCGATCGTCGTCTTCGTACGCTGCGTGCGGTAGCTGCTGCCGCGCGTGTCCGGCAGGAACCACGCGTCGACCTCGACGATCATCAGGTGACCGCGCGCGACCTGCGTCTCGATGTGCTGGTCGAGCGGCTCGTAGATCGAGTGTTCCTGCACGACGATTCCGTACAGCCGCTCCAGTTCGTCGTGCGGAAACTTGAAGAACGTGAACTGGTCGCCCTCGAAATCGAGCGCGATCGTAAACGGCAGCGCCGCGTACGGGTTGAGGCCCCACCACCGGAGCACCTCGAGCCACATGTCGACGTAGCAGTTGGTCTGTTTCCAGACCATCTCCTGACTGTGCAGCGGATGCGGCCGGTAGTGGCGTGCGCGGTGGCGCACGTCCTCGAACGACGCGTCCTCGCCGTCTCGGGACACGAATTTCATCGCGCACCCCATAGCACGTCGCGAACGTCGGCCGGCCAGGCGTCGATGTCGAAACCGTGATGACGGAACAGCGCGAGCGTCAGCCGCTCGAGGCCGAAGCCGACGCAGCCGGTGTGCGCGACGTCACCCGTCGCGGTGCGGATATCCCACAGCAGCCCGAAGTGATCCATGTGGTAGTTGAAGCTCAGGCATGCCGTCTGGCGGTCGTCGTACTCGATCGGAATCAGCAGCTCGAATTTCAGGTTCTGCTCGCGCTGGCTGTTCGCGACGATCTTGCCGCCGCGCCCGAAGAACGGATCGTTGGCAAGATCGATCGCGTTCGGCAGGCGCAGCGCGTCGATCATCCGCGTGCCGCGCTCCATCCACGTCGCGCGGAACGCGACGATCTGCTCGGGGGTGCCGATCCGAATGTATTCACGCATCCGGAACAGCTGCATGCGGGTCGGGTCGAGCGACGGCTCGTGACGGAAGCAATACGAGAACACGTCGACGATGCGGCCGTCGCCGGGCAGTGCACCCGCGCGCGCGACGACCGGATAGACCGGATAGCAGGCGGCCGGCGTCATCACGACGTAGGTCGGCTTCTGGCTTTCGGTCCAGTCCTCGCCGCGGTCGAGGCACTGCAGCACGCGCTGGTGCCGCTGTTCGTCGCCGCGGAACGCATGCACGCTGCCCGCGAGTTGCGGGAAGCTCTTCATGTATTCGCTGCGCTCGAATTCGGTTCGGCTCATCGCCGGCGGGAAGCGCAGCACTTCGGCCTGCTGGTCGGCGCCGAGGCGCGTGACGAAGGCGTCGAGCGCTTCGACGACGCGCTCGAACTGCTCGCTGCGGCCAAACAGGCCCTGGATGCCGGTCGACACGAGCAGGCCCGCATCGATCAGCGCATCGCGCAGCGGATTGACGCCCGCACGGTCCAGCGGCGTGTCGGACGAGGGGGCAGCGGAGGGCACGGAGAGGCGGTCGTTCACGAATGTTTCTCCAGCGTCGCGGGACGCAGTGCGAGCAGCAGGCTCGAGGTATTGGCGGCAATGCGGTCGTTGTTGATCATCAGCGGCGCCGCGTGGAGGTCGCGAAGGTGGCGGCCGATGCTGAACGGCGTGCCGTGCTTGTAGCCGGCCATCCCGCAGATCATCATCGCCTGCTGTGCGACTTCGAGCGCGGTCGACGACACATAGGTCTTCAGCGTGTTGATCTCGGCGGCCCAGGCCATGCCGGCCGACCACGAGCGGGGCGATGCGCTGGCATGGAGGCGCAGCACGTTGTCGACGCGGGCCTGCATCGCCTGCATCAGCGCAAGCGATTCGGCGATGCGCCGCGCCGCGGGCGACGGCGCACCGTCGGTCTGGCGCGCCTGCGAGCGGAAGAACTGGTGCGCGCGATGGAACGCGTCGCCGGCCACGCCGATCCATACCGCCGCCCACAGGATGTGCGAAACCGGCACCATCGTATGTTCGGCGATCCGCGCGAACGGCACGGGCAGGCATTGCTCGGTCGTGCCCTGCGCGTCGAGCACGAAGCCGTTGCTGCATGTGCCGCGCATGCCGAGCGTGTCCCATTCGCCGCGGCGTGTGAGCGTATAGCCGTCGCGCAGCACCGTGACGAGCACCTGCTCGGACGCCGGCGCGTCGGCGTCGCGCCGCGCGGTCGCGAGGATGCCGTCCGCGTAGTCGCCGTACGAGATCGTCGGCGCGGATTTGTGCAGCCGGAATTCGCCGCCGTTGGTCTCGAGCGCGCACTGGCTCGCGCGCAGGTTGCCGCCGACGCCGTCCTCGGACGTCGCCGACGCGAGCAGCCACTGATGGCGGACGAGCTGCTGCAGGAACAGCTTGTGCCAGCCCTGGTCGGCCGCGTGGTTGACAATGCAGGCGACCTGGATCTGGTGCATCGCGAACACCATCGCCGACGATGCGCAGGCCTGGCCGAGGATCGAGCATGCCGATGCGATGTCGGCCAGCGAAGCGCCGGCACCGCCGAGCCGGGTCGGGACCATTGCGCTCAGCAGGCGGCGCGCGCGCATGGCCTCGATCGCTTCGACGGGGCAGCGCGCATCCCGATCGACCGTATCCGCGTGCTGGGCGGCGATGTGCGCGACCGCGTGCGCGGCCTCGTCGAGCCGGCGTGATTCGTCGTCGGCCGCGAGTTCGGGAAGCAGCGCGCTCATGCGGAATGCTCGGCGCGTTGCAGGGTCGCGATCGTGTCCGCGAGCGCGTCGATGCTGCGGAACAGATTGCGGTTCAGCATCTCGTCGGGAATTTCGATGTTGAACTGCTTCTCGATCGCGAGCATCAGCTGGATCGTGTCGAGCGAGGAGAGGCCCGCTTCGTAAAGGTCGTCCCCGTCACCGATCGAATCGATCGCGGCTTCGAGGTGGGCGACGTGCTTGAGGATGGTTCTGATGGCGTTTTTCACGTGCTGCTCCGGCGTGTGTGGTGTCGTCCGCACGGGCGGACGCGCACAGCGCGCTGACATCCCCCCGGCAGTCCGGCATCAGTAGACCATTCGCACGCACGGCGTTCTGTTCGCCACCCTACAATCGGCTGACTTGGATCGCACGCGTGCGCCGAAATGCCGTGTGCATCACGTGCGTGCCGCGGCGGTCACGCTCGAGTCGGCCGACAGGATGCGCTTCATCTCGTCGCGCACGATCGCGCGGCAGCCGCACGACAGTTTCTCGAGGCCCGCAAGGTCGGCAAGCTCGATCGAGCTCCGGTACTGGCGGATCAGGCCGAGTTTCTGGATCTCCCCGGCCGCGTCCGTGACCGTCTCGCGCCGCACGCCGAGCATCTGCGCGAGCATGCTGTGGGTGACCTGGATCTCGATGCTGCGCGAACGGTCGTACGCGAGCAGGAACCATCTGCATAACTGATGTTTGAGCACGTGATGGCGGCTGCAGAACGTGATCTGCGATACCTGGGCCATCAGCAGCCGCACGCAGACGAACACCAGATGGCGAATCACCGGCGACGCATCGAACGCGGCGGCGAAGATGCGCCGGTCGAGCCGGTAGACGAAGCCGTCGCGGCATGCGACGGCACGGCATGGCATCCGGCCGCTGCCGCCGATCACGTCGTCGCAGACGACGCTCTCGCTGCCGATCTCGGCAACTTCCAGCGTCATGCCGCCGGACGACACGTACTGCAGCGAAATCGCCGTCGTGACGGGCAGGTAAACCGCGGTGAGCAATTCGCCGGGCTCGCACAGCACCTGGCCCGATTTCAGGTGAACGAGTTGAAGGTTGGCAATCAGCGTGGCGCGTTCGTCGCGGTCGAGAGCCGCGAGGAACCGGTTGGCGTCGAAGCTGTGGGAAAGCTCGATCATGCCGCTCGCGTGGGCGACGGCGTCATTGGCCTGGTGGGTCACGGCGCATCCTCGTAGGGGGCGATCGCACATCGCGCGGCGCCGTCCACGGGGATTTGGCACGCGCGTGCGGATTTGTGTTCGTCGAAATTCGAATGCCGATGGCGGGAAAAGGCTAGCACGTAATCTAATTCGATAAATTACGCATCGTGTCACTTCACAAAGTTTGACGATTCGTGGCAAATGAAAACGTTATATGGATTTGAAGATGCTGTTTTCATGAGTTAATCGACTGCAATCGATTGTTGGATAAGTCGTGAGTTCGGCGTCGATCGGAAGTCAATCGGACGGCGGTGTGCGTCGTGCAAGAAAAATATCTCGAACGCATTGAACATTGTTTGACAATCGAGATCTGCAATCATATTTTTCCAATTAAATCATTGGGTTGCGTTTTATTTGTGCGTTTGATTACAAATCCGTAAATTAGTGTGTCGATTCATATTTGAGACAGTTTCAAACAATCATTTCAGGTGTCGTGGGCTGCGCGGGCATCGTGTGAGATGTCACGGAAACAATTGAAAACGAGGCGTAAGTATTTGAACGATAAGCGCTCGCGCGCTGCTGCTGGCGTCGCTGCGCGCGCGATGGTGATTGATCAGTTGAATTGCCTGCTGTGTCCGCGGCGGCAAGGGGTGTCCGAAAATGAGACGGTTTTCGCAGTTTTCGGCCGGCAATTCGGGGGTTCTAAATCGCCAGTCATTTATATATTAAGGATGAAATGGGTATTGGCACGTAAATCGCTTATTGGAACGGGCGTGTCGAAACGGGACTGCCGATTCGATCCGGCGGCGCGAAGCCGAAGGTCGATTGGATCGAGGGTTGTGGGCCGCAACCCGCGTCGCCGTCCGGACGCGCATCGCGACAACGAGTTCCGCTGACGCGGCTGCATGCGGGCGCGGACAATAAAAGGGATACAGACATGCTTCATCTTCATTCGAGCTATTCGGCGAATGCCATCCTCGATGCCCTCCCGGAGGACAGCATCCGTGCCATTGCACCGCACCTCGAGCTGGTCAGGATCAAGGCCGGCATGCTCGACCGTGTCGGGGAGCCGATGCGCCACCTGCATTTCCCGACGACCGCCATGATGTCGGTGCAGCACCTGATGGAGGACGGTGCGATGGTCGAGGTCGCGGTGGTCGGCCGGGAAGGCGTGGTCGGCCTGGCGACGCTCGTCGGCGGCACCGCGGTATCGAACCGCGTCGAAGTCCGTATCGGCGGGATGGCCTACCGCGTGCCGACCTGCGTGATGCGCTCCGAATTCGAACGTTCGCCGGCGACGTATCGGCTGCTGCTGAACTACTGCCAGGCGATGATGGCGCAGATTTCGCGCGGTGCGTTGTGCAACCGGCATCACTCGGTCAGCGAGCAGTTGAGCCGCTGGCTGCTGCTCGCGCATGACCGGATCGACGGCGATGAACTGGCCGTTACGCAGCAGACGATCGCGAACATGCTCGGCGTGCGTCGTGAAGGCGTGACGGAGGCGGCCGGCAACCTGCAGGAAGCCGGGCTGATCCGTCAGCGTCGCGGCCGCATCACCGTGCTCGATCGCGACGGTCTCGAACGCCAGGCGTGCGAGTGCCACGAGCTGATTCGTGCGGACTATCGCCGGCTGCTCGGCACGCGGGCCGGCGCGCGATCGCTGCCGGTGCGGCCGCGCGTGCAGGACATGCTCGGCGGATTCCCCGCGCACGGTGCGTGACGATGCATGCGATGGCGGGTGGAGCGAATGCGATGCGGCGCGCCGCGATCGCCGCGGTCGACGTTGCGCTCGTGCTGGCAGGCACGCTCGCCGCACAGGCTGCGATGGGGCTCGCGTGGCACGATCTGTCGGACGCGCAACGCGGCGCGATGGCATTGCTGTGCGTGCTGACCGTCGCGCTGTTGCCGCGCAGCGTGCGCGTGCCGCGCGGTGCGACGTCGCGGCACGACAGGGGTGCCGTGCTGACGCGCACGGTGGTTGCCGTCGTGTGCGCGGGCGCGCTGACGGTGGCCGGCACGATATGGATCATGAACCGCGGCGGCACGGTCACGACGCGCTGGATCGCACGGACGGTGCTGTCCGGCGACGCGGCGCTGCTGCTCGGCAGGCTGGCGCTGTACGCGCTGGCGATGAGGCGCGGAGATCCGCGCGCGCGGCAGCGACGGGTTGCGATCGTCGGCGCGACCCCTTACGGACGGGTGGCGATCGAGCGCATGCAGCTCGAGCCGGCCGGACCGTTCGCGGCGGCCTGCGTGTTCGACGACGATGCACCGGCCGCGGTGGCTGCGGACGGGATCGGCGGCGTGCCGGTGATCGACGACTGGGTCGCGCTGCGGCGCATGATTCGCAGCGGCGAGATCGACGAAGTGTGGCTCACGCTGCCGCTGTCGCACGAGTCGCGCATCCAGCGCATCGTGCGCGAACTGCGCGACGAGTTCGTCGAGTTGCGGCTGTTGCCGGACGTGCGGCAGATGGCGGTCGTCGAGCGATCCGCGACCGATGTGCTCGGTATGCCGGCCATCAACCTCGCGACCACGCCGCGTTCCGCACCGGAACTGTGGGCGAAGTTCGCGTTCGACCGTCTGTTCGCGATCACCGTGCTGATTCCGCTGCTGCCGCTGCTTGCGGTGCTGGCGATCGCCGTGAAGCTGTCGTCGCCGGGGCCCGTCCTGTTCAGGCAGCGCCGCAAGGGTGCCGACGGGCGCGAGTTCCATATCCTCAAGTTCAGGACGATGCGCGTGCATCGCGCACAACCCGGTGTCGTGCGACAGGCCTCACGCAATGATGCGCGCATCACGCCGGTCGGTGCGTTCCTGCGGCGCACGTCGCTCGACGAGTTGCCGCAGTTCTTCAACGTGTTGTTCGGCCAGATGTCGGTGGTCGGTCCGCGTCCGCATGCGATCGAACATGACGACTTCTACCGGCAACTGATCGACTGCTACATGTATCGCTATCGCGTGCGGCCGGGGATCACGGGATGGGCGCAGGTGAACGGTTATCGCGGCGAGACCCGCAAGGTCGAGGCGATGGCCGCGCGCGTGAAGTTCGACCTGTTCTACATGCAGAACTGGAGCTTCTGGTTCGACATGAAGATCATCCTGATGACGGTCGTGCGCGGCTTCGTCGGGCGCAATGCGTTCTGATGAAGAGGAGTACGAAATAGTTCGGGTATTGTTCTCGGCGTCGACACGACGCACCCGGCAACAGCGAACCCGCAACCGTGCTTCAGCTGGCCGACGGCGGCTGAGCGGCCGCCGGCAGCGCGGCGGGCGAGGTGGCAGGGCTGGCGTCGGGCGCGGCCTGCGCGCTCGACGGCTGGATGGCGTGCTGGATCGTCGGCACGACCATCGTCGGGAACAGGGCCGCAAGGGCCACCCAGATGACGACGCCGAACAACATGAGGTTCTCCCGGAAAGCAGCGGATGCGCCGCACATGCTTTCAATCTATGACGCAACTTTTTACAGGGGATTGATCGACCTCAACGGCGGGTGCGTCAGACGAATGCGGCCGCGCGGGTCGTCGAATCGGTCCCCGGTTTTCGCACGCCCGGGGCGGGCGCTGATGCCGGTCAACACAGGCGTGTGCATTGGGTTTATGCTGCGTCGAATGCATCCGGCGCTTGGTGTGGCCGGACGCGCATCCGGGCACGGCGAGCCGGGCATCCCGGCACGCCGTGCCCGGCGCGACAACCGCGCCACATGCCTCATTGCGCGGAACCCGGAAAAGGAGGGACGGCGATGGCGCTCGATCAAGAGCAACAGCAGACGTTGCAGCGGCGGCTGACCGAGAGCGAGCAGGCGTTGCGGGCGGATATCCGGGCGAGCGAGGACCAGCGCGCGTCGGAGTCCTATGCGGAGCTTGCCGGCGCGGCGCCGGACGAGGGCGACGAGGCGAACGCCGATCTGTTCGTCGACATGGATCACGCGCTGATCGGGATGAAGCTGGCCGAGTTGCGTGCGGTCGGGCGCGCGCAGCAGCGCATGCGCGACGGCAGCTACGGCGAGTGCATCGATTGCGATGCGCCGGTCGGCTACGAGCGTCTGCTCGCGCGCCCGACCGCCGAGCGTTGCACGCATTGCCAGTCGTTGTACGAGCGTCGCTACGCGACGACACCGCGCGCATCGCTCTGACGTCGGTGCAGGGGCCGCGCACGCGGTGTGCCCCGCGCGGCACGACACGGGCAATTGGCGCAGGATGACCAACGGGCGCCCACCGCCGTCGACATGCGGCGCCGGGCGGGCAGGCGCCGGCGCGCCAGCGCACGGCGCCATCCACGTGGAAGGGAGCCACGCCGATCATGCCGATCCACAATGCCGAGTGCGCGGCCGTCTTCGCCGAAATCGCCGACATGCTCGAGATCCAGGGCGCCAACCCGTTCAGGGTGCGCGCCTATCGCAACGCGGCCCGCACGATTGCCGACTACGGGCGCGACATTCCGGCGATGATCGCCAACGGCGGCGATCCCGGCCGGATTCCGTCGATCGGTGCCGATCTCGCGGCGAAGCTGCGCGAGATCGCCGCGACCGGCACCTGCGAACTGCAGCAAACGCTGCGCCATGCGTTGCCGGACGCGATCGTCGAACTGCTCGACGTGCCGGGGCTCGGCGCGAAACGCGTCAAGGCGCTGCACGATGCATTGCACGTCGACTCGCTCGAACAGTTGCGCGCCGAAGCGAAGAGCGGGCACGTACGCGCGTTGCCGGGTTTCGGCGCGAAGACCGAAGCGCACCTGATCGACGCGATCGACGACCGCCTGAAGCGCGAGCCGCAGCGCTTCCTGCTGCCGGATGCCGCACAGTCGCTGATGCCGTTGCTCGAGCGCCTGCGCAACGTGGCCGGCGTCGGTGAAGCGGTGCCGGCCGGCAGCTTTCGCCGCTGCCGCGAGACGGTCGGCGATCTCGACATCCTCGTGACGGCGCGCGATCCGACCGCAGTGGCCGATGCATTCGTCGGCTATGGCGAGGTCGCGCGCGTGCTCGCGAACGGCAAGACCCGTTCGAGCGTCGTCCTCGGCAACGGACTGCAGGTCGACCTGCGCGTCGTCGACGCCGACGCGTTCGGCGCGGCGCTCGTCTATTTCACGGGCTCGAAGGCGCACAACATCGCATTGCGCCGGATCGCGCTGGCCGGCGGTCTGAAAATCAACGAATACGGCGTATTCCGCGGCGACGAACGAATCGCGGGTGCGACCGAGGCGTCCGTCTACGAGGCGATCGGCCTTCACTGGGTGCCGCCCGAGTTGCGCGAGGACCGCGGCGAGATCGACGCGTCGCGCGCCGGCGCGCTGCCGGCGCTGGTCGAACGCAAGCACGTTCATGGCGATCTGCATGCGCATACCGATGCGTCGGGCGGACGCGACAGCCTGCGCGCGATGGCGGACGCGGCGCGTGCGCGCGGGCTCGCGTATCTGGCCGTCACCGATCGCACGCCGGATACCGATGGCGGCCGCACCGATGGCGACTGGCTCGTACGGCAGATCGACGAGATCGACCGCCTCAACGCGTCATTCGACGACTTCGTGCTGCTGAAGGGCGTCGAGGCCGGCATTCGCGAGGACGGCAGTCTCGACGTGCCCGACGACGTGCTCGGCCGGCTCGACCTCGTCGTCGGCGCGGTGCGCGACGGCTTCGACCTGTCGGGCGACGCGCAGACCGGGCGGATCCTGCGAGCGATGGCGCATCCGTATTTCACGATTCTCGCGCATCCGACCGGCCGATTGCTCGGCGAACGCGACGCATGCGAACTCGACATGCCGCGCGTGCTCGCCGCGGCCGCCGCGCGCCATTGCTTCGTCGAACTCGACGGCGATCCGAGGCGGCTCGATCTGCCGGACGTCTGGTGTCGCGAGGCCGCGAAAGCCGGCGTCGCGGTGGCGATCGGCTCGGACGCGCAGTGCGCGGACGATCTGGACCACCTCGGATACGGTATCGGCCAGGCGCGGCGCGGGTGGCTCACGCGACAGGACGTGCTCAACACGCGCACGCTCGCGCAACTGCGGCCACTGCTGGCGCGCGCGATGGGCGCGAGCGGCACGAGCAGCTCGCCGAGGCGCGGCCGCCCGAAGGACGCGTGACGGCGCACGGGCGCGCCGTCACGCGCGCCGAAGTCAGGTCAGCATGTCTTCCGCCGGTACGTACGGCAGTCCGAGCGCCAGCGCGACGGCCTCGTACGTGATGTGGCCGTCGCATACGTTCAGGCCCGCGCGCAGATGCGGGTCGTCGGCCATCGCGCGTTTCCAGCCCTTGTCGGCGAGCGCGAGCGCATGGCCGAGCGTCGCGTTGTTCAACGCGAAGGTCGACGTGCGCGCGACCGCGCCGGGCATGTTCGCGACGCAGTAATGCACGACGCCGTCGACGACGAAGGTCGGCTGCGCATGCGTCGTTGCATGCGATGTCTCGAAGCAGCCGCCCTGGTCGATCGCGACGTCGACGACGACCGCCCCCGTGCGCATCGTCGCGATCATGTCGCGCGTGACGAGCCGCGGCGCCGACGCGCCCGGCACGAGCACCGCGCCGATCACGACGTCGGCGTCGCGCACGGCTTCGTCGATCGTATGCGCGTTCGAGCAGACGGTCGCGATCCGGTTCGCGAAGACCAGGTCGAGCTGGCGCAGCCGGCCTACGTTCGTGTCGAGCACGGTGACGCGCGCGCCGAGGCCGACCGCCATCTGCAGTGCACCGGTGCCCACCACGCCCGCGCCGAGGACCACGACGTGCGCGGCCGGCACGCCGGGCACGCCTGCCATCAGCACGCCGCGGCCGCCGCGCGGGCTTTCGAGGTGCGTTGCCGCGACCTGGATCGACATGCGTCCCGCGACTTCGCTCATCGGCGCGAGCAGCGGCAGCCCGCCGCCGGGGCCCGTCACGGTTTCGTACGCGATGCAGACCGCGCCGGACTTCACGAGCGCTGCCGCCTGCTCGGGATCGGGCGCGAGATGCAGATACGTATAAAGAATCTGTCCGCGCCGCAGCATCGCGCACTCGGCCGCCTGCGGCTCCTTGACCTTGATGATCATGTCGGCGCGCGCGAAGATGTCGCGCGCGTCGTCGCACAGCGTCGCGCCGGCGGCCGTGTAGTCGTCGTCGAGCAGGCCGATCGCGGTGCCGGCGCCGCGCTGCACGAGCACGCGCTGGCCGTGCCGCGTGAGTTCATGTGCGCCGGCCGGAGTGAGGCCGACGCGGTATTCGTGGTTCTTGATCTCTTTCGGCACACCGATCAGCATGAGTCGCCTCCATGGGTATTCGTCATTGTTGTCGTGCCCGCGCGCGCCGCGATCATTCGACCATGCGTGCCGGCGAACGGCACGTGTGCGACGGTCGCGCATGCACGGTTCGAGTGCCGTACTGGAATAAAAGGGTAGCGGTGCCCGGAGGGAAGTCAAGCGGCGGCCCGATGCGACGGTGCGCGCGCACTGCACCGCAACACGCGGCATGGCGTATTGCGACCGGACGTCGCAATGCATGCGGCACCCGGTTTGGGTATCGTCTCGTGTGGCGCGGAACGAGGCCGCGCGCCGGCATCCTTCCGGCTGGATCACGACACCATGACACGATGAGACCAGGACCCTTACCGACATGACGGGCGCGTATTTCAGCGTGCCGACGCTTTGTGCGATCGCACTCGTTCACCTCTACTGGGCATTCGGTGGACGGCTCGGCAAGCGGGCGGCCATTCCGGAACAGGACGGCGTACCGCTGCTGCGGCCGACCGCGCTCGGCACGCTCGCCGTCGCGGCGGCGTTGCTGGCCGGCGCAAGCGCGGTGGCGTCGCGCGCGGGATGGCTGTGGCCGAACCTGTATCCGGGCGCGATCGCGTTCGCGGTCGTTGCGCTCGCATTGATCTTCGCGGTGCGCGCGGTCGGCGATTTCCGCTACGTCGGCTTCTTCAAGCGGGTTCGCGGGTCGCGTTTCGCGCGCATGGACAGCCTGTGTTACTCGCCGCTGTGCGTGGCGCTGTCGCTGTCGATCGCGTCGACGCTGTGGCCGTGGTGAGCGCCGCGCCGAGCGGGGCGGCCATTTTGCCGCGAGCGAAGCCGTAACGCGCGTCGCGGCCCGGCACCGCGATGGAAAGCGCCGATCGGCGCGGGCGGGGTAGTCCTCCAAGACAACGACGAGCGCCGATCAGGCGGAGCCCGCGCGTGCGTCCGGGACCGAGATCAACGACGCGACCGCGCCACGGCTCTTGCGTATTCCAGAAAACGTTTTCCAGATTATTGCGTCTTTCGATGTAATGAATTGCATTGAACCCTTTGGCAATGGAACCGGTTCCATCTATAATTCGCGGCGGTTGTCGCCGGGCCCGGAATGAGGGCCGTGCACGTTGCGTTTGCCGTCGGCCGGCGCGACGTCCAAGTTGAACAGGGCCATGGCGATGAAGGACAGATGCGGGCGGTAAGCCGCTATTTGTCCGACGATCAGACCCGCGAAGAGGTCGACCCCGTGCAGTGCGCCGGAACCGGCACACGCGCGGCTCGATGGTGGCGCCACCGCGCGATGCGCGGCCGGCGCCCGTATCGAGGTTGTTCGCAACACCGCAAGAACAGGACGGCCGGCCGCGCGCGGCATGGCTACCGTGTCGGGCATGCCGCATGCGGAATGCGCGTCCCCGAACCACGCTCCCCAACGATCAACATCCGACCATGTCCACGCCACCCGACAAACCCAATTCGCGTCGTCGCTTCCTGCGCACGTCGGTCGCGCTCGTGCCGATCGCGTCGGTTGCCGGTTGCGACCTGCGCGCGTCGTCGTCCTCGACCACGGCAGGCAATGCCTCCACCGCGTCGGCCGGCGCCGAACGCGCGCCGTACAAGCCGACCTTCTTCGACGCGAAGGAGTGGGCGTTCGTCCAGGCCGCCGTCGACCGGCTGATCCCGGCCGACGCCGAGGGCCCCGGCGCGCTCGAATCCGGCGTGCCCGAATTCATCGACCGCCAGATGGAAACCCCGTATGCGCACGGCGCGACGTGGTACATGCAGGGGCCGTTCCAGCAGGGCGTGCCCGAGCTCGGCTACCAGCTCAAGCTCGTGCCGCGCGACATCTACCGGCTCGGCATCGCGGCGGTCAACCGCTATTGCGACAAGGCCCACGGCAAGGCGTTCGCCGATCTCGACGCGCCGACCCGCGACACCGTGCTCGGTGCGCTGGAGAAAGGCGGTGCGCAGATCGACGACGTGCCGTCCACGGTGTTCTTCGGCCAGTTGCTGCAGAACACGCGCGAAGGCTACTTCTGCGATCCGGTGCACGGCGGCAATCACGACATGGCGGCGTGGAAGATGATCGGTTTTCCGGGCGCGCGCGCCGACTTCATGGATTTCGTCAACCAGAACGGCAAGCCCTATCCGTACGGCCCGGTCTCGATCAACGGGGAGCGCACCTGATGGCCGCAGAAAAGAAGCCGCACGTCGATGCGGTGATCGTCGGCTTCGGCTGGACCGGCGCGATTCTCGCGAAGGAACTGACCGAAGCGGGCCTGAACGTCGTCGCGCTCGAGCGCGGCGAGTATCGCGACACCTATCCGGACGGCGCGTATCCGAACACGATCGACGAGCTGACCTACAACGTCCGCAAGAAGCTGTTCCTCGACCTGTCGAAGACGACCGTGTCGATCCGCCACGGCGTGCACGACACCGCGCTGCCGTACCGGCAGCTCGCCGCGTTCCTGCCGGGCGAGGGCGTCGGCGGTGCGGGGCTGCACTGGTCGGGCGTGCATTTCCGGATCACGCCGGAAGAGTTGCGCCTGCGCAGCCACTACGAAGAGCGCTACGGCAAGAAGTTCATCCCCGAAGGGATGACGATCCAGGACACGGGCGTCAGCTACGACGAGCTCGAGCCGTATTTCGATTTCGCCGAGAAGGTGTTCGGCACGTCGGGGCAGGCATACAAGGTCGGCGGCAAGGTGGTCGGCGACGGCAACGTGTTCGAGGCGAATCGCAGCGACAACTTCCCGCTGCCCGCGCAGCTCAATACGTATTCGGCGCAGCGCTTCTCCGATGCCGCGAAATCGCTCGGGCTGCATCCGTACCGGCTGCCGTCGGCGAACACGTCGGGGCCGTACACGAATCCCTATGGCGTGCAGATGGGGCCGTGCAACTTCTGCGGCTACTGCAGCGGCTACGCGTGCTACATGTACTCGAAGGCGTCGCCGAACCTGAACATCCTGCCCGCGCTGAAGCAGGTGTCGAACTTCGAACTGCGCTCGAAGTGCCACGTGCTGCGCGTGGACCTCGACGACACGAGGAAGCGCGCGACGGGCGTCACTTACGTCGACCCGGCCGGCCGTGAAGTGCACCAGCCGGCCGATCTCGTGATCGTCGCCGCGTTCCAGTATCACAACGTGCACCTGCTGTTGCTGTCGGGCATCGGCAAGCCGTACGACCCGATCTCGGGCGAAGGCGTGGTGGGCCGCAATTTCGCGTACCAGAACCTGTCGACGATCAAGGCGTTCTTCGACAAGGATACCTACACGAACCCGTTCATCGGCGCGGGCGGCAACGGTGTCGCGGTGGACGACTTCAACGCGGACAACTTCGACCACGGCCCGCTCGGCTTCGTCGGCGGCTCGCCGCTGTGGGTGAACCAGGCCGGCGTGAAGCCGATCAGCGGCATCGCGACGCCGCCGGGCACGCCGCAGTGGGGCGCCGCCTGGAAGAAGGCCGTGAAGGACAACTACGCGCACACGATCTCGATGGACGCGCACGGTACGAACATGTCGTACCGCGACGTGTACCTCGACCTCGATCCGACCTATCGCGATTCGTACGGCCAGCCGCTGTTGCGGATGACCTTCGACTGGAAGGACAACGACATCAAGATGGCGCAGTACGTGACCGGGCAGATGAAGAAGATCGCGGAGGCGATGGGGCCGAAGGCAATCGGCGTGTCGACGCGCGAGTTCGGCAAGCACTTCGATTCGCGCGCGTACCAGACGACCCACCTGGTCGGCGGCGCGATCATGGGCACCGATCCGAAGACGAGCGTGCTGAACCGTTACCTGCAGTGCTGGGACGTGCACAACGTGTTCGTGATGGGCGCGTCGGCGCTGCCGCAGGGCATCGGCTACAACCCGACCGGGATCATCGCGGCGCTGGCCTACTGGTCGGCACGCGCGATCCGCGAGCAATACCTGAAAAATCCCGCCCCGCTGGTGACCGCATGAAGAGGACAGTGAACCACCACAACGCCGCGTGCCGGATTGCCCCGCTGCGGCGCGTACTGGCGATCGGCACGGCATGGGCGGCGTTCGGTCTCGCCGGCGGGTCGGCCTTCGCGCAACCGGCGGCGCCGGCCGCGGCTTCGGGCCCGTCGGCCGCACCGGTCGCCCAGTCGGCCGATGCGAACCTCGTCAAGCGCGGCGAATATCTGGCCCGCGCGGGCGACTGCATCGCGTGCCATACCGCGAGCGGCGGCAAGCCGTTCGCGGGCGGGCTGAAGTTCGACACGCCGGTCGGCGCGATCTATTCGACCAACATCACGCCGGACCCGAAGACGGGCCTCGGCGGCTGGACGCTCGGCGACTTCGCCCATGCCGTGCGCGCGGGCGTCCGCAAGAACGGCGACACGATGTACCCGGCGATGCCGTACCCGTCCTACGCGCGCCTGAGCGACGACGACGTGAAGG
Source organism: Burkholderia sp. Bp8998 (assembly GCF_003854235.1). Taxonomy (NCBI): domain Bacteria; kingdom Pseudomonadati; phylum Pseudomonadota; class Betaproteobacteria; order Burkholderiales; family Burkholderiaceae; genus Burkholderia; species Burkholderia sp. Bp8998. The sequence continues at coordinate 67,594 of NZ_QTQF01000002.1, forward strand.
CGCTGTACGCGTACTTCATGCACGGCGTCGCACCGGTCGAGCGCGAGAACCGCGCGGTCGACATCGTGTGGCCGCTGTCGATGCGCTGGCCGCTGACGTTCTGGCGCAAGCTGTTCGCGCCGACGCCGAAACCGTTCGATGCGGCGCCGTACACCGATCCGGTGGTCGCGCGCGGCGCGTATCTCGTGCAGGGTCTCGGCCATTGCGGCGCGTGCCACACGCCGCGCGCGGTGACGATGCAGGAGCGCGCGCTGACCGACGCGGGCGGCCTCGACTTCCTGGCCGGCGGCGCGGCGATCGACGGCTGGGTGCCGACGAGCCTGCGCGGCGAGCCGCGCACGGGGCTCGGCACGTGGGACGAAACCGAGATCGTGCAGTTCCTGAAGACCGGCCGCACGCTGCGCACGGCCGCGTTCGGCGGGATGACGGACGTGGTCGGCCACAGCATGCAGCACATGAGCGACGCCGACCTGACCGCGATCGCGCGCTACCTGAAGACGCTGCCGCCGCGCGTGCAGGGCGAGCAGCCGCACGTGTACGACGCGGCCGCGGCGAAGGCGCTGCAGGCCGGCGACGCGGGCAGGCCGGGCGCGGCCGTCTATCGCGACAACTGCATGGCGTGTCACCGCAGCGACGGCCACGGCTACACGCGCGTGTTCCCGGCGCTCGCCGGCAACCCGGTCGTGCAGGGCGAGGATCCGACGTCGCTGATCCACGTCGTGCTGGAAGGCAGCGCGCTGCAGGGCACGCATGCGGCGCCGTCGGCCTTCACGATGCCGCCGTTCGGCTGGCGCCTGTCGGACCAGGAAGTCGCGGACGTGTCGAACTTCGTGCGCACGAGCTGGGGCAACACGGGTGCGGCGATCACGGCCGCGCAGGTCGCGAAGGTGCGCAAGGGCACGCCGTCGACGCGGCCGGAGCCGCCGCCGGGCGCGCGGTTCCCGCAGGCGTCGCGCTGACGCACGCGGCGGGGCATGCGGCCCCGCCGGTTCGATCCGCCTCGCGGCGCCGGCCGGCCCGCGGGGCGCGTTCCCCCGCCCGGGGTTGTACCCCTGCAATGGCGTGCCATCGCGTGAATTTTTCGTCGTGGCGCGCCAATTTTCCGCCTCATCCCTTATCCTTCCATTCTTGAACCTTACTAAATCGTTACAGGAATTCGGGAGGGGGGATGCCTCATGACATCAGCCTGATTGCGTTGCTCGCGGCCGGTTTCGGTCTCGCGATGATCTTCGGTTACCTCGCGTCGCTGCTGAAAATGCCGCCGCTCGTCGGCTACCTGCTCGCCGGGATCGTGATCGGCCCCGGCACGCCCGGTTTCGTCGGCGACCTGTCGCTCGCGCAGCAGCTCGCCGAAGTCGGCGTGATGCTGCTGATGTTCGGCGTCGGCCTTCATTTCTCGCTCGGCGACCTGCTCGCGGTGCGCAAGATCGCGCTGCCGGGCGCCGTTGTCCAGATTACCGTCGCGACGCTGCTCGGCGGCGGGCTCGCGCTCACATGGGGCTGGAGCCTGGGTGCCGCGCTCGTGTTCGGGCTCGCGCTGTCGGTCGCGAGCACGGTCGTGCTGTTGCGGGCGCTCGAGGGGCGCGGGCTCGTCGAGACGGTGAACGGGCGCATTGCGGTCGGCTGGCTCGTCGTCGAGGATCTCGTGATGGTGCTCGTGCTCGTGCTGCTGCCGCCCGTCGCGGGGCTGCTCGGCGGCACACCGCCCGGCGACGCGCACGCGGCCGGCGGCAGCGTGTGGGGCACGCTCGGCGTCACGATGCTGAAGGTCGCCGCGTTCATCGCGCTGATGCTCGTGGTCGGCAAGCGCGTGTTCCCGCGCATCCTGTGGCTCGTCGCACGCACCGGTTCGCGCGAGCTGTTCACACTGTGCATGATTGCCGCGGCGGTCGGCATCGCGTTCGGCGCGGCGAAGCTGTTCGACGTGTCGTTCGCGCTCGGCGCATTCTTCGCCGGGATGATGATGCGCGAGTCGGAGTTCAGCCGGCGCGCGGCCGACGAGACGCTGCCGCTGCGCGACGCATTCTCGGTGCTGTTCTTCATTTCAGTCGGGATGCTGTTCGACCCGAAGGTGCTGCTCGAAGAGCCGCTGCACGTGATCGAGGTCGCGGCGATCGTGCTGATCGGCAAGACGCTCGCGGCGGTCGCGCTCGTGATCGCGTTCCGTTATCCGCTGAACACCGCGCTGACGGTCGGCGCGGGCCTCGCGCAGATCGGCGAGTTCTCGTTCATCCTGGCGGGGCTCGGTCGCGCGCTCGGGCTGCTGTCGGCCGAAGGACAGAGCCTGATTCTCGCGGTCGCGCTGATCTCGATTGCGATGAATACGCTGCTGTTCGCGATGATCGATCCGGCGCTCGCGTGGATCCGCAAGCATTCGGCGTTCGCGCGCAAGCTCGAGGCACGCGACGATCCGCTCGCCGCGCTGCCGATGTCGACACCGCAGACGCATCTGACCGGGCAGGTCGTGATCGTCGGCTACGGCAAGGTCGGCACGCGGATCGCGCATGCGCTGGACGAGCGCGGGATCGCCTATGTCGTCGTCGAGCAGAATCGCGAGCTCGTCGAGAAGCTGCGCGCGGACGGCGTCGCGGCCGTGTCGGGCGACGCGATCGAGCCGGTCGTGCTCGTGCAGGCGCATATCGCACGCGCCGGGATGCTGGTCGTCACGCTGCCGGACGTATTCGACGTGCGGCAGATCGTCGAGATCTCGCGCACGCTGAACCCGGCGCTGGAGGTCGTGCTGTGCACGAACAGCAGCGACGAGGCCGACTTGCTGTCGAGCGAGGGCATCGGCACCGTGTTCATGGGCGAGAGCGAACTCGCGCGCGGGATGACCGAGCACGTGCTCGGCAGGATGGCGAAACCGCTGGCGGCCGCGCACGCGCATTGACGGTCGCGCGGCCGGGTTGGCGCGGATAGCGGGAGTGCGCCGGCCGTCGAAAGGGCGTGTGCGAGGCATTCGACACGGCGAACAGGCGGCCTGTTCGCGACGCGCGGCGCCCGGTACACCCCGGCAGGCTTCAGCCTGCCGCCGCCTTCGCCTGGGCGGCCGCGCCGGATTGCGCGGCCGTTTTCACTGGTGCCGACGCCTTCTGCGCGGCTGCCGTCTTCGGTTGCACGGCGGCCTTCGGCGCCGCGACCGTCTTCTGCGGTGCGGCAGCCTTGAGCGGCGCATTCGGCGTCGGCTCGACCGGTGCGTCGGGCGGCACGCCGAGCAACTGCAGCGAGCCGCTCGTGACCGACGAGAACACCGGGCCGGCCACCGTGCCGCCGTAATAGCCCTTGCCGCGCGGCTCGTCGATCATCACCGCGACGATCAGGCGCGGGTTGCTCATCGGCGCCATTCCCGCGAACAGCGCGCGGTACTTGCCCTTCGCATAGGTCGCACCGACCTGCTTGCGCGCCGTGCCCGTCTTGCCGCCGATCCGGTAGCCGTCGACGCGCGCGCGGCGCCCCGTGCCGCCTTCGCCGACGGCCGACTCGAGCATCGTGCGGATCGCCGCCGCGGTCTGCGACGACGTCACGCGGTGGCCGCGATGGGCCGCGATCGTCTGCGGGTCGGTGCCGTTCTTCAGCAGCGACACCGGGTGCAGCGTGCCATCGCCCGCATAGGCGGTGTAGGTCTGCGCGATCTGCAGCAGCGACATCGACAACCCGTAGCCATACGCCATCGTCGCCTGCTCGATCGGCCGCCAGCGCTTGTAGCCGCGCAGGCGGCCCGACGCGACGCCCGGGAACGTCAGCTCCGGCGCGCGGCCGATCCCGTATTCCTGGTACTTGTTCCAGATCGTTTCGGCGGGCAGGTTCAGCGCCAGCTTCGCGAGCGCGACGTTGCTCGACTTCTGCAGCGCCTGCGAGACGGTCAGCGAGCCGTGATTCGACGTGTCGTGGATCACGGCCGGGCCGATCTTGTAGGTGCCCGGCGACGTGTTGATGATCGTGTTCGGCGTGACCTTGCGTTCGTCGATCGACAGCGCGACGACGAGCGGCTTGATCGTCGAGCCCGGCTCGAACGTGTCGATCACCGCACGGTTGCGCAGCTGCTGGCCCGTCAGCCGGGCGCGGTCGTTCGGATCGAAGGTCGGGTAGTTCGCGAGCGCGAGGATTTCGCCGTTCTGCGCGTCGAGCACGACGACGCTGCCGGCCACCGCGTTGTTCTCGTGCACCGCAGCCTTGAGCTGGCTGAACGCGAGCTGCTGGATGCGCCGGTCGATCGTCAGCTCGATCGTCGCACCGTGCTGAGCGGGCACGAGCGGGCGCGTGTCGGACACGATGCGGCCGAGTCGATCGCGGATCACCTCGCGCTGCCCGGACGTACCCGACAGCCGCCCGTTCGCGGCGAGCTCGACGCCTTCCTGGCCCTTGTCCTCGACGTTGGTGAAGCCGACCACGTGCGCGGCCGATTCGCCTTCGGGATAGAAGCGCTTCGAGTCGGCGATCTGCGTGATGCCGTCGATCTCGAGCTTGTCGAGCCGGCTTGCGGTGTCCGCGTCGATCTGCCGCTTGAGCAGCACGAACGTACGGTCGTTGCGCAGGCGGCGCTTCACTTCCGAAAGCGGCATGTCGAGCAGCTTCGCGATCTGCGGATAGTCGATTTCGGCGACCTGTTTCGGGTTCGCCCAGATTTCATAGGTCGACAGGCTGACCGCGAGCATCGCACCGTTGCGGTCGACGATGCGCCCGCGCATCGCGTCGAGCTCGATCGTGCGCTGGTAGCGCTTCTGGCCTTGCCCGACATAGAAATCCTGGTTCGCGATCTGGACCCAGAACGCGCGCCCGATCAGCGCGGCGAAACCGAGGGACACCATGATCACGACCAGCTTCGAGCGCCACATCGGCAGGCGCGACGCGAGCATCGGGTGCTTGGTCGCGGCGGCGTACGGATCGGCGGGGTGGGTCTTCTTTTTCACGCTCATGCAAGGGCCGGGTCGGGCCGCCGGACGGCGGCAAGTCAGTCGGAATAACAGGATTGTAATAAATGAGTAAACATCATGTTGGGAAAGTGTGTTTCGGCCCCGTAAAAGACGCGCATTTCCAGTCGTGCGCGAACGAAACAAGGCGGGGGAACGCGGAAACGGCGGCACAGCGTTGCGTGCTGCCGCGGACGGAATCGGGGTGGACGGACAGGGGCATTACCGCCGCCGCCGTGCAATTCACCCGGCCCCGATTATTTTCCGGACCGGAAAATAAAAAGCGCCTCGGAGAGAGGCGCCGTTATTGCTGAATATCGAAATGAATATCGCGGAGACTGGAATAAACCCGGAAACCGCAGAGGATTGGTGTCAAAAATACCTATCGCGCGACGGAAATAAATTCCTCGTATTCCGGCTCCACCGTGGAACGATCGACCGCCTGCAGGCGCCACGCGCCGTCGGGGTGCTCGCCCGCGAGCACCGCGGGGCCCTGTTCGCGCTGCGTCGCGCTGAACGAGAGGCCCTTCAACTGGCACACGGCGTTTCCACTATCGGCTGCGCAGAGGGCCATTGCGCCTTCTACGTCCCGAACCTTGCCCCAGGTCGGAAGATCGATGCCCTGGTGTGCCTCGCGTGACCACAGGCGCTCGTCGGTATCGACCCACAGCACCGCGTAGGCGTTGCGGGTTGCCGATTCGCTGCCATTAATCCGAATAGTGAGGCGCATTGGATCGTCTCCTGAAGTAGAAAATGACACATTCGACCGTTTGGGTTTGACCAGTCTAGATAGACTGGCGTGAAACGCAAGTGATAATCCTCAATAAATTCGCATTGAGTTTATTGGGGTTTCGGATGAAAGGACGTCTGACGATACGCGCGCCGTTCGGCTCCGCGCGCAAACGCAGGCCGCACCACGATCCCTGTGTCGCCGGCAGACCTCGGCGCCGCCCGGGACATGCGATGACTAGGCCGGGGCGCGTCGATGTGTCGCGTCGAAGCGATGGCCCGCAGCGACGGCAGTCCTGCGGCGACGACCCCGAATATTGTCCGGCCGACCGGGCGTTTCAACGAATTGACCGCCCGGCTGGCACGACACACTCCGACATTCGCGCACAAATCCGCACACTTTCACGAAACTTTCGGGACAGACTTGCGGGCGATCGGGCCCCACACTGGGCATTTCCCGATCCTGCGCCGCGGCCTCGTGCCAGAGACGCGATCGACGCGATCGCGGGCCGCGGCCCGATCGGGATTGCCGGGGCCAGCGTCGGCCCCGGCCCGGCCGACAGCCGTGCGCAGCGCCGCGATCCGGGGCCGCCGCCGCGCCGTCCGGCCGATTCTTCGAAGGAGACTATCGTGCTGATCTGGAAAACCGCGTTGTCGCTCAACTGGCGCACGAGCCTCGTGTCGCCGGCCAGCGCGCCGGTCGCGGCGGCCAACGTCGGGGGGCTGGTGCTTACCGGCGCCACCGGCTTCATCGGCAGTACCGTGCTGACGGCGCTCGTCAACGCAGGGTTGCTCGAGCGCATCGTGTGTGTCGTGCGTGCCGGGAATCGCGGCCACGCGGTCGCGCGTTTGCGTGAAGCGGCGCTGCGCGCGGGGCTCGCGCCGTACTGGGCGTCGCGCCTCGGCGACGCGAACGTGGCCGTCGGTACGCTCGGCGACGTGTGGCAGGGCGCCGACGCGCCGCGTCTCGCCGGCGCGACGCACGTGATCCACTGCGCGGGCCATGCGTCGCCGGCCGACGGTACGCATCTGCAGGCCGACATCGCCGAGTCGCTGCGCTTCGCCGAGCGGTTCGCGCACGCAGCGCAGCTGCAGCGTTTCGTGTACGTCGGCACCGCCTATGCGCACGCGGGCCGCGGCGGGACCGTTTACGAGGAGACGGCGGACGCGGCGGCGAGCGACGCGGCGCAGGGTAGCGACGGGTTGCACGGCGCGGTGCTCGCGGCGGACTACCTGCAGGCGAAGGCGGAAACGGAACAGCGCCTGCGCGCGCTCGGGCTGCCGCTCGTCGTCGTGCGTCCCTCGCACGTCGTCGGTCACACGGTGCTCGGCACGCGGCCCGCGCCGAATTCGTTCTGGATGTTCCGCGTCGCGCACGCGGCGCGCCGCTTCACCGCACGGCCGATGACGCGCATCGACATCGTGTCGGTCGACGACGTCGCACGCGCGACGATGCTGCTGGCCGTCAAGCCGACGCTGATGCACGACGTGTATCACGTGTCGGCCGGCGACGAGGCGCCGCAGGTCGCGCAGATCGTGCGCGCGATGGACGAGGCGGCCGGCATGACGGGCGCGCCGCGCTACGCGGCCTGTGCGCCGGCCGAATTGCCGCTCGTGGTGCGCGACGTGCTCGGACGGTCCGATCCGGCGCTCGAGCGTGTGATCGGCCGGGCGTTGCAGCGTGGCGCGGAGTTCGCGATGGTCGATCGCGTGTTCGACAACCGCCGCGTACGCGACGAAATCGATTTCGAGCCGCTGCCGTTCGTCGATTACGTCGAGGAATGCATGCGCACGTCGCGCGGCGTCGCGGTCACGGAACTGATGCGCGGCGCGCTGCACTGACCGCCCGCGCGATTCGGGGCCTGCCGGTTACCGGGTTCAGTTTGCCGCCGTGCACGGCGCTCCGGCGGCGGCAGCCGTTACGACGCGCTGCCGAGCTCGATCAGCCGGTCGAGAGCACGATAGATGTCGTCCAGGCCGTCCTGGCCGAAACGCGCTTCGAGCTGGCGATACTGCTCGTCGATGCGCGGGCCGATTTCGGTCACCAGCTTCCTGCTTTGCGGCGTCAGGCTCACCAGCAGCCGGCGCTGATCTTCCTGCGCGCGCGTGCGCGTAATCAGGCCGTCGCGTTCCATTCGTTCCAGCACGCCCGTGAGACTCGGGCTCAGGATGCAGCAGCGGCGCGCGATCTGTCCCGCTTCGAGCGCGTGCGCCGGCTCGCCGTCGAGCACGCGGATGATCCGCCATTGCTGTTCGGTCAGCGCGAATTCCTTGAGAATGGGGCGGAACAGGCCCATCAGCGTTTCGCGGGCTTCGAGCAGCAGCATGGCCAGGTTGCGATGGTCGAGCGTACGGTTCATCGGGGTGGGGAATGGGCGGGGACGCATCAATCTTAACAGCCGACGGTGATGAATTTCGTGTATCAGGGTAATCGAGGTTGTCAGGGTTCGATTGTTTACTTAAGATGTTAAGTATTGACGATGCGCCGCGACGCGCGGCAGGGGAATGACGCATGGAGCTGTCTTGCAGGACCGCCGCGGCGCCGCCGCTGCCGGTCGCCATCGGTACCGTCTACGGTGCGCTGCTCAACGAGCGCGCCGCACTCGACGCGCTCGGCGATGCCGTGCACGCCCCGCCTTACGGCCGTCCGCCGCAGGCGCCGATCCTTTACATCAAGCCGGCCAATACGTATGCGGCGGATGGCGCGGCCGTCGTGGTGCCGGCGGGCGTCGACGCGCTGGAGATCGGCGCGTCGGTGGCCGTCGTGTTCTCGCGGCGCGCGACGCGCGTGCCGGCCGCGCGGGCGCTCGACTACGTGCACGGCTTCACGCTCGCGAGCGACGTGTCGGTCCCGCATCCCGATTACTACCGTCCGGCCGTGCGCTTCAAGTGCCGCGACGGCTTCTGCCCGCTGGGTCCGGCGATCGTGCCGGCGGCCGCGCTCGGCGACGTCGACGCGATCGGCTTGACCGTGCGGATCGACGGCGACACTGCGGTGTCCGCATCGACCGCCACGCTGATCCGCCCGGTGCGCGAACTGATCGCCGACGTGACGGCGTTCATGTCGTTCGACGCGGGCGACGTGCTGTTGCTCGGCGTCGCGGGCGGCGCCCCGCGTGCCCGCGCGGGCAGCACGATCGAGATTGCCGCCGCCGGCATCGGCACGTTGCGGCATACGCTGATTGCGGAGGGGGCACGATGAAGACGGCGCGCGTGATCTACAACGGCGCACTGCATGCGGCCGAACCGGCTGGCGACGGCGCGATCCGCCTCGACACGGGGCGCGTGGTCGCCGAGGACGGGGTGACGTGGCTGCCGCCCGTCGCGCCGCGCACGACGTTCGCGCTCGGCCTCAACTACGCGGACCACGCGAAGGAGCTTGCGTTCAACGCGCCGAGCGAGCCGCTGATCTTCCTGAAGGGGCCGAACACGTTCATCGGCCACCGGTCGCGCACCGTGCGCCCGGCGGATGCGACGCACATGCACTACGAGTGCGAACTGGCCGTCGTGATCGGCCGCCCGGCGCGCAACGTGAGCCGCGCGCAGGCGCTCGACCACGTCGCCGGCTACACGGTCGCGAACGACTACGCGATCCGCGATTACCTCGAAAACTACTACCGTCCGAACCTTCGCGTGAAGAACCGCGACACCTGCACGCCGCTCGGGCCGTGGTTCGTGAGCCGGGACGAGATCGGCGACGCGGGCGACCTGATGCTGCGCACGACGGTGAACGGCCAGGAGACGCAGCGCGGCAGCACGCGCGACATGATCTTCGACGTCCCTGCGTTGATCGAGCACATCAGCAGCTTCATGACGCTCTCGCCGGGCGACCTGATCCTGACCGGCACGCCGGAAGGGTTGGCCGACACGAAGCCGGGCGACGAGGTGGTGACCGAAATCGAAGGGATCGGCCGGCTCGTGAACACGATCGTCGGCGAAGCAGACTACTATCGCGCCGGCTGAGCCCGTCGCCCAAGGAGAGCAGATGACCATCAAGCACTGGATCGACGGCCGCGAAGTCGAGAGCCGCGAGACCTTCACGACGCTGAACCCCGCGACGGGCGACGTGATCGCCGACGTCGCGTCGGCCGGCGAGGCCGAGGTCGACGCGGCCGTGCGTGCGGCGAAGGACGCGTTCCCGAAGTGGGCGAACACGCCCGCGAAGGAGCGCGCGAAGCTGATGCGCAAGCTCGGCGAGCTGATCGAGAAGAACGTGCCGAAGCTCGCCGCGCTCGAGACGCAGGATACCGGCCTGCCGATCGCGCAGACGAGCAAGCAGCTGATTCCGCGCGCGTCCGAGAACTTCAATTTCTTCGCGGAAGTGTGCGTGCAGATGAATGGCCGCACGTATCCGGTCGACGACCAGATGCTGAACTACACGCTGTACCAGCCGGTCGGTGTGTGTGCGCTGGTGTCGCCGTGGAACGTGCCGTTCATGACCGCGACGTGGAAGACGGCGCCGTGTCTCGCGCTCGGCAACACGGCCGTGCTGAAGATGTCGGAGCTGTCGCCGCTGACGGCCGACCAGCTCGGCCGGCTCGCGCTCGAGGCCGGCATTCCGCCGGGCGTGCTGAATGTCGTGCAGGGTTACGGCGCGACCGCCGGCGATGCGCTGGTGCGCCATCCCGACGTGCGCGCGGTGTCGTTCACGGGCGGCACGGTCACGGGCAAGCGGATCATGGAGCGCGCGGGCCTGAAGAAGTATTCGATGGAGCTCGGCGGCAAGTCGCCGGTGCTGATCTTCGACGATGCCGATTTCGACCGCGCGCTCGACGCGTCGCTGTTCACGATCTTCTCGATCAACGGCGAGCGCTGTACCGCGGGCTCGCGGATCTTCGTGCAGCGCACGATCTACGACCGCTTCGTGCAGGAATTCGCGCGCCGCGCGAACAACCTGGTGGTCGGCGATCCTTCCGACCCGGGCACGCAGCTCGGTGCGATGATCACGCGCCAGCACTGGGAGAAGGTGACCGGCTATATCCGGATCGGCGAGCAGGAAGGCGCGCGCGTGGTCGCGGGCGGCGCGGACAAGCCGGCCGGTCTCGCCGACCATCTGCGCAACGGCAACTTCGTGCGGCCGACCGTGTTCGCCGATGTCGACAACCGGATGCGCATCGCGCAGGAAGAGATCTTCGGGCCGGTCGCGTGCTTGATTCCGTTCGAGGACGAGGAAGAAGGGCTGCGGCTCGCGAACGATACGTCCTATGGGCTCGCGTCGTACATCTGGACCCAGGATGTCGGCAAGGTGCACCGCCTCGCGCGCGGCATCGAGGCCGGGATGGTGTTCGTGAACAGCCAGAACGTGCGCGACCTGCGCCAGCCGTTCGGCGGCGTGAAGGAGTCGGGCACAGGGCGCGAGGGCGGCGAGTACAGCTTCGAGGTGTTCGCGGAAATCAAGAACGTGTGCATCTCGATGGGTTCGCATCACATTCCCCGCTGGGGCGTGTAACGGGCGTGGGGCGTTTCGCCGCATAAAAGTAAGGAGACTTGACGATGGGCACACTGTCCCTCGCCGCGAAGATCACGCACGTGCCGTCGATGTACCTGTCGGAATTGCCCGGCAGGCATCACGGCTGCCGCGAGGCGGCGATCCGCGGCCATCAACTGATCGGCGAGCGCTGCCGCGCGCTCGGCGTCGACACGATTGTCGTGTCGGACGTGCACTGGCTCGTCAACGCCGGCTATCACGTGAACTGCAATGCGCGGTTCGCGGGCACGTATACCAGCAACGAGCTGCCGCATTTCATCCGCGACATGGAGTACGCGTATCCGGGCAATCCGGCACTCGGCCGCCTGATCGCGGAGACGGCCAGCGCGCGCGGCATCGCGACGCGCGCGCACGAGATCGACAGCCTCGAACTCGAATACGGCACGCTCGTGCCGATGCGCTACATGAATAGCGACCAGCACTTCAAGGTCGTGTCGATCGCCGGATGGTGCATGTGGCACACGCTCGACGAAAGCCGGCGCTTCGGCGAGGCGCTGCTCGAGGCGATCGAAAAGAGCGATTCGAACGTCGCGTTCCTAGCGAGCGGCTCGCTGTCGCATCGCTTCAACGACAACGGCAGCCCCGAGGAATCGATCCACCAGATCAGCCGCGAATTCTTCCGGCAGGTCGACCTGCGCGTGGTCGAGCTGTGGAAGCAGGGCGATTTCAAGACCTTCTGCGCAATGCTGCCCGAGTACAACACGCATTGTCACGGCGAAGGCGGCATGCACGACACGGCGATGCTGCTCGGCCTGCTCGGCTGGGATCGCTACGACAAGCCCGTCGAGATCGTCACCGACTATTTCGCGAGCTCGGGCACCGGGCAGATCAACGCGATCTTCCCGCTCGCCTGAGCGCCGCATCACCAACCCGGAGCGTTGCCATGCCACACATCGTCGTCGAATACACCGCGAACATCCGCGACGACGCGCGCATTCCCGCGCTGCTGCGCACGATCAACGCGACGCTGATCGCGCAAGGCGGCGTGTTTCCGACGGGCGGCATCCGCTCGCGCGCGATCGAACTGCAGGATTACTGCGTCGCCGACGGCACCGGGGACGACGCGTTCGTCCACGTGACGCTGAAGATCGGCTCGGGCCGCAGCGACGAAACCAAGAAGGCCGCGTGCGACGCGCTGTTCGACGCGATCAAGGCGCATTTCGCGGCGTTGTACGCGAAGCGTTATCTGGCGCTGTCGATGGAGCTGACCGAGTTCAGCGAAATCGGCTCGTACAAGCACAACAACATCCACGCCCGCTACAAGCGGGCCGGCTGAATCCCATTCCCGATCCGACCATGCTCGAACCTGCCATCATCGACCAGCTCGCGCAGCGTCTGCACGACGCCGAGCGCGAACGCACGCAGATCCGCCAGATCTCGCTCGACCATCCCGACATCACGATCGACGACGCGTATGCGATCCAGCGCGCGTGGGTAGCTCTCAAGCTCGCGGAAGGTCGCACGCTCAAGGGGCACAAGATCGGCCTCACGTCGAAGGCGATGCAGAACACGTCGCAGATCGACGAGCCCGATTACGGTGCGCTGCTCGACGACATGTTCTTCGACGACGGCGGCACGATCCCGACCGGGCGCTTCATCGTGCCGCGCGTCGAGGTCGAACTCGCGTTCGTGCTCGGCAAGCGGCTCACGGGCCCGAACTGCACGATCTTCGACGTGTACGACGCGGTCGACTACGTCGTGCCCGCGCTCGAGATCATCGACGCACGCAGCCAGTCGATCGACCCCGATACGAAGCGGCCGCGCAAGGTGTTCGACACGATCGCCGACAATGCGGCGAACGCGGGCGTCGTGATCGGCGGGCGGCCGGTGCGGCCGCAGGACGTCGACCTGCGCTGGGTCGCGGCGATCATGTCGCGCAACGGCGTGGTCGAGGAAACGGGCGTCGCGGCCGGCGTGCTGAACCATCCGGCCAATGGCGTCGCGTGGCTCGCCAACCGGCTCTCGCGTTTCGACGTCGCGCTGGAGCCGGGGCAGATCGTGCTCGGCGGCTCGTTCACGCGGCCGTGCGCGGCGCGCGCGGGCGACACGTTCAGCGTCGACTACGGCCCGCTCGGGACGATCCAGTGCTACTTCGAGTGAGGTGAGCGAGCGATGCAGATTCCGTCGAATGTCTTCAAGGCCGCGCTCGCGCGTGGCGACGCGCAGGTCGGGTTGTGGCTCGGCCTGGCGAATCCGTACAGCGCCGAAGTCGTCGCCGGCGCCGGTTTCGACTGGCTGCTGATCGACGGCGAACATGCGCCGAACACCGTGCCGACGATCCTTGCGCAGTTGCAGGCGATCGCGCCGTATCCGTCGCATCCGGTCGTACGCGTGCCGTGGAACGATCCGGTGATCGTGAAGCAGGTGCTCGATCTCGGCGCGCAGACGCTGCTCGTGCCGATGGTGCAGAGCGCGGACGAAGCGCACGCGGCGATGGCCGCGACGCGCTATCCGCCGCACGGGATTCGTGGTGTCGGCAGTGCACTCGCGCGCGCGTCGCGGTGGAATCGGGTGGGCGATTATCTGCATCGCGCGAACGACGAGATGGCCGTGCTCGTGCAGGTCGAGACGCGTGCCGGGCTCGACGCGATTGATGCGATTGCGCGGGTGGACGGCGTCGATGGTGTGTTCATTGGCCCGGCCGATCTGGCCGCCGACCTCGGGCATCTCGGCAATCCCGGGCATCCGGACGTGCAGGCCGCGATCGATGGCGCGATCCGTGCGATCAAGGCGGCAGGGAAGGCGCCGGGCATTCTGAGCGCGGATGAAGCGGCGGCGCGGCGGTATCTGGAAGCGGGGGCGCTGTTTGTCGCGGTGGGCGTTGATACGACGTTGCTGGCGAGGAGTGCGGAGCGGTTGGCCGCGCAGTTCAAGCGGAGGGGGGAGGTGGCGACGAAGCGGGATGCGACGTATTGAGCGATACCGGAGGTTGCTAGTTCTATAGAGTTCGATCGAATTTCGTTTACTGAGATTAATATTTCGCATTCCAAAACCTACATTGGAGTGCGCGATGCCCCATACGTCGACGTCTGACACGATCTTGCCCGTGGAGCGCGTGGTGCAGGCGGCTGTCGAAGGGCAGCGTGCGCTGGCGGCTTACCTCGCCACGCGAACGGAAATACAGCGCATCCAGATTTTCGACGACGAAAATCGCGCGCATCAAGTCGAACTCCCGACTTCTGCACTGCGCCTGCTGGTCGACATCCTCGCCGAACTCGCCGATGGCAACGCCGTCAAGGTCGTGCCTGTTCATGCGGGGCTGACGACGCAGGAAGCGGCTGACTTGCTCAATGTGTCGCGGCCGCATCTCATCAAGCTGCTCGAATCGAAGGCGCTGCCGTATCACAAAACCGGAGAGCACCGTTGTGTGCGCTTGCCCGATCTGACGCGCTACAAGACGGAACGCGATCAGGTGAGCATCGATGCAATGGAAGAACTGAGCCGGCAAGCGCAAGAGTTCGGAATGGGCTACGAATGACGAGGTCGCCGTTCACAGTTGGCAACGATGCTTGGGTGCTTTGTCCCGAACCGCGGGACTGCCTGCTGCTTGTTTCACGACACGCGTTTTCCGCGTTGGCGACTCCGTCGAAGCTGTGATTCTTGATGAATGGCGCATGCGTAACGTTGTGAACCGGTGAGTGAATCTGTAAGGTCCGGGATTCTACAGTCCGAGGGGAAGCCACGGTGAGCGATAACGATAGGATTCCGTACTTCAGGATAAACAAGCTGGTTTGGAAATGGAAGCTATGCGACGGGGACGATGGGGGCATCCCGGCGTGTGATCTTGGTCTGTCACTGGCAATGGCGCCGCCGGCGAGCGAGTCGCCAGTAGAGCAATCTACGCCCGTTGCGCAGGTCGACAAGCGTGAATCGCTCGACAAGATGGTGGACGACATCGAAAGGGTCGCGGCTGCGTTTTCTCGTTTCAAGAAGTGGTTGGATGCACCTGTTCCGCCCAAGCAACCGAAGCCGACGGAGAAGGAAAGGGTGGTGCCGCCTTTCGATATTCAGCAAATTCCCGATGCTATGCGCAAAGAGCATATGCCAGTTTCGGCGAAACTGATGGAGCGTTGGTTTGCGGGGCAGATCAACTACTCGCCCACATCAAAAGATCAGCAGAACGAGATCAACCAGAATGGCGAACTCTACCCTGAGTCAATGGTCGATCGGACTACCATAAGACTGGATTGGGTCCTCAAGCACGCGCGTGCCAGGAAGGCATACGATAACCTGGCAAATACCGATATATACAGTTCGCGTGCATACGAGGCCCTCAAAGATATTCTCGGCCGCTACCGTGGTCGCGGAGAAGTATCGCCTTGGACGGTCAGCGGCTACGATATTCGCAAGCTACACAAAAGGATTCCAGTTTCAGCGAGCAGCGGTAGAAAGCTCGTTTGAGCAGAAGGCACTGCAGGCCGTACGGCGGCTTCCGGATGCCGGTGTTCCTGACGACCTGACCGGCGCGTTGGGGGCATTCAACCTTTATGCGGCAGTAGCACGCGTCATTTTCGATGCGGAGAACAGGAAGGCGACGGTTACGAATATTGTCGTATACGTCAGGGATGGCTATTCCTTCGACGGGGCAACAGATTCACGATCCCAGTACCTGGGCCACTGGAGCAAAAACGGTGTGGTTATCGTGCCGAGTTACACGGCAGCGAATCTCGCAGAGCAGCCCTGGTTCGACTTTCCCGTCGTGTCCGGCAGTACGGCCGCAAACCTCTATGAACCAGGGAAGGTTTACTATCCGGTCCGGAACCGCTCGTTCCGGGAGTGGCAAGACAGGCACCATCGAGGCGGAGACTTCATTATATTTTCGGACTATAGGCCGATCATGCTCGCTAAACCAATAACGGTGTACTTCGAATGAACGGATTGGCGACCGCCATGCAAGGGGCAGGTATGGTTGCACTTGCAGAAATCGCGCTGATCGGAATCGCAGTGTGTATCCTGATAGGCATCCTATGCAGTATTGCACGGCAAGAGGGGCGTGCCGCACGAATGAAGTCGGGAATGAAAGTGCTTGGTTTGGGTCTGGCAACTGTCACTTTTTTGTGCTTCGCGGGATCTTACTATCAGGATGCGCGTGTGCGCGCGGGAGCAACACAGTTTGATACTGAGCGATCCAGGAACGACGGGGGGCGCTACACGGCGCAATACGCCTACCTGGGAGGGGATCGGATCCTTCTTCGGCTCTATCGGACGTCCGACATGCAATTGCTTGCCGAGCGGACTTACGAGTATCCGGATGCTGTTCGCTTGATATGGACTAAGGAATCCATAATATTCGATACTGCGGTGGATAGCGACGGAGAGATCAAGCTTTCCCCTGCACAGATCGAACGATGGAAGGCCATGTTGCCGTAGATATGCGCGATTAGCACGTGTGCGACCGCGTGGTGTGGTGTGGCTCGCCGCACGAGGACGCGCCAGGGCCGTGGCGACAGCGCAGCATGGAGGCGGGTGGGCGACGACGCATGCCGCCGCCCGTGCCGCCGCGTCAGATTCAGAACCGCTGCTGAATCCCCGCCGTCACGCCGACCTGCGTGGTGCCATACCCGGCGAAATCGCGCGACACCCCCACTTTCTCCCCATGCTGCGCGATCGCAAACGCGCCGGCCGCATACAGCACCGTGCGCTTCGACAGCGCGTATTGCGCGCGCACCGACACCAGCGTCGGATCGGCATCGGTGCCGCCCTTGATGTTCTGGTGATAGACGGCCGCGATCATCGAGAACGTCGGCGTGAACTGGTACGAGCCGCCGAGCCAATACATATCGCTCAACTGGTTCGCGGCGCTCGTGTGATACGTGCGCCGATAGTTGCGATAGCCGGCCATCGTCTTCAGGTTGCCGAAGTCATAGCTCAGGCCCGCGTGGATGCCCTGGATATAGTTGACGGTATCGGCCGGCGTGACGCTGTCGGCCGCGCCGTTCTGCCGGTCGAACGTGACGACCGCGGCGAACGGGCCGGTCTCGTAGCCGAGTGCGAAGTCGTATTTCGAGCTGGTCTTCACGCTGCCGGGCACGTTGCCGAAGCCGTACAGCGCGCCGAACTTGAAGCCGCTGAATTCGCCGTCGTAGCGCACGGCGTTCGACGAGCGCGAGAAGATGCCGTCCTTGCGGCCGCCGGTCGCCATCGACGAGGATGCCCACGAATAGTTTTGCGAGTAACCCATCGGGTCGAACGGCATCATGTAGTCGTACGTCACGGTGAAGTTGCGGCCAAGCGTCAGCTCGCCCCATTTGCCCTTCAGGCCCACCGTCGCACGTCGCGCGAAAATCGAATCGGGCCCGTCGTCGGACGCGCCATTCGCGAGATCGATGCCGCTTTCGAGGCGGAACACGGCCTTCAGCCCGCCGCCGAGATCCTCGACGCCGCGCAAGCCCCAGCGCGACGTGTTCTTGTTGCCCGACTTCAACTTGAACGAATTGCCGCCGTCCGGCGCCGCATGGTTCATGTATTCGATGCCGGCATCCATGATCCCGTATATCGTGACCGACGACTGCGCGTGCGCGGCCGGCACGGCAATGCAGGCTGCCGCGGCCGAACCGGTTAGGAATACTGTTCGAATTGAACGTTCTGCGCGTGACTTCATTTTGACGGTGTCTCCGTAGTTGTTGTGGGGTGGTTGAAACAGATAACACGTACTCGGCGCGCCATCGGCGGACGCCATCAAACGTCCGCCGATGCGAGTCGTAAAAGGATGTGCGCTCGAATGCGTGCGCGGCGGCCCGCATGCCGCCGCGCACGGGTCAGCCCGCTTTCGCGAACGCCCAGCAGTCGTTGGCCGGGAACTCGATCCAGTGCTTGCCGGCCGCGCGCGGCACGTGGCCGAACGCGCGCAGGCGCATCTCGCCGCAATGGAACAGGTATTCCCAGCGGTCGCCGAGATACATCGACGTGACGAGGTCGGCCTGCAACCGGTTCGCACCCGGACCGTCCGCGACCTGCACGCGCTCGAGACGGATCACGGCCTGCGCGTCCTGGCCGGGCGCGAACGTGTCGCGGGCGAGCGCCTGCAGTTCCCAGCCGTCGCCGGCGAGCGTCACGCATTCGCCGTCGATCGCGGCGACGCGCGCGTCGATCCGGTTGTTGCTGCCCATGAATTCGGCCGTGTAAAGCGAGCGCGGTGCACCGTACAGCTCGGCCGGCGTCCCTTCCTGTTCGATGCGGCCGTTGCGCAGCAGCAGGATGCGGTCGGACATCGCCATCGCTTCGGTCTGGTCGTGCGTCACGCAGAGCGCGGACAGCCCGAGCGACACGATCAGCTCGCGCAGCCATGCACGCGCTTCCTCGCGCAGTTTCGCGTCGAGGTTCGACAGCGGCTCGTCGAGCAGGATCACCGGCGGGTTGTAGACGAGCGCACGCGCGATCGCGACGCGCTGTTGCTGGCCGCCCGACAGTTGATGCGGAAAGCGTTCGGCGAGATGGCCGAGGCCGAGCTGGTCGAGCGCGGTCTGCACGCGTCGCTTCTGCTCTGCAGCAGCGACGCGGCGCAGCTTGAGCCCGTAGCCGACGTTGTCGGCGACGGTGCGGTGCGGCCACAGCGCGTACGACTGGAACACGAGGCCGAGCGAACGCTGTTCGACGGGCAGGTCGACGCGCTGAGCGCCGTCGAAGAACACGCGGTCGTCGAGCTGGATGCGCCCGTCGGACGGCTGTTCGAGACCGGCCACCGCGCGCAGCAGCGTGGTCTTGCCGCTGCCCGACGCGCCGAGCAGGCACACGACTTCGCCGGCCTTCAGTTCGAACGACACACCCTTGAGGATCGGGTTGGCGCCGTAGCTGAGATGCAGGTCGTCGACGATGAGCTTATCCATGAAGTTTCACTCCGAAGCGCAGGGCCACGCCGAGACCGGCGCCGACCATCGCGATGTTGATGACAGAGAGCGCGGCAACCTGGTCGACGGCGCCGGTCGCCCACAGCGACACGAGCAGCGCGCCGATCACTTCGGTGCCGGGCGACAGCAGGTAGACGGCGGTCGAGTATTCGCGCTCGAAGATCATGAAGATCAGGAGCCACGCGGCGAGCAGGCCGAAGCGCACGAGCGGCAGCGTCACGTCGAGCGACACGCGGCTGCGCGTCGCGCCGACGCTGCGGCCGGCTTCCTCGAGCTCCGGGCCGACCTGCAGCAGCGCGCTCTGGATGAGCCGCATCCCGTATGCGAGCCACACGACCGTGTACGCGATCCAGATGCTCCACATCGAGTTCTTCAGCTCGCGCAGGCCCGGGACGAACAGGAAGATCCACAGGAACGCGAGACCGGCGAGCAGGCCCGGCACCGCGCGCGGCAGCAGCACGAGATAGTCGAGCAGCTTGGTCGCCCAGTCGTGGCGGCGATGGCCGGCGAACGCGACGAGCGAGTAGAAGCCGATCGCGAGCGCGCCGCCGATCACGCCGATGCCGAGCGTGTTGACGATCGCGCGCACGAGGTTGTCCTGCTCGAACAGCTCGACGAAGTTCGACAGCGTCAGCACTTCGGCGAGCGCGACGCCTTCGCCCCAGTTGGTCACGAACGCGCGCAGCACGATGCCCGAGATCGGCACGATCACGGTCAGCGCGAGCCATAGCGCGACGATCGCGAGCGCGACCCAGCGCCACACGCCGAGCGGCAGCACGGTCGAGCGGCCGGCCTTGCCCTTCACGGTGACGAAGCGGTTCGCGGTCTTCAGCAGGCGGCGCTGCAGCAGCACCAGCGGGAACGTGATCGCGACGATGCACACGGCGACCGCGGCCATCAGATGATACGACGGCACGCCGAGCTTGTTGGTCAGCTTGTACAGGTAGGTCGCGAGCACGAGGTGGCCTTCCGGATCGCCGAGCACGAGCGGCAGCCCGAACACCTCGAAGCCGAGGAAGAACACGAGCACGCCGGCGAACAGCAGTGCGGGCATCGTCATCGGCAGGCTCACGTCGAGCGCGACGCGGAACGGCCGGGCACCCGTCACGCGCGCGGCTTCCTCGACGTCCGAGCCGAGGTTGCGCAGCGCGGCCGACGAGTACAGATACACGTGCGGCACGTGCGTGAGGCCGACGATCACCGTGATCGCGAAGATCGAGTATACGTTCCAGGGTACGTTCTGCACCCCGAACAGTTCCTTGAACCACACCGAGTAGAAGCCGACCGGGCCGGCCGCGACGACGTAGCCGAACGCAAGCACCATCGGCGACACGAACACGGGCGTGAGCACCAGCGGTTCGAGCCAGCGGCGGCCGGGCAGGTCGGTGCGCACCATCAGGAACGCGAGGATGCCGCCAAGCGGGATCGAGATGAACAGCATCCCGCCGGCGATGATGAACGAGTTCTTCACGGCCGACCAGAAATCCGGGTCGGTGAAGATGAAGCGGAAGCCTTCGATGCCAAGCGTCTTGTTCGCGTCGAAGAACGGCGCGGACAGCAGGCTCTGGAACAGGATGAAGCCGAGCGGCAGCGCGACCGCGACGGTCAGCACCGCGACGACGATCCAGCGCAGCATGCCGGCGAGCGGCTGCAGGCCGTTGGCCGGCAGCGCGGGGATCGCGCCGCCGTGGCCGGTGGTGGGCGGAACGGCCGGTGCCGCTCCGCGTGTGCTGGTTGAAAGCATGAGTTCACCCCTGCGGCCATCCGGATGGCCGCCTCTAGGAAGTCGGTAAGGGGAAGGGGGCCGCCCGCGCGACGCGCGGCGGGCGGCCGAAGCCGATCAGTCGATCAGTCGATCAGCTCTTGATCGCCTGCTGCCATTGCTTCAGGAACGCGAGCCGCTTCGACTGGTCCAGATAAACGAGCAGTCCGGTGCCGATCGGGATCGGCTTCAGCGAATCGCCGAGTTCCTTCGTGAGGCTCGCGGCCGACGTTTCGCCGGTCACGTCCGTGCGGATCGCGAACAGGTTCGCCTGGTTCGCGATCAGCGTCTGGCCGCGCTTCGACAGCAGGTAGTCGACCCACAGCTTCGCCGCGTTCGGGTTCTTCGCCTTTTTCGAGATCGTGGCCAGGCGGCTTACGACCTGCGTGTAGTCCTTCGGGAAGACGTAACCGATCGACTTGTCCTTCTTCGCCTTCGCGTACGCATACGAGCCGATGATGTTGTAGCCGATCAGGTTCTCGCCCGACGAGATGCGCTCCATCATCGCGCCGGTGCTCGACTGCAGCTTCGGACCAGTCGCGCCGATGGCCTTCACGAGTTCCCACGTGACCTTCTCGTTCAGGTGCGCGTCCTGCGTCAACGCGTTGAAGCCGACGCCGGATTTCTCGACGTCGTACGTCGTCAGCTTGCCCTTGAACTTGTCGGGTTGCGACGCGAGCAGCTTGATCAGGTCGGCGCGCGTCTTCGGCACCTCGTTCTCGGGGATCAGGCGCTTGTTGTAGACGATCGCGAGCGGCTCGAAGGTCGTGCCGTATGCCTGCTTCTGGTATTGCGCCCATTGCGGCACGTTCGGGCTTTCGGGCGACTCGTACGACGCCATCAGGCCGTCGTTGACGAGCTTGACCTGCAGGTCCATCGCCGAGCTCCACAGCACGTCGGCGCTGGTGCTGCTGGCCGCGTTCTCGCTGATGTAGCGGTTGTACAGCTCGGTGCTGTTCATGTCGTTGTACTCGACCTTCACGCCGTACAGGCTTTCGAAGTCCTTGATCAGCGGGCGCACGAGGCCCGTGTCGGTGGTCGAGTAGACGATCAGCTTGCCTTCCTTCTTCGCGGCGTCGACGACACCCTGGTAGTTACCCGGATACCCGGCCGGAACCTGTGCGACGGCGGCGCCGGCGGCGGTGCCCAGGACGATCGCCAGCGCGGCGGCGAGCTGCTTCGGTGCAAACGGCATTGTCTTCCTCCAGTGATGCGTGTGTGTTGTTCGAGTGATGCGGATGTTAATTGCGAGGCACTTTCAGCCTGCTTTCATTTCGGTTCACAATAGCGTCCTTTGTGTCATGGATTTCCCGAGGTCGATGCTCGACCGCCGCGGCTTTCGCAGTGCGCGGCAGGTTCACCGAGGGAAGGACGCGGGGCGCCGCCGGATGTGGCGACGGCGGTCAGGCGGGCGGCGCGAGCAGCTTGCCGAGGATCCGGCCACCGTGCCGGGCATGGGCTGCGGTCAATGCCGAATAGCCGACGACGACGCCCGGTTCGCACCGGGTGCTGCGGCAAAAGCCGCGGATGGTCTGCAACGCGACGCCGGCCGCGTGCGTCCGTGCGACGTATGCTGCGTCGTCCGTCCCGGGCGGCAGCCACAGGACGAAATGAAAGCCGGCGTGCTCGCCCGACACCGTGAACGGGCCGCCGGCGTGCGTGGCCAGCTGGTCGAGCACGATGTCGCGTCGCTGGCGGTACGCGTGGCGGCACGCGCGCAGGTGCTTCGCAAAATCGCCGTTTCCGATGAAGCGGGCCAGCGCAAGCTGCGGCGCCACGCTGACGGAGCCCGCGGTGGCCCGCCACACGGCCGACAGCGCCGGCCGCAGTTCCGCGGGCACGACCATGAAGCCGATGCGCAGCCCGGAAAACAGCGTCTTGTTGAACGAGCCGCAGTAGATCACGCGCCCGCACGCGTCGAGCGATTTCAGCGCGGGCAGCGGCGCCGCCTGATAACTGAATTCGCCGTCGTAGTCGTCCTCGATGATCCACGCGCGGTTGCGCTGCGCCCAGTCGAGCAGTTCGAGCCGGCGCGACACCGACATCGTGACGCCAAGCGGCGCCTGGTGCGCGGGCGTCACGTAGGCCGCGCGTGCGTCGGCATGCCGGTCCAGCGTGATCGTTTCGATCCCCTCGCGGTCGACCGGCACGTCGATCACGGTTGCGCCGGCCATCGTGAATATCTGCCATGCCGACGCATAGCCGGGATCTTCCATCAGCACGGTCGAGCCGGGCGTGAGCAGGGTTCGCGCGACGAGATCGATCGAATGGCGGATGCCGGTCGTGATGAAGATGTCGACGGACTCGCACGGGATGCCGCGGTATTCGCGCAGGTACGCGGCGATTTCGTCGCGCAGGCCTTCGACGCCTTGCGACGGCGTCGAGCCGAGATCGTTCGGCGTCGCGGCGAGCAGGCTCGCCCCGATCGCCTTCTTCCATTGCTGCACCGGCAGCAGGCCGGGGTCGGCCAGCCGCGCGACGAACGGTACGCCGGGGCGGACCGCGTGTTCCGGCGCGGCCGCACCGATCGACTGCGGCTCCGGTGCCGTGCCGGCGCGGACGGGCGTGCTGTCGCGGAACTGCCCGGTCGCGCGCAGATAGCTGTCGGGCACGATCGCGCAGACCCGGGATCCGGAGCCGCGCGTCCGCGCGATGTAGCCCTCGGACGACAATCGGTCATAGGCGGCTTCGACGGTTCCCCGCGCGACACTCCAGCGTGCGGCCAGGGTCCGGCTGGACGGCAACGGACTGTCGCCAGGCAGCAGGCGCTTCAGGATCGCGTCGCGAATCGCGTCGGCAATGCAGTCCTGTTTCGATTGCGGGGTGCCCGTCGACAGCCCGGCAGGGCACGGCAGATCAAGCGGAATCGCGGCTTTGCCTCGCGGCATAGTGGTCCAGTCGATGTTCGATTTAATGGCCCTTCAGCTTATATCACTTTCCCCTTAGATTGCTGTCGACCACACTCATCGAGTCCGAGGGAACGTTGTACATAACAAAGAACACTGAGAGATTGACCCTCGCCGTCGTCGGCGGGGGGGCAGCAAGCGTCGCGTTTCTCCATCACCTGAGCAACCTGATCACGCCGTCGGCCGCGACACGGCTGCAGATTCGGGTATTCGAGCCGCGCCCGCTCGTCGGTCCCGGCCTGGCGTATCAGCCCGACGTCGAGTCCGTGCTGCTGAATCGTGCGGTCGAGACGATGTCGGTCTCGGCCGCCGATTTTTCGACCTTCACGTCGTGGGTGCGCTGGAAGTCGCACCACGAGTCCGAGCTGCACGAGCTGGCGCGGCGCGACCTGTCGTCCACCTACGTGTCGCGACCACTGTTCGGCCGTTACCTGCACGATTTTTTCAACGAGACGATGTGGACCGCGCGTCGCAAGGGCCTCGCGATCGATGTGGTGCACCGGGAAGTCAGCCAGATCACGCGAGACACGCGCTATCGGCTGATCGCGGACGGCGAAGCGTACGACGCCGACAGTGTCGTCATCGCGGTCGGCAACACCGGGCAACGCGACCATTACGGGCTCGCCGGACATGCGCGCTACCTCCACCGTCCGTATCCTGTCGCACCGGCGCTCGCGCGGCTCACGGGCGCGAACCGGATCGCCATCCTCGGCGCGAGCCTGACGGCCGTCGACATTGCCGTGAGCCTCTACCGGATGAACAGCCGCACCGAAATCCACATGGTGTCCAACACCGGCATGCTGCCGCTCGTGAAGGGCCGGCAGGCGTTGCCGCAGCCGTTGCGCCACCTGACGGCGGAACGGCTGCGGGCGCTGACGGCGGACGGTCGCGCGACGATCAGCCTGCGTCAGCTCGGACGCCTGATTCGCGCGGAATTCCGGGCGGCAGGCGCGGACTGGCGGGCGTTGTTCTCCGACCACGGCGATGCCGTTGCACGCTTGCGCGACGAGATCGAGCAGGCCGATCACGAACGTGCATGGCAGACGATCCTGGTTGCCACCAACGATCTGGTCGAGTTCGCGTGGCACGCGCTGGACACCGCGAGCCAGACTTGCGTGCTGAAGCGTTTCGCGCGTCACTGGCTCGCATGCCGGGCGCCGATGCCGGTCGAGAACGCGCGCGTGCTCGCGCAGATGATCGACGAAGGCCGCCTGAAGCTCGTGAAGACGCCGATCGCGTTCGATCGGACCGATCCGCACCGGCTCATGCCGACGATCGACGGACAGCCGTCCGGCGACGCTTACGACCATGTCGTCAACGCGACGGGGGCGGCGCGTGACGTTCAGGAGCCGGACGATTCCACGCTGATCTGGCAGATGCTGTCCGACGGACTCGCGAGCCGCGACTGGCGCGGTGGCATCCGGGTCGACTTCGATACCGGTGCGGTCATCGACGGTGACGGTGAACCGGACTATCAGCTTCGCGCGCTCGGCCACATCACGTCGGGCACGTATTTCTTCGTCAGTTCGCTGGAGATGGTCGCCAAGCGCGCCCGTCGCATTGCGATCGACATCGCTTCCGCGCTCGCGGAAGGAGACCTCACGTTGCGCCCCATCGCGCAACCGTTCCAACCGATCAGAGCCGGACTCGCCGCATGAAAACCCGTTCATTGCCTCAATGGGGCTGGCTGTTCCTGCTGATGCTCGTCGTATGCCTGCCGCGCGTCACGATCGATGCCTATCTGCCGTCGCTGCCCGCGATGGCGGACGCGCTGCACGGCACCGACACCCAACTGCAACTCACGCTGACGCTGTACATGGTCGGTTATGCGCTGTCGATGCTGGTGACGGGGCCGTTGTCCGACCGGTACGGGCGCCGTCCCGTGCTCGTCGGCGGCCTGTGCCTGTATCTGGTCGCGAGCGTGGCCTGCGCGTTCGCGACGAGCATCCCGGCGATCGTTGCCGCCCGCATTTTCCAGGCGCTGGGTGGCTGCAGCGGCACGGTGATCGGCCGGGTCATCGTGCGCGAGCGCTTTCCGACCGCGATGCAGGCCACCATGCTCAGCCGCATCTCGGCGGGCATGGCGCTGTCCCCGGTAATCGCGCCCCTGGCCGGCAGCGCAATCGCCGAGTGGCTCGGATGGCGCGGCGTGTTCGGCTGGCTGGCGGCGGGCGGCCTTGTCGCGATGGCGATGGTGCTGCGCTACCTGCCGGAAACCCGCGAACAGGACACGCGGCCGGCGCTGGGTCCGGGGCTGCTGCGGACCTACGCGCGCCTGCTGCGCGAGCGTCGCTTCCTGCGTTACTCGCTGGCGATCAGCTTCGTGTACTGCACGTACTTTCCGTTCATCGCGGAATCGTCGACGCTGTTCCAGCGGCAAATGGGCGCGTCCGGACCGGTCTATGCGGCGATCTTCGGCCTGACCGTGCTCGGCTATCTGATCGGTTCGAGCGTGTTCAGGCGGAGCAGCGGCCGATGGCATGCCGATACCGTGATTGCGGTGGCGGCCGGCATCAATCTGGTCGGGGCGGCCGTGCTGTGGGCGGCCGGCACCGTCGCGCCCAATGCGGCGGCCGCGGTCGTCGTCCCGATGTTCTTCGTGATGGTGGCCGTCGGGATCGCGATTCCGGCCTGCCAGTTTGCGGTGATGCAGCCGTATACGAAGATCGCCGGCACGGCGTCCGGGCTGTTCTTCTTTATCCAGATGGCGATCACGGCCGCGTGCGGCGGCGTGCTGGCGTGGCTGTCGGACGGTACCGCGCACCCGATGATCGCCGTGACCGTGTGCGCGAGCGTCGCGTTCATGGTGGTGGTTGTCGGCCTTCGTGAACGAGGTGCGACGACCGGCCGGCGTTTCGCGACGGCGAACCAGCCAGCCGCGGAGTGATGAATGCCGGGCGGCGCCCGGGTTCCAGCGCGCTGCGCAACCGGTGTTTGCGTGAGGCGTCGGCATGGAAAGGATCATGTAATGTAGCGACCTGTCGCTGACCTTACGGAATTTCCATGCGTGTGCTGCTCGTCGAAGACAACCCGAACCTGGCGCAGTCGCTGAACGACGCGCTGAGCGCCGCGCGCTTCGCGGTCGATCACATGGCGGACGGGGAGGCGGCGGATCACGTGCTGCGCACGCAGGACTACGCGCTGGTGATCCTCGATCTCGGGCTGCCGAAGCTCGACGGGCTCGAGGTGCTGCGGCGGCTGCGCGCGCGCCGCAATCCGGTGCCGGTGCTGATCCTCACCGCGCACGGCTCGGTCGAGGACCGCGTGAAGGGGCTCGATCTCGGGGCCGACGATTATCTCGCGAAGCCGTTCGAGCTGACCGAGCTGGAGGCGCGCGCCCGTGCGCTGATCCGGCGCAGCCTCGGCCACGAGCATGCGCGGGTCGAATCCGGGCCGCTTGCGTATGACAGTATCGACCGCAGCTTTCACCTCGCCGGCGAACCGCTGTCGCTCACGCCGCGCGAGCGCTCGGTACTGGAGGTGCTGATCCTGCGCAACGGCCGCGCGATCAACAAGGAGACGCTGTCGGAGAAGATCTTCGGGCTCGACGAGTCGGTCAACGCGGACGCGATCGAGATCTACGTGTACCGGCTGCGCAAGAAGCTGGAGAACACCGGCGTCGCGATCGTCACGCTGCGCGGGCTCGGGTATCTGCTCGAAGCGAAGGACGTCGGATGAACCACCCCAACGCTCACGCTGGTTCGCTGCTTCCCGAGGGGGCGCACGCCCCACCTGGGGCGGCCCGGCGGCGGGCATGGCACCGCCCGAACCTGCGCACTCAGGTCGCGCTGTGGCTGCTGCTGCCGCTGCTCGGGCTGCTCGCGCTCGACTCGTGGCTCACCTACCAGCGCGCGATGAGCGCCGCGCACGTCGCGTTCGACCGCACGCTGTCGTCGTCGCTGAAGTCGATCCGCGAAGGCGTGCGGCTCAACGAGGGGGAGCTCGAGGTCGACCTGCCGTATCTCGCGCTCGAGATGTTCGAGTCGGGCGACGGCGGCAAGATCTACTACCTGATCCGCGAGGACAACGGCCGCACGATCACCGGCTATCCGGACCTGCCGCTCCCGCAGGGCGACGGCGCGCTGTTCGTCACGCGCTACTACAACGTCGTCTATCGCGACGAGCAGTTGCGCATGGCCGCGCTGCGCGTGCCGGTGCACGACGTGCCGACCGCGCAGACGCGCATCGTGTGGGTGATGGTCGGCGAGACGATCGAGGGGCGCCAGGCACTCGCGCGCGAGATCCTGATGGGCTCGCTGCTCCAGGAGGGGTTGCTCGTCGTCCTCGCGCTCGGGATCGTATGGCTCGGCGTCGGGCGCGGGCTGCGGCCGCTGAACCGGCTGTCGGCGACGGTCGCCGCGCGCAGCGACGGCGATCCGACGCCGCTCGACACCGGCGGCATGCCGAGCGAGCTCGCGCCGCTCGTCGAGTCGATCAACCAGTACATCGGCCGCACGCAGCAGATGCAGGTCGCGCGGCGGCGTTTCTTCGCGGACGCGGCCCATCAGTTGAAGACGCCGCTCGCGGCCGTGCAGGCCGGCGTCGAGCTGGCGTTGCGGCCCGACGAGCAGCCGCGCGTGAACGTGCATCTGCGGCGCGTGAACGGCGCGGTGCGGCAGGCCGCGAAGATCGTCCAGCAGCTGCTGTCGCTGTCGCGGCTCGATTCGGACAGCGGCCATGCGGTCGCGCACCAGCCGGTCGCGCTGCATCGGCTCGCGCGCAGCGTGACGCTCGACTGGTCGCCGGTCGCGCGTGCGCGCGACATCGACCTGGGTTTCGAGCACGAGGCGGATGTCGACGTGCTCGGCCAGCCGGACCTTCTCGGTGAAATGATCGGCAACCTGATCGACAACGCGATTCGTTATTCGGGCGACCGCGCGGTGATCACGGTGCGTGTGTCGCGCGACGGCGAGCTTGCGCGGCTCGACGTGATCGACAACGGGCCGGGTATTCCGGCCGGCGAGCGCGACGCAGTGTTCGAGCGCTTCCATCGCGGCAGCAAGACGCAGACGGTGGACGGCACGGGGCTCGGGCTGTCGATCGTGCGGGAGATCGTACGCGTGCATCAGGGCAGCGTGATGCTGGCGGATGCGGCAGGCGGCGGGTTGATCGTGACGGTGGTGCTGCCGACGGTTCCGGCGGCGCGGTAACAGGGACGCCGCGGCGGATGGCGGCGACGCACACGCTGCGCCGTCCTCCGCTTCGGCCGATCGGCTCAGTCGCCGAACCCGATCTCCGCTTCGACGGACTGCCCGACCTCGAGCCACGCGCCCGCGCCTTCGACGACGATCGCGTTGATGCCGAACGTCAGCGCGTCGTCGTAGTTTGGATGCGCGCGATAGGTCTGCATCGTGTCGGTCGGCTCGTGTGGCCATTCCGGGTTCGGCGCGCCGGTCACCTGGTCGATCGTCGGCATCGGGCAGCGCGTGCACAGCTTCACGAGGCGCAGCCGCACGGGCGTCTCGCCTTCAGTGTCGAGATGTTCGACGAAATCCTCTTCGTATGCATCGAGATCCGACACGACGATGTTCGGGCGGAAGCGGTTCATCGGAATGGCCGGCGCGCCTTTCGCGACGAGCTTCGCGTTCAGGTCGTCGAGCGACGACTGGCCGATCACGAGCAGCGGATAGCCGTCCGCGAACTGCGTGTGCGTGTCGATGTCGCCGGTCCATTTGCGGTTGCAGCCGCGGCGCGCATCGGCGCCGAAGCGCGCGAGCTTCAACGGCGTGCCGAGGAATTCGGTGAGCCATGCGGCCGTCTCGGCGCCGGTGTCGATCGCGTCGACGGTGTCGCGCCAGACGGTCGCGGCGATCTTCGGTGTGGCGGGTGTCGCATCGCCGTCGAGCGGCGTGCGGATCTCGGGCATGCCCGGCGCGTTCAGCACGAGCGCATCGCTGTCGAGCGCGGTGCGGATCAGCGCGAGGCGCGGGTGCGTGCGCTGCGTGATCATCATCCCGTCCGGGGTGGTGATCAGCCAGTGGCGATCGTACGCGAGGCCGGTTTCGAGCAGCTGCGCGCGCGACAGCGCGATGCCGGCGCACGATTTGATCGGGTAGACGAAGAGTTCGGAGATGGCTGGCATGACGCTGGCTGACGAAGGCAGGATGGTCGAATCGCGATTGTGCCAGATCGTGCGAAATCCGTTCGGGCGGTTGCAAGCCGCCGCGCGGCCGGTCACGCCAGCGGAAAGCCGAGGTCGAAGGTCGTGCGCACGTCGAGCGGCTGGCGCAGCAGCCCGGCCTTCAGGTAGAAGTCGGCCGTGCGCTGCTGTCCGGCGATCACCGTCGCGTCGATCGGCTGCCAGCGCGTGTTGCGGCGCTCGAACTGCAGCTTTGCGGCCGCCGGCGGGATGCCGATGATGCGCGCGAGCGCCGCGGAATACGCGTCGACGTGCCGGTACGACCAGGCCTGCGCGCGCACCACGCGTTGCAGGAAGTCTCGCAGCACGTCGCGCTTCGACGCGATCGCCGCGTCGGTCGCCGCGACGTAGCTGAAGCCTGACCACAGGCCGCGGCCGTTGACGAGCACGCGCGCGCGGCCGCTCGTTTCCGCGAGGGCGGTATACGGTTCCCACGTCGCCCACGCATCGATCGAACCGGTTGCGAGCGCAAGCATCGTGTCGGCCGGCGGCAGGAAGCGGAACGATACGGCGTCGGGCGGCAGGCCGGCCGCGTCGAGGGCCTTCAGCGTGACGAAATGGCCGATCGAGCCGCGCGTGGTGCCGATGCGCTTGCCTTTCAGGTCGGCGGCGTCTTTCAGCGTCGCGTCGGGCCGCACGAGCACGGCCGTGCCATACGGGTCAGACTGGTTCGCGCCAATCACCTTGATGCGCGCACCCGAGGCGAGCGCGAAGATCACCGGTGCGTCGCCGATCGGTCCGCAGTCGACGGCCGCCGCGTTCAGCGCCTCGGCCAGCGGTGCGGCGGCCGGGAATTCGGTCCATGCGATGTCGTATGCGAGGCCGTTCAGTTCGCCGGCCGCCTCGAGCAGCGCGCGCAGCCCGCCTTTCTGGTCGCCGGCACGCAGCAGCGGCCGCGTGCCCGATTGAGCATGGAGCGCCGTCGGAGCGACGGCGAGGGTGGCGGCGGCGAGGGCGCTCGCTTGTGCGAGGAAGTGGCGTCGGGTCGGATTCATCGTGAAGTTCGGTCGAGCGGAGAAACGGTTCAGGGATTCAGTGCGGGAGCCCGGCCTGCACGTCGCGCACGGGTTCGGCGTCCACGCGGAGCAACAGTGCGGTCAGCGGATCGGCGTTCGCGGCGGCAGTCGGCGGTCGTGCCGTCGCATCCGAGCGGCACAGCAAGTCGTCGGCCGACCAGCCCGCGCTGCCCGGCAACGCGCGGGCCCGCAGCCAGCCGCGCCGGTCGGCAAGCAGTTGCGTGCCGCCGAACGCCTCGGGCGGCACGCCGGCGATGGTCGCGAACGCTTGCCAGGCGTCGCGCGTCGCTGCGACGCAGTTCGCGCGTGCGCCGGTTGCCGATGGTGCCGGTGGCGCAGGTGTCTCGCCGGTAGTGACGAGCAGCGTCTGCCAGCGCGGATCCTCCGTCGGCAGCGCGCTGCCCGGCGCGAGCGCGACGATGCGCACGCGCTGGCCTTCGCGCCAGCGCTCGAGCGGTTGCGGCGCGGCGTTGCCGCAGCGCACGTCGAGTGCCGGCAGCGGGACGGGCACGGGCCACGCGCCTTCGGCCTGCGCGCCGCTGCCGGCCGACAGCGCTTTCAGGTAATCGAGCACGGCCCACGTATCGGCCGGGCCGAGCGTCGCCGCGAAACCCGGCATCGACGCCGTGCCGCGCGCGTCGTGCGTACCGTGCCGCACACGCCAGTACAGTTCGCCGTCGAGCCGGCGGGCAAGCAGCGCGCCCGCGAAGGTCGGCGGCCAGTGGGCGAGCGTGGCCGCGAGCGGTCCCTCGCCGCGGCCGTCCGCGCCGTGACAGGCCGCGCAATGCTGCGCATACAGGTGCGCGCCGCGCATCACGTTCGCGACGGAAAACGCGTCGGGACTGCGCTGGAAACTGGTGGGCACCGCGGGCGCGAGCCACAGCGACGCCGGCGGCCATGGCGCGAACCATGCGACGGCCAGTGCGGCGATTGCCGATGCCGCCCGCCACTTGCGCGACACGAGCGCGACGCAGCCGAGCGCCACGGCGAGCGTGGTCGTCGTGCCAGCGAAGGCGAGCTGGCGCGTGAGCCCCGCGTCGATGCGCAGCGTTTCGAGCGCGATCCGGTGAGCCCAGGGCCACGCGGCCTGTCCGTCGGCATCGCCGGTCAGGCCGATCGCATGCAGCATCCGCGCGAACGCGATCTGCGCGCGATACAGCAGTTGCAGGAACAGGAGCGCCCAGTCGGCGAACGGCGGCGCGTTCATCGGCGCGGCCTTTGCCGCGCACCGGCCATCCTGTGAACGGCACCGCGCATCTACCAGCTCGCATCGAGTCCGAGATGCCGCAGCGCTTCGTGGCGCAGCGCGGCGAGGCGCGGGTCGCCACGATGGCGCGGATAGGGCGGGTCGACGCGTAATTCCGCGACGATGCGTGCGGGCCGCGGCCCGAACACGATCACGCGCTGCGCGAGAAACAGCGCTTCCTCGACATCGTGCGTGACGAGCAACGCGGAGAATCCGTCGCGTTGCCACAGCGCGGTCAGCTCGGCCTGCATCGTCAGCCGCGTCAGCGAATCGAGCTTGCCGAGCGGCTCGTCGAGGATCAGCACGCGCGGATCGTTGACGAGCGCGCGGGCGAGCGCGACACGCTGCGCCATCCCGCCCGACAACTGATGCGGAAACACGTTCGAGAATTCCTGCAGCCCGACGCGCGCGAGTGCGTCGTCGACGCGATGCTGCGCGGTGCGCGCCACGCCGCGCGCCTCGAGGCCGAGCGCGACGTTCGCGCGCACGCGGCGCCACGGGTAGAGCGTCGGATCCTGGAATACGACGATGCGCGACGGATCGGGCCGTTCGATCGGCGCGCCGTCCTGCGCGATCGTGCCTTGCCGCGCGGCGTCGAGGCCCGCGACGAGCCGCAGCAGCGTCGATTTTCCGCAGCCGCTCGGGCCGAGCAGCGCGACGAATTCGCCGGCCGCGACCGACAGCGTGACGTCGTCGAGCACCGGCAGCGGGCCGCCGGGGCCGTCGAACGCATGGCTCACGCGGCGGATGTCGATGCGCGCGCCGCGCGGGGCCGTGGCGGTCGGCGTGGAAACGGACGATTCGAGAGCGGCGGCGCTTACCATTTGACGGTTCCTTTCTGCCACGCGAGCACGCGGTCGCGCACCGCGAACAGCAGCGCGATCAGCCCGGAAAACTGCAGCGCCATCACGATCAGCGCCGCATACATGTTCACGTACGATGCCCAGCCCTGCGCCCAACTCAGGTACCAGCCGAGCCCCGACTTGACGCCCATCATCTCCGCGACGACGAGCACCGTGAACGACGCGCTCAGCCCCATGAAGATGCCGACGAACACATGCGGCAGCGCGGCCGGGATGGCGACGCGCAGCACGAGGAAGCGCGCGTTCGCGCCGAGCGTGCGCGCGACGTCGTAGTACTGCCGGTTCACGCTCGCGACGCCCGACCACGTCAGCACCGCGACCGGGAAGCCGGTTGACAGCGCGATCAGGAACGCGGCGGCCGAATAGCTCGTCGGGAAGAAGTAGAACGTGAGCGGCAGCAGCGCGGTGGCCGGCACGGGGCCGAGCACGCGCAGCACCGGATGCACCCAGTAGCCGATGCGGCGCGACCAGCCGATCGATACGCCGACCGCGAACCCGACCGCGACGCCGTAGGCAAACCCGAGCGAAAGCAACTTCAGTGTATTGGCGGCGCTGCCGGCGAGGCGTGGCCAGTCGTCGACGTAGACCTCGATCAGCGCCTGCGGCGGCGCGAAGAACGGCGTCGGCAGCCAGCCGGTCTTGGCGGTGACGATTTCCCACCCGGCGAGCACGAGCGGCAGCGCGACGAGCCACGGGCCGGCCGTGCGAACGCGGGCGAGCCGTGCGCGCGTGGCCGGCAAGCGATGGCCGAGCGTCGCGGCGACCAGCAGCAGCGCGGCGATCGCCCACGCGGCGATGCCGAACGTGTCGGTGTATGCCCAGTCGGTGAAACCGACGACGCGGTTGGGCCACCAGCAGGTCACCGCACCGAGCGCGGCCCACGCTAGCGCTGCCACAACGCCGGTCGGCCAGGTACGCGCACGGCGGGCTTCGGCCGCGAGCGTTGCATCGCAGGCCGTGCATGCGATACGGGGCGCAGCATTGACGGGAGCCGTGGCCGTGGCGGCACCGCCCGGTGCCGATGCGGTGCGCGCGGCGGACGCGTGTTCGATCGTCGACATCGCGTCACCCCAGCACGTTCGCATAGACCTGCTGCGCGAAGCGCTGCGGGTCGGTGCTCTTCTTCAGTACGCTGATCCGCCGGAAATCGTCCGCGTAGAACGCGATTTCCTGCTGCAGGTCGACGTTGGTCGGGTGGTGCGTGTAGGTCAGCGTCGCGTACAGCTTGCGCAGGTCTTCGGGGTTGATCTTCGGGGAATACTTCGCGAACGCCTTCGCGGCTTCGTTCGGGTTGTCGTGCGTGTACTCGGTGGCCTGCACGATCGAGCGCGCGAGCGCGGCAGCCGCCGGCCGGTCGTTGCGCACGAGGTCGCCGCGCGCGCCGATCACGCAGCACACCTTGCGCGCGTATTCGCCGGACAGGTTCGTCGCGAGTTCCGTATACGCGCCGTTGCTGCGCTTCTCCAGCAGATAGAGGTTCGGGTCGCCGTCGGCGATCGCCTGGATCTCGCCCTTGTCGACCGCGACGCCGAGCAGGTCGGCCGGATACTGCCGCCACGTGATGTCGCGCTCTGGATCGATGCCGTTCTTCGCGAGCAGGATCGAGAAGAAGTGCTTGCCGGGCGCCGCGAGATCGCTGACACCGACCGTCTTGCCCTTCAGCGCCTGCAACGTCGTCACGCCGGCCGTCTTCGCGCCGAGCAGCCGCACGCAGCCGCCGTGCGAGCTGCCGATGATCTTCACGTCGAAGCCGGCTTCGAGCGGCTTCAGCCAGCGGTGGATCATCCCGACCGCGGCATCGGCCTTGCCGGTCGCGATCGATTCGAGCAGCTGGTCGGTCGACCCGCTGTAGTTGATCAGCTCGACCTTCAGCCCGTTCTTCTCGAAGAAGCCGTTCTCCTGCGCGACCACGATCGGCGTCAGGCAGAACGCATTCTGGTTCCACGCGAACGTGAGCTTCTTCAATGGCGGCGCCGACCAGGCCTTGCGGCCGAGCGTGATCGCCGGTGCGGCGAGCGCGGCGGCACCGGCCGCGCGCAGCAGCCGGCGGCGTTTGTCGTCAGGTGCGCCGGTCGGCGCGGGTGCGGTGGGTTCGGTCATTGTGTGGTCTCCGGTTCCGGTCGTGCGGCAGGCGCTCAGTCGAGCAGGTCGGGTTCGTCGGCGACGACGCGCGCGTACAGGCTGTCGAACGCATGCAATGCGCCGTCGGGGCCGCCAATCTGGCCGTGCGTGTGTCGTGCGGTCGCGTGATCGATCGGTTGCGGCGTGCCGGCCGCCTCGGCCAGCAGCTGCGTGTGCGCGGCGTTGTCGAGCGCGATGTACCACCACGCGGCGGCCTCGACCGTCGGGCCGGCCGTCAGGATGCCGTGGTTCTTCAGGATCACGCCCTTGTGCGTGGTGCCGTCGGGCTTCGCGAGCGCGTCCGCGATCCGCGCGCCTTCGCTCGTATCGACGACCATCCCGGTGAAGTCGTCGAACAGCGTGTGGTCCTCGTAGAACACGCACGCGTCCTGCGTCAGCGGGTCGAGCGGGCGGCCGAGCGTCGACCACGCCTTGCCGTAGGTCGAATGCGTATGCGCGGCGGCGACGAGGTGCGGATGCGCGTCGTGAATCGCCGCATGGATCGCGAACGCAGCCTTGTTCAGCGGCCGGTTGCCGATCGCGGTTTCGCCGCGCGCGTTGACGAGCAGCAGGTCCGACACCTTGATCTGCGAGAAATGCACGCCGAGCGGATTCACCCAGAAGTGGTCGGGCAGTTCGGGGTCGCGCGCGGTGATGTGGCCGGCGAGGCCCGACGCGAAGCCGAAGCGCGCGAACAGGCGGAACGCGGCCGCGAGCCGCTCCTGCCGGTGGCGGCGCTCGGCGGCGACGTCGATGCGCGGCGCGGGCGGATCGAACCAGAAATGCTGGCGCGGCGTGTCGGCGAGGACGAGACCCGACGTGGTGCGCGCGGGCGATGGCGAGGACAGGACGGCGGACATGGTCGGCGTCTCCCTTTGCGTCAGGCCGCGCGGCGCGCCGCGTCGCGTGCCGCGACGGCGCTGCGCACGCGCGGAATCAATTCGCGGCCGTAGTCGATCGCGTCGTCGAGCGGGTCGAAGCCGCGGATCAGGAACGTCGTCACGCCGAGATCGTAGTAGTCGAGCAGCGCGTCGGCGACCTGTTCGGGCGTGCCGACCAGCGCGGTCGAATTCGAGCGCGCGCCGGTGAGCTTCGCGATTTCGGTCCACAGCCGCTTGTCGACGCGCGAGCCGCGTTCGGCCGCGGCGAGCAGGCGCCGCGCGCCTTCGCTCTGCTGCGGGCCGCCAGTGCCGAGGCCGGCCGCTTCGCGCAGCCGGCGGGTTTCGTCGAGGATCCGGTGCGCACGTGCCCACGCTTCGTCTTCGGTCGCCGCGAGGATCGGCCGGAACGACACGGAGAAGCGCACCTGCCGGCCGTGCTTCGCGGCTTCGGCGTGCACGCGGGTCGTCAGGTCGCGCACCTGGTCGAGCGATTCGCCCCACAGCGCATAGACGTCCGCGTGCTTGCCGGCCACTTCCAGCGCCGCTTCCGAGGCGCCGCCGAAGTAGATCGGCACGTGCGGCCGCTGGAACGGCTTCACATCCGAAAAGCCCTGCGTGAAGCGGTAGTGCGCGCCTTCGTGATCGAACGGCTGCGTTTCGGTCCAGATGCGGCGCAGGATGCCGAGGTATTCGTCGGTGCGTGCGTAACGTGCGTCGTGGTCGAGGAAATCGCCGTCGCGCTGCTGTTCGCTGTCCGAGCCGCCGGAGATGAAGTGCACGGCGAGCCGGCCGCGGCTGAACTGGTCGAGCGTCGCGATCTGCCGCGCGGCGAGCGTCGGCGCCGTGAAGCCCGGGCGATGCGCGAGCATGAAGTGGATGCGCTCGGTCGCCGCGGCCGCGAACGCGATCGTCAGCGTCGCCGACGGGCCGGTCGAGTGGTGCGGGACGAGGATCCGGTCGAAGCCGGCCGTTTCGTGTGCGCGGGCGAAGTCGCGCACGTAGTCGGGGTCGACGACGGGGCCGGCAGGCGGATGGATTTCCGATTGCTTCTGGCTCTGGATCATGCCGATGAATTCGACGCTCATCTGGGTCTCCGATGCGAGGACGGCCCGGCTCGGCCAGCGATGGCCGGCGGGGGCGGGAATGGAGCGCAGATTACCGCCGGGATCATGCGAAACGGAAATAATCAATCCCGATTTGAATATCTGATTTGCATGGTTTGGGCGCGTGTGCGTTGCGCATACGCTGTGGGCTCGCGATCGAACCGAAAGGGCGCCGGGTGCATCTCTGGCGGGGCTGACGCGCCGGGCACGAAGCGGATCCGCATGCGGTCCGGGATTCGCGCCCCCCGCTCGAATGCCGATCCGTTTGCGGGCATTGGCGACAAACGTCCGCGAACCCGCCCGCGCGTCCGCACCCGATCGCGGCCGGCTTCACGCGCCGCCGCGCCATCCGCGAATGGATCTCCGCTGAATCGTCACCCAGCTACCCAGTCACCGAGGGAACCCGTACCGATGTCCGCCAGCCTTGCCGCTTCCTCGCCGCACCCGGCGCAGTCGTCGCTGCGCCACCTGCCCGCCGACGATGCACGCGTCGCCGCGCTGCTCGCGCGTCTCGCGCCCGAATTCGCCGCCGACGCTGCCCGCAACGACGTCGACGGCCGCTTTCCATATGAGAACTTTGCGCGACTGCATCGCGCCGGCCTGATTGCACAGGTCGTGCCGCGCGAGCACGGCGGCGTGGGCGCGACGCTCGCGCAGGCGAGCCGGATCGTGGCCGCGGTCGCGCGCGCCGATCCCGCGACCGCGCTGGTGCTGACGATGACGTATCTGCAGCATCGCGCGCTCGGCCGCGCGGACAACCGCTGGCCCGCGCACCTGCGGCGTGCGGTGTTCGACAGTGCGGTCGACGAAGGTGCACTGATCAACGCGTTGCGCGTCGAACCGGCGCTCGGCTCGCCGTCACGCGGCGGCCTGCCCGACACGATCGCGCGTCGCGACGGCGACGGCTGGCGGCTGTCCGGCCACAAGTTGTACAGCACCGGTATTCCGGCGCTGCGCTGGCTGGCCGTGTGGGCCCGCACCGACGAACCCGAGCCGCGCGTCGGCGTGTTCCTCGTGCGGCGCGAGCGCGACGCGGAAGACGACGCACGCATCCGCGTGATCGAAAGCTGGAATCACCTGGGCCTGCGCGCATCGGGCAGCCACGAGGTCGTGTTCGACGACGTGCGGCTGCCCGCGGATCATGCGGTGGACGTGCGCGCGCCCGATGCGTGGGCGGTGTCGGCAGCGAGCCATGCGGATGTCGACGCGCAGGCCGACCAGCAGGCATGGATGGTCGCGCTGCTCGGCAGTCTCTACGATGCGGTGGCGCGCGCGTCGCGCGACTGGCTGCTCGATTTCGCGACGACGCGCGCGCCGAGCGGGCTCGGCGCGCCGCTCGCGACGCTGCCGCGCGTGCAGGAGGCCGTCGGCGAGATCGAAGGGTGGCTGCACACGAACCGCGTGCTGCTCGACGGGCACATCGCGCGCACCGATGCGGGCGACGCGCCGACGGTGACGACGAGCGGCCTCGTCAAGCGAACCGTGACGGAACACGCGATCCGTACGGTCGAGCACGCGTTGAAGCTGTCGGGCAATCACGGTCTGAGTCGCCACAATCCGCTCGAACGTCACTATCGCGACGTGCTGTGCAGCCGCGTGCATACGCCGCAGGACGATGCGATCGCGGTTGCCGCGGGGCGTGCGGCGCTCGCGGCGGCGCGCAGCGCAACCGCATCCGCGAATGCGGAGGTGGAGGCGCAGTCGGGCGCGACGTCGCGCACCGCGCCGGCATCCGGTCGAAACGATGCGTGAGCGGGGCGGCGCGACAGTCAGCGCAACCGGGACGACGCCGCGCCGGTGTCGCCGGCCTCGGTCAAGCAGCCTCGTCGTGCGCGGCGGTATCCGCGGGCAACGCGAACGCCGTGCGCGCATGCGCGGCCACGGCCGCGAGCGGCGCCTTGAAGCGCGCGGCATCTTGCCGGTGCAGCAGCCACAGATCGATTTGCGGCTTGAAATCGGCGAGCGGCACGATGTCGACCGCGTCGCGCAGCGGGCTGCCCTCCACGAGCGGCAGCGGCATCAACCCGATGCCGAAGCCATTCGCGACGCTCTGCAATTGCAGGTCGCGGCCATAGGTGTCGAGCGTGACCGGCATCGGCAGCCCCTGCGCGTCGAGCGCGCGGCGCAGGCCCGCGCGAAAGCCGCAGCCGTCGGGATTGAGCACCCAGCCGCGCGCCTGGCAGTCGGCGAGCCGGTAGCTGCGGCGCGGCCAGTCTCCCTTGCGGCCGACCGCGACGAGCCGCGTGGCCAGCAGCCGCTCGCCCTCGACCTGCGGCGGCAGCACCATCTCGCGGGCCAGAAACATCAGCGCCGCGTCGAGTTCGCGGCGCGCGACGCGCTCGACGAGCATGCCGCCCCAGGCGGTCGTGACCTGCGTGGCGAGCGCCGGCCATTGCCCGCCGAGCTGCGCGATCAGGCCGGGCAGCATCAGCTCGCCGAGCCCTTGTGTGAGGCCGACGCGGAATTCGCCGGCGGGCGGCCGCTGGCCGGCCGTCAGTTCGCGCAGCGCATCGACTTCGCGCAGGATCGCGCGGCACTGCTCGAACACCTGCAGGCCGATGTCGGTCGGGCGCGGCGGCTTCGTGTTGCGGTCGAGCAGCGTGACGCCGAGCGCTTCCTCGAGATTCTGCACGCGCCGCGTGATCGCGGGCTGCGTCATCCCGAGTTCGGCCGCGGCCAGGCTCAGCGTCTGGCAGCGGACGACCGCTGCAAAAGCGTCGATATCGCTAATTTTCATGTTTGTTCTGCATGGTCTTTCCGGTGCATCATGACGATCCATCATATTCGGCATCATATTCGAGGAGGCAGCCGATGAGTACGCTTTCGTTGCAGCAGACGCCGCTGCGTCCGTTCGTCGATGGGCTGGGCGCGCTGCTCGCGTCCGGCGCGAACGAGGCGCGCATCCTCGACGAGGGCGGTGCGCTGCTTGCCGCGCTCGTCGCGCACGACGACTGGCTGCCCGACGCGTTCGCGCAGCCCGATCCCGAGCGCTACCGCCAGTACCTGCTGCATCTCGATCCCGACGAGCGGTTTTCGGTCGTCAGCTTCGTGTGGGGGGCCGGCCAGACCACGCCGATCCACAACCACACGGTGTGGGGGCTGATCGGGATGCTGCGCGGCGGCGAGTTTTCACAGCCGTACCGGTTCGACGCGGCCGGCAAGCCGGTGCCGTCGGGCGATGCGGTGCGGCTGCAGCCGGGCGACGTCGAAGCCGTGTCGCCGCGCATCGGCGACGTTCATCGCGTGACCAACGCGTTCGCGGACCAGGTATCGATCAGCATCCATGTGTACGGCGCGAACATCGGCAAGGTCGAGCGTGCCGTGTTCCTGGACGACGGCACCGTGAAGCCGTTCGTGTCGGGCTATTCGAACGCGTGACGCCGCCGGTCGCGGGCGCCCCGTTGCGAGCGCCCCCCCGCAGGCTCGAGATTCATCCGCTTTCCGTGTGCTTTCTTCACCGACTTCAACAGAATCCGACAGAGACATCGTGACGCAATCCGCTGATTCCACTTCCCGTTTCCCCGTCGCGTCGTACCAGGACGTACGCGCGCGCCTCCTGGCCCGCGACGAGCTCGCGCTGATCGACGTGCGCGAGGAGGATCCCTACGCGCAGGGCCATCCGCTGTGGGCCGTCAACTTTCCGCTGTCGAAACTCGAACTCGACGCATGGACGCGCATTCCGCGTCGCGACACGCCGGTCGTCGTGTTCGGCGAAGCCGGCGGCGAGGATCTCGCGCCGCGCGCGGCCGCGAAGCTCGCGCAGCTCGGCTATACCGACGTGCGGCTGCTCGACGGCGGCCTCGCGGGCTGGCTCGCCGCGGGCGGCGAACTGTTCATCGACGTGAACGTGCCGAGCAAGTCGTTCGGCGAATGGGTCGAGGCCGAGCGCCATACGCCGTCGTTGTCCGCGCAGGAAGTGCAGGCGCTGATCGACGCGAAGGCCGACGTCGTGATCGTCGACGCGCGCCGCTTCGACGAATACCAGACGATGACCATCCCGACGTCGACCAGCGTGCCGGGTGCGGAACTCGTGCTGCGCGTGCGCGCGCTCGCGCCGAATCCGGAAACCCGGGTGGTGGTGAACTGCGCGGGCCGCACGCGCAGCATCATCGGCACGCAGTCGCTCGTCAACGCGGGGCTGCCGAACCCGGTCGCGGCACTGCGCAACGGCACGATCGGCTGGACGCTGGCCGGCCAGACGCTCGAGCACGGCGCCGCGCGCCGATTTCCGGACGAGATCGACGCGAAGCAGCGCGCCGACGCGCGTCAGGCGGCGCGCGCGGTGGCCGAGCGCGCCGGCGTGCCGCGCATCGCGCTCGCGGACGTCGCCGCGCTCGACGAACCGGGCCGCACGCTGTACCGCTTCGACGTGCGCACGCCGGAGGAATACGAAGCCGGCCATCTGCCGGGCTTCCTGAGCACGCCGGGCGGCCAGCTCGTGCAGGAGACCGACCATCACGCGGCCGTGCGCGGCGCGCGGATCGTGCTCGCCGACGACGATGGCGTGCGCGCGGACATGACCGCGTCGTGGCTCGCGCAGATGGGCTGGGACGTGCGCGTGGTCGAGCCGGCCGGCACGGCGGCGCTCTCCGAGCGCGGTCAGCCGCCGCGCGCCCTGCCGGCGACGCCGCAGGTGACGGAGGTGTCGCCCGCGACGCTCGCGGGCTGGCTGAAGGAGGCGGGCGCGGGCGAGATCGCGATCGTCGACGTGACGACCAGCGCGAACTACGTGAAGCGCCATATCCCCGGTGCGTGGTTCGTCGTGCGCGCGCAGTTGCGCGACGCGCTCGCCGCGATCCCGCCGGCGAAGCGCTATGTGTTCACGTGCGGATCGAGCCTGCTCGCGCGCTTTGCAGCGGACGACGCGCGCGCGCTGCTGCCGGCTTCCGCGGCAATTGCAGTGCTGACCGGCGGCACGGCTGCATGGATCGATGCGGGGCTGCCGCTCGAGCACGGCGAGACGCACCTGGCGTCGCCGCGCGTCGATCGCTACCGGCGCCCGTACGAAGGCACCGACAACGCAGCCGCGGCGATGCAGGCGTATCTCGACTGGGAATACGGGCTGGTCGACCAGCTGAAGCGGGACGGCACGCACCACTTCCGCGTGATCTGACCACGGCGCGGCAACCGACATGCGGCACGACGTGCGCCGCGCGCGGTTGCCGCGCGCGGGTTCGGCGGCTCGTCGCGTTCGGCGGGTTCAGCGCTTGAACGTATCGACGGCCGTGCGGCCGACGGCCGGATCGTCGGTGAAGAAGCCGTCGATGCCCGCACGCAGGTACGCCTGAATCTCGCGCACCGAGCCCGCGGTATTGCGCGTGGCCGGCGTGCCGCCGTCCTTCAGCGACGCGGGCAGGAAGTTGTTCTCCGGCCGGAACGTGTACGGATGCACGACGAGGCCGGCTTCGTGCGCGTAGCGCACGTAGGGCGTCGGCTGCTGCAGCGTGCCGTCCGCGGCCACCGCGATGATCGACGTCTTGTACGGCCCGACGCCGTTCGCATAGGACGCGATCTCGCGCATCCCGTCGCGCGTCGACAGGTCGCCATAGGTGCGCTTGTCGTTCGCCTTCACGAAGTCGTACGGACGCTGGCCGGCTTCGTCCATCAACTGCACGAGCTTCCAGTTCGGCTGGCTCGACCTGATCCGGTTGCGGATCGTCTTCAGGTTCGCCACCTCGAACGACTGGATGTAGACGGTCGCCGTGCGCGCCGTGTACGGATCCTTCAGCAGCGCGTCGACGAGGCGGTCCTCGAGCGGCAGGCCGATCGACTGGAAGTAGGTCGGGTGCTTGGTTTCCGGATACAGGTGGATGGTGCGGCCGGTCTGCGCGGACATCTGTTTCGCGAGCGCGACGATCTCGTCGAAGGTCGGAATCTCGAACTGGTCGTTGTACGCGGTGTTCGCCGGGCGAACTTGCGGAATGCGCTCGCGGGCACGCAGCGTCTTCAGCTCGGCGAGCGTGAAGTCCTCGGTGAACCAGCCGGTCAGCTGCGCGCCGTCGATCGTCCTGGTCGCCTTGCGGCTCGCGAACTGCGGCAGCGTCGACACGTTCGTCGTGCCGGAGATCTCGTTCTCGTGGCGCGCGACGAGCACGCCGTCGCGGGTCGCGACGAGGTCGGGCTCGATCACGTCCGCGCCGTCCTCGATCGCCTTGCGGTACGACGCGAGCGTGTGCTCGGGGCGCAGCGCGCTCGCGCCGCGATGGCCGACCACCTGGATTTTCGCGGAGATCGGCTGCGCGGGATCGGACGCCGAGACGTCGTCGCCGCCGCAGGCGGCAAGCAGGAGGGCGGCGGCACAGGCGAACGGGATGCAGCGCA
The DNA here is from genome assembly GCF_003854235.1 of Burkholderia sp. Bp8998. Classification (NCBI taxonomy): domain Bacteria; kingdom Pseudomonadati; phylum Pseudomonadota; class Betaproteobacteria; order Burkholderiales; family Burkholderiaceae; genus Burkholderia; species Burkholderia sp. Bp8998. The sequence goes on from NZ_QTQF01000002.1 coordinate 110,926, forward strand.
GGGCGGTCGGGCGCGTGAAGAGCATGTCGGTGAACCTTCGAAACGGAAGTCGGTGAAAGGGCGGTCGTTCCGGCGGCGTGGCCTGTCGTGCCGGGCCGACGGGGAGCGAACGGGATGCGATCGTCGCATCCGATAATTACATATGCATTACTCTCGCCTTTCTTTTTGTTGTTGCATTCGGCGCGCTGCAAGACCGGAAAGCGCAACCGTGCGCGCGGCGCGCTCCGGCGTCGCCGGGAGCGGGCGCGCCGGATGCACTAAACTTGCGGGACTTTTGCATCGCCGCGCCGGGCCGACGCCCGCCCGCGCACGACGATGCGGCGACTCGCGGCCGGCGCGGGCGCCCGGCGCCCGTGTGCGTCCGGGGTCCGCGCCGGCCGATTTTCACCGACCCATGACGACTCATACCGATTCCGCCTACCTGCTCGGCGACCTGCTGAAGAACGTTTCCCGATCCTTCTACCTGACGCTGCGCGTGCTGCCCGACGGCATGCGCGAGCCGGTCGGCCTGGCCTACCTGCTCGCGCGTGCGGCCGACACGATCGCCGACACGGCGCTCGTCGCGCCCGATCGCCGCGCGGCGCTGCTGACCGACCTGCGCGACGAGATCGAGCGGCTCGGCGACGGCGCGGCGCTGTCGCGCTCGCTCGAGGACGTGACGCGGATGCAGACGGATTCGCACGAGCACGCGCTGCTCGGCTCGATGGAGCCGATGCTCGCGTTGCTGCGCGCGCAGCCGGACGCGGACCGCGCATCGATCCGCAAGGTCGTCGCGACGCTGACGTCGGGGATGGAATTCGACCTGCGCACGTTCCCCGACGAGCAGTCGGGGCAGGTCGCGTCGCTGCCGAACCGCGACATGCTCGATCGCTACACGTATCTGGTCGCCGGCTGCGTCGGCGAGTTCTGGACCGACATGACCGGCGCGCACACGCGGGCCGCGCGCGGCTGGGATCTGGCGGACATGCGCGAGAAGGGCGTCCGTTTCGGCAAGGCGCTGCAGATGACCAACATCCTGCGCGACTGCGCGAAGGATCTGCGAATCGGCCGCTGCTACCTGCCGGACGACGTGCTGGCCGCGCACCGCGTGGGTGTCGCCGACCTGATGTCGCCCGATGCGTCGGCGCGCGCGCGCGGCGTGCTGGTCGAACTGCTGCGCGTGACGCTCGATCAGTATCGCGACGCGTGCCGGTACACGCTGGCGATTCCGCGCCGCTTCGTGCGTCTGCGGCTCGCGTGCCTGTGGCCGATCATGATCGGCCTCGAAACGCTCGAACTGCTGGCCGGCCACGATATGTGGCTCGATCCGGCGAGGCCGGCGAAGGTGCCGCGCAAGCGGATCTACCGGATCATGGCGTCGTCGCTCGCGCTCGTCGGCTCGAACGCGGCGATCCGTGCGCGCATGAACGCGCTCGTCGATGCGGTGAACGCGCGGATCGCGCAGCCGTCCGCGCGCTGAATCGCGCTGAACGATGCCGGCGCGACAGGCGCAGGCATCGCCCCTGGGCCCGCGTTCGCCGGGCCGCTCCCGTCCGATTTCCCCCACACGCACTGAAACGTTTTCACGATTTCGCTTTTCGAAACGTGGGTGTCATGAATGTCAGCGATCCTGCGCGGCGGCGTGAGTCGTGGCGTCAGCCGCGATCACGTATTTGTAAGAGGGTTGTTGCCGAAGGTGTCTGACGACATTGAACGGTCGCGATGCACCAGTAAAAATGTAAAGCTAGGGTTTTCACTGGGAAATGCCGGAGAGGCCCGTTGCGTAAGCGTTTTCAGGTGTTATGTAACCGTTTGGTGAACCCGTGCGTTGCGTCGATCATACGATGACCGACCGCGCATATTGGGAAATGGTTGGTAATCCGTCAGAATCGCCCCGGCATGTACTCGCACATGTGTCAGTCATAAAACCACACCAGAAAAGAAATCATTCTTTGAGGACGGAGAATCAATGAAAAAGCGCGTCGCTTTCGCCATGACGGCAGCGGGTCTCGCAGCCGCTACCGCCGCCCACGCACAGAGCAGCGTGACCCTGTACGGTATCGTCGATAACGCCATCGCTTGGCAGAACAACTCGTCGGCGACCAGCGCGGTCTCGGGCGGCCACTCGAAGGTGCAGATGGCCACCGGCATTTGGGCAGGCAGCCGCTTCGGCCTGAAGGGCAGCGAAGACCTCGGCGGCGGCACGAAGGCGATTTTCCAGCTGGAAGCCGGCTTCAACGCGAACAACGGCACGTCGCAATGGACGAACGGCATCTTCACGCGTCAGGCGTGGGTCGGCCTGACCAACCAGACGTACGGTACGCTGACGGCAGGCCGCCAGTACACCGCGTACTACACGCTGCTGTCGCCGTATAGCCCGACGACCTGGCTGACCGGCTATTACGGCGCGCACCCGGGCGATATCGACTCGCTGGATACCAGCTACCGCACGAACAACTCGCTCGTCTACATGTCGCCGAAGTTCTACGGCTTCACGGTCGGCGGTTCGTACTCGTTCGGCGGCGTCGCAGGCAGCGTGAACCGCGGCTCGACGTGGAGCGCGGCGATCCAGTACCTGAACGGCCCGGCAGGCATCGCCGTCGGCTTCCAGCGCATCAACAACTCGACGCTCGGCGGCGGTGTGTGGGGCGCGAATTCGACCGCGCAGAACGGTCTCGACACGAGCGGCAACGGCGCGGAACAGGCCGTGTCGTCGATCAACGGCGGCTACAAGTCGGCACAGGCGCAACAGCGCGTCGCTGTGACGGCCGGTTACCAGTTCACGCCGTCGTGGGACATTTCGGCGTCGTACTCGAACGTTCAGTACATCCCGGGCGTGGGCTCGTCGTTCCGCAATACGGCGATCTTCAACACGGCGGGCGCCGTGCTGCACTGGAAGGCATCGCCGCAATGGGACTTCGCGGCAGGCTACGCGTACACGCGTGCGACCGAATCGAACGGCATCTCGAGCTCGGCCAAGTACCATCAGGTCACGCTGTCGCAGTACTACAGCCTGTCGAAGCGCACGGGCCTGTACGCGGTTGAAGCGTACCAGCACGCGACCGGCAACACGATCAGCGGCCTGACCGGCGGCATCGTCAATGCAACGACCTCGATCGGCGACGGCGTGGGCGCAGGTTCGAAGCAGAACCAGATCGCGGCAGGCGTCGGCCTGATCCACCGCTTCTGATGTCGCGCGGCGCGCGAGCGCCGCTCACGGCATGCGGTATGAAAGAACCGGCCTTCGGGCCGGTTTTTTTTGTCGGTGCGCGCCGCGTGGGTACCGTTGCCGGTCGGGCGGCGTCAGACGTGTGCCCGCGCCATCCTGCCCGTCATCGGGACGAATCCTCCGCCCAGTTCCCCGCCAGCGCCTGGAACAACGCTGCCGTATCGGCAAGCCGGTCGGCCTGCGCGCGCGTGCGGTCGAGCGCGGTCTGCAGTGCCTGCCGCTGCGCGTCGAGCAATGCGAACGTACTGATCCCGCCTGCCGCGTAACGGTCGCCGGCGATCGCATTGCCTGCGGCCGCTTCCCGTGCGGCCGTGTCTCGCGCTTCCAGTTCCGTCGCATCGTGTTCGACCGCGCGCATCGCGTCGGCGACCTGCTGGAGCGCCAGCAGCACGGTCTCCCGATAGCTTGCGAACGCCGCGTCGTACGCCGCTTCGGCCGCGCGCTTCCTCGCGCGCAGCTCGCCGCCATGAAAGAGCGGCTGCGTCAGGCCGAGGCCGGCGTTCCATACATTGAGCCCGCTCACGATATCCGCGATGCGCGTGCGTTCCGAACCGATCCCCGCTGAGATCGAAAAACGCGGATAGAGATTCGCGGTCGCCACGCCGACGTTCGCGCTCGCCTGGTGCAGCACGGCCTCCGCCGCGCGGATATCGGGCCGTTCGCGCGCGAGCGTCGACGGCAGCGCGACCGGCAGCGTGCGCGGCAGCGCGAGCGCGTCGAGCGTGAGGTCAGGAAGCGCGGCGTCGGACGGCGGCGCGCCCAGCAGGATCGCGAGCCGGTGGCTGGCCTGCGCGAAGCGGGCCGCGAGCGGCGGCAGCGAGGCTTGCGTCTGCGCGAGCAGCGTGCGCTGCGCATGCACGTCGGCGCGCGATATGCCGCCCGCCGCGAAGCGCGCGTCGACGATGCGCAGCTGCCGCGCCTGCGCGTCGACGAGCTGCCGCGTGAGCGCGATCTGCTGCGCGAGCGACGCGCGCAGGATCGCGGTCGCGACGACATTGCCCGCGAGCGTCAGGCGCGCGGCATCGAGCGTGTAGGCCTGATAGTCGACCTGGGCGCGCAGCGCCTCGAGTGCGCGCCGGTTGCCGCCGAACACGTCGAGCGCGTACGACACGCTCACCGACGCGTCGTACAGCGTGAACGGCCCGGGATTCGGCACGTTGGCGGGCAACCCGAACGCGGCGATGTCGACCTTCTCGCGCGTGGCGGACAGGTTCGCGTCGACGCGCGGCAGCATTGTCGCGCCGGCTTCGGCCGCATGGTTCTGGCGCGCTTCGTCGAGCCGCGCGCGGGCCTCGGCGAGCGTCGGGCTGTTTTGCCATGCGGTATCGACGAGCCGGTTCAGCGGTTCGGAGCCGAACTGCGTCCACCAGCGTTGCAGCGTATGCGCGGACGATGCGAACGTCTGCGCGTCGCCGGCCGGGCCGCCGGCGGCCGCCGTTGCCGCGGGCGCGTCGTCGCGCGTATAGCGCTGCGTGGACGGCGCGTCGGGCGTGTGGAAATCCGGCCCGACCGTGCATGCGGCGACGAGCAGCGCAACGGCTGCCCATGTGCTGCGGCGGGCGGTGTATGGGGCGCGACGCGAAGCCGGTTGCATGGCGCGGCCCCTAGTCGAGCGTGCGCCGGTAGAAGCGCAGCGCGACGCCCATCACGACGAGCGTGAACAGCGCGACCGGCCATACGGACGGCCACAGGTCGGCCCAGCCGTTGCCTTTCAGCAGGATGCCGCGCACGAGGCGGTTGAAGTAGGTGAGCGGCAGCAGGTTGCCGATGAACTGCGCCCACTTCGGCATCCCGGCGAACGGAAACATGAAGCCCGACAGCAGGATGTTCGGCAGGAAGTAGAACACCGCGAGCTGCATCGCCTGCAGCTGGTTCTGCGCGAGCGACGACAGCGTGATGCCGACCGTCAGGTTCGCGGCGATGAACAGCAGCGCGGACAGGTAGATCGCGAACATGCCGCCGACGAACGGCACGTGGAACACGAAGCGCGCGGCCACGAGGATGATCGACACCTGGATCAGCCCGATGAACACGTACGGGACGATCTTGCCCGTCATCACCTCCAGCGGCCGCACGGGCGTCGCCAGCAGGTTCTCCATCGTGCCGCGCTCGCGTTCGCGCGTGATCGCGAGGCCGGTCATCATCACCATCGTCATCGTCAGGATCACGCCCATCAGGCCCGGCACGACGTTGTACTGCGTGATGCCTTCCGGGTTGTACAGGCGGTGCAGCACGACGTCGAACGCGGCCGGGCGGCCGTTCAGGTGCGCGAGCGGGCCCGTCAGGTCCTTGTCGGCGACGGGCTTCACGAGCCCCGGCAGCGCGCCGATCGCCGACGCGGTCGCGACGGGGTCGGTCGCGTCCGCTTCGACGAGCAGCGACGGGCGTTCGCCGCGCAGCAGCCGCTTCGAGAAATCGGCCGGCACGCTCAGCACGAACTGCACGTCGCCGCGTGCGAGCGCATGCCGGCCGGCCGCTTCGTCGGGCAGCGTCGTGACGATGTCGAAGTACGCGGAATTGCGCATCGCGGCGATGAAGCTGCGCGCGAACGGGCTCGAGTCGGCGACGATCACCGCGGTCGGCAGATGCTTCGGGTCAGTGTTGATCGCGAAGCCGAACAGCGCCAGCTGGATGATCGGCACGCCGACGATCATCGCGAAGGTCACGCGGTCGCGGCGCAGCTGCAGGAATTCCTTCAGCACGATGCTCCACCAGCGCGCGACCGAGAATGATTCTCGCAGGCCCGTCCATGTGCTCATGTCGCCGCTCCGCCGGGCGGTCCGGACGCGCGGCCCATCATGTAGATGAAGACGTCCTCGAGCCCGGTATCGATCGGCGCGACCTGCAGCGGTGCCTGACCGTCCTTCTGCGCGTCGGCCTGCGCCGCGACCTGCGCGAGCGTCGCGTCGAGCCGCGCGCGATCGCGGCCGCTCACGTGCAGCACCGAGCCGAACACGACCGTCTGGTCGACGCCCGGCATCGTGCGCAGCCGCGCGGACAGTTCCGCGAGATGCCCGCCCGTGACCGTACGCGTCGACAGGTGCTGCGACGCGACGATCTCCGTCGACGTGCCCTGCGCGAGCAGTTCGCCGGACGCGATGTACGCGAGCTTGTGACAGCGTTCGGCTTCGTCCATGTAGTGCGTGCTGACGAGCACGGCAATCCCTTGCGCGGCCAGCCGGTGCAGTTCTTCCCAGAAGTCGCGGCGCGCGGCCGGATCGACGCCGGCGGTCGGTTCGTCGAGCAGCAGCAGCTCCGGCTCGTGCAGCATGCACGCGGCGAGCGCGAGGCGCTGCTTCCAGCCGCCGGACAGCGCGCCCGTGAGCTGGTCCGCGCGGCTCGCGAGACCGAGCCCGTCGAGCGCGCGCGCGACGGTCGCCTTGCGGTCGCGCATCCCGTACACGCGCGCGACGAAATCGAGGTTTTCGCGGATCGACAGGTCTTCCCAGTACGAGAAACGCTGCGTCATGTAGCCGACGCGCCGCTTGATCTGCGCGCTGTCGCGCACGATGTCGTAGCCGAGGCAGGTGCCGCTGCCCGAGTCGGGCGTGAGCAGGCCGCACATCATGCGGATCGACGTCGTCTTGCCGCTGCCGTTCGGCCCGAGAAAGCCGAAGATCTCCCCGCGCGCGACGCGCAGCGAGACGTCCTTCACGACGTGCTTGTCGCCGAAGCGCTTGTTCAGGCGGTCGACGTCGATCGCATACCGGGCGGGCGGCGCGTTCATCGCATCCTCACGGAGACGGGCTGGCCCGGGTGCAGCTTCGGCGCGTCGGCGAGCGCCGGGCGCGCCTCGACCATGAACACGAGCTTGGTCCGGCTCTCGTTGCTGTAGATCACGGGCGGCGTGTACTCGGCGTCGCGCGACACGTAGGTGACGCGCGCGGGTACGTCGGCCGGGCAACCGTCGCAGCGGATCGCGACCGTGTGTCCCGGTGCGATCGATGCGACGGCCGCCTCCGGCACGAAGAACCGCACCTTCAGGTTCTGCGGCGGCAGCATCTGCACGACCGGATTGCCGGCCTGCACCCATTCGCCCACGCGGTACAGCGTGTCGTACACGCGCCCGTCGGCGGGTGCGGCGATACGCTTCTGGTCGAGCTTCCATTGCGCTTCGGTGACGGCCGCCTGTGCGGCATCGACCTGCGCGGCCTGGGCGGTCACCTGCTGCGCGCGGCCCGGCAGGCGCGCGACGTCGACCTGGTTCTGCAACTCGCGCACCTGCGCGGCGGTGGTCTGCGCGGACGTGCGCGAATCGTCGAGCTGCTGTTTCGACAGGCCGCCGGCCGCGTACTGGCGTTCGTCGCGCGCGCGTTGCTCGGCGGCCCGCGCGGCCTGGGCCGTGGCCTGCGCGAGCTGCGCCCGCGTGACCGCGACTTCCGGCGGGCGCTTGCCGGTCTGCAGGTCGGCAAGCTGCGCGCGTGCGGCCGCGAGTTGATGTTGCGCCTGTTGCAGCGCGGCCGTTTCGTTGACGGCTTCGAGCGAGAACACCGGCGTACCGGCCGCGACGGCCTGGCCGCGCTCGACCGACAGTTGCGTCAGCGTGCCCGCCTGCGACGACGACAGGTACACGTATTCGCCTTCGACATAGCCCTGGTAGGTCGCGACGTCGTCCGCGGGCCGCCCGCAACCGGCGAGCAGCGCGACGGTGGCCAGCGCGAGCGGCAGCGGCCGGGCCGCGTTCACGACGGCCTCCGTCGTGCATGCGCGTCGGCATCCGGCCCGGCGGCGGGCGGCTGCAGGCCGGAACCGAGCAGCGCGCGGACGTGGCGATGCAGCACGTCGCGATCGATCGGCGGCTGGCCGCGCACGCTCTGCCACAGCTTCGCGGTGGCGAGCGGCAGCATCACGAGCGCAATGATCGAATGGAACAGGAACGCGGGCTCGAGCGCGGGGTTCAGCGTGCCGGCCTGCTGCGCGGCGCGGATGCGCTCGGCAAAACGCCCGACATGCTCGAGCGGAATGCGCCGGACCATCCGCTCGCGCAGCAGGCCGCCTTCATGGACGATCTCGCGCAGCCAGATCGACGGCAGCCAGGGCATGCGATGCGTGACGTCGAAGAAGCGGTCGACGAGTTCGGTGACGAGCGCGAACGGATCGTTTTCGATATGCGGGGCGGTCGGTCGCCACACGAACGCGATGACCTGCGCGAGCCGCTCCTCGACGATCGCGTCGAGCAGTTGCTCGCGATTCGTGAAGTAGTAGTGGACCATCGCCGACGTGACGCCTGCGGCCGCGGCGATCTGCGCGACCGTCGTCGCGGCGATGCCGCGCTCGGCGAACAGCTCGATCGCGACGTCGAGCATGTGGTCTCGCACGTCGAAATCGTCCACCGACGGGCGGCGCCCGCGCGGCCTGGCGACGGTGGATTTCGCGATCATGAAATCGACGCTAATTGATGAGTTAGTTAATTTCAAGGAGGGGTTTTCGCCCGCGTTGATCGAGATCAGGCGAGGGGCGAATGGCGGTGCGGACGAGCGGGGCGGCGGCGCGGCAAAGGGATGTGTGTCGGCTGCGGAGTGTAGGGAGCGGCTAATGGGGAAGCTGCGGGGAAAAGGTGGGGGAAACGGCAGGGGAAACGGCGGAGCGGACGCGGCTGGAACCGGTGAGGCTGCCGCGCGGCACGGGCCGGACAGCCGGTCGCGCAGCACGGGTGCGTGCCCGACACGGCACGCCCCCTGAAACCTCGTCACTGATCGATCGGCGACTTCAGCGGCGCATGCTCGCTCGTCAGCCCGAACACGACGAGTTGCGCGGGTTCGGTCGCGCTCGCATTGCGCGACATCCGGTGGCGCGAACCGGGCGGCTCGTACCAGCCTTCACCGGCGCGATAGCGGCGCACCGGGCCGTCGTTCACCTGCGACAGCACTTCGCCCTTGGACACGACCGCGAACACCGAACCGAGGTGCTTGTGCGCGTCGGACGCCTGGCCGGGCGCATAGTCGACGGTCGCGACGACGGCGAGCCTGCCGGGCGCTTCGGGCACGGCCTGTTGCAGGACCGCGTGCACGTTGTCGCCGGCGTCGTGCGCGTGGGCGGCGGCCGGCAGCGCGGCGCCGAGCGCGAGCGACATGCACAGCATCGCGCGGCGCAGCGTGGAACTGGAACTGGAGCGCATCATCGTCGTCTCCTTACTCGGGCATCTTGCGGAACGCGATGGCGAAGCGGTTCCACGAGTTGATCGTCGCGATCAGCATCGACAGGTCGAACAGCTCTTCATCGCTGAAATGCGGCTTCACGGCCTCCCAGACGGCATCGGGCACGTGGTTGTCGGCGACCCGCGTCAGCGCTTCGGTCCACTCCAGCGCCGCGCGTTCGCGCTCGGTGAAGAACGGCGTTTCGCGCCAGACGACGACCGTCGCCAGGCGTCGATCGGTCTCGCCGCCCTCGCGCGCGTCGGTGGTATGCATGTCGACGCAGAACGCACAGCCGTTGATCTGCGACGCGCGCAGCCGGACGAGTTCGGCAAGCGGCTTCTCGATCGAGCTTTTCGCGAGGAATTCCTCGGCGTTGCGCATCACCTTGATCGCGTTCGGGCTGGCGGCATAGAAGTTCAGGCGCGGTTGCATGGCAGGTCCTTTTTCGGTGGGGTGCGCTCGGTGGCGCGACAGGACCCACTTTAGGCTTGCCACTGGCTTGCTTGAATGGCCAATTCCGGGGAAATTCAGGTAACCAGTGCCGCGCCCCCGACACTGCCCGCATCCAGCAGCGCGGCCAGTTTCGCGAGCGCGGCGTCGATGCGCAGCGCGTCGATCCCGCCATAGCCGAACAGCAGCCCCGCGCGCGCCGCCGAGCCGACGTGGAACGCCGAGATCCCGTACAGGCCGATGTCGTGCTCGCGCGCCGCGCGGACCAGCGCGGCTTCGTCGAGCCCCGGTTTCAGGTGCGCGGCGAGGTGGATGCCGGCGGTCGGCACGATCGGTTCGAACCACGGCGCGAGGCCGCCGCGCAGATGCGCGAGCAGCATCTTGCGGCGCGCGTCGTAGTGCTTCTGCACGCGCCGCAGGTGCCGCGCGAAATCGCCTTCGAGCATGAAGCGCGCGAGCGCCGCCTGCGTCAGCGTGCAGGTATGCCAGTCGACGATCTGCTTCGCCTTGGCGAGCGCGCCGCGCAGCGCGCGCGGCGGAATCGCGTAGCCGATCCGCAGTTCGGGAAAGATCGTCTTCGAGAACGTGCCGACGTACGCGACGAGGCCCGTGCGGTCGAGGCTCTTCAGCGACTCCACCGGCCGGCCTTCGAAGCGGAACTCGCCGTCGTAGTCGTCCTCGATGATCACCGCACGGCGGCGCTGCGCCCATTCGAGCAACGCGACGCGCCGGTCCAGCGTCATCGGCATCCCGAGCGGGAACTGGTGCGATGGCGTCACGTAGACGAGGCGCGCGTCGTCCGGGAGCCGCTCGGTGACGAGGCCGTGCGCATCGACCGACACGCCGATCACCGTCGCGCCGAGCGAGGCGAACGCCGCGCGTGCCGGCGGATAACCGGGATTCTCGACCGCGACGACGTCGCCCGGCCGCACGACCACGCGCGCGATCAGGTCGAGCGCCTGTTGCGCGCCTTGCGTGACGAGCACGTCGTCCCAGCCGCACGCGACCGCGCGGCTGAACGCGACGTAGCGCGCGATCGCGCCGCGCAACTGCGGATCGCCGGCCGGGTCGTGGTACTGGCCGGGGCCGCGCGCCTGCTGGCGCAGCGCGTGATGCAGGCAGCGGCGCCACGCGTCGAACGGGAACAGCGTCTTGTCGGTCACGCCGCCGCGGAAGTCGAACGCGGGCGAGTCCTGCGGCGCGGGCATCGCGAGCGCGTCGGGCAGGTCGTCCCACAGCGCGCGTGCGTCGACGGCGTGGGCCGGCGGCGTGTCTTCGACCAGCGATGGTGTGGAGGCCGCCGCATGCGGCACCCGCGCGAGGCCGTCGGCGACGAACGTGCCGTCGCCCGCGCGCGTGTTCAGGTAACCCTCGGCGACGAGACGCTCGAACGCGTCGAGCGTCGTCTTGCGCGACACGCCGAGCTGCTTCGCGAGATCGCGCGTCGACGGCAGCCGGGCGCCGCCTTCGAGCCGCCCGTCGACGATTGCGGTGCGCAACTGCCGGAAGATTTGCCCGGTCAGGTCGTGACGGCCTTCGATGCGGATCGCGATGTCCATCGCAGTGGTTACCTTGAATGCTCGGTTTTGATGTCGATCAGCATACCGGAAGTTCATGCCGGCATCCGCCGCGCACCGGGCACGGCGACATTCGATTGGACCGCCACGCGCCGCTGCCTTACGATCCACCACACCCCCGACCGGAGTGCCCTCATGCTGTCCGAAGACGAACTCGCGCTGCTCGATGCGATCCGCGCCACCGGCAGCCTGTCGCGGGCGGCCGCGCGGCTCGGCAAGGCGCCGTCGACCGTGTCGCACGCCGCGCGGCAGCTCGAAACGCGCTTCGACGCGCTGCTGTTCGACCGGCGCGGCTACCGGCTGCAGCTCACGCCGGCCGGCCAGTTGCTGACCGACGAGGCATCGCGCCTCGCGCTGGACGTCGCACGGCTCACGCAGCGCGTGCGGCAGGTCGCGAGCGGCTGGGAGGACCGGCTGTGGATCGTCAGCGACGAGGTGATGGAGTTCGATACGCTGCTGCCGGTGGTCCGCGCATTCGATGCGCTCGATTCGGGCGTGTCGCTGCGTTTCACGCACGAAGTGCTCGGCGGCACCTGGGAAGCGCTACGCGACGGTCGCGCGGATCTGGTCGTCGGCGCGACCAACGAGCCGCCGGCGATTCCGGGCTTCAAGTGGTTCGAGCTCGGCGCGATGGAATGGGTGTTCGCCGTGTCGCCCCGCCATCCGCTGGCGTCGGCGGGCGAGCGGCTGACCCGGGACGCGATCGGCGCGCATCGCGCGGTCGTCGTCGCCGATTCGTCGCGGCGGGCCGTCGGTCGCGCGTATGGGCTGCTCGGCGGGCAGGCGGTGCTCGCGGTGCCGTCGATGCGCGCGAAGATCCTCGCGCAGCGCGACGGGCTCGGCGTCGGCTGGGTGCCGCGCCGGCGCGTCGCGTCGCTGCTCGCGCGCGGCGAACTCGTCGAGAAGGAAACGGCCGATCCGCGCGAACCGAACGTGCTGTATGTCGCGTGGCGCGGCGACCGCGACGGCCGCGCGCTGCAATGGTGGCTGGAGCAACTGCGCGAACCGCGGCTCGCGCAGCGCCTGCTCGACGGGATCGACGTGTCGGGCTGAGGGCGCCACGCGGGCACGAGACGGTCCGGCCCACGCAAACACGTTCGAAGATTTCGAACATGTCCGCCGCGCCGGTCGTACGGCAAGGCCAGGCGACGCGCGCATCCTGTGTTCACGGTCAACTCACCGGTTCAAAGGAGAACATCATGCAACGCTTCGAAGGAAAAACGGTACTCGTCACGGGCGGCAACAGCGGCATCGGCCTGGCGGCCGCACGGGCATTCGCGGCCGAAGGCGCGCGTGTCATCATCACCGGGCGCGACGAGCAGACGCTCGCCGCCGCGCGCGAGACGCTCGGCAGCGGCGCGCTCGCGATCCGCAACGAGGCCGGCAGCGTCGCGTCGGCGCGGGCGCTGGCGGATGCGATCGCGGCTGCCGGCGCGCGGCTCGACGCCGTGTTCATCAATGCGGGCGTCGCGAAACTCGCGCCGTTCGCGGACAGCGACGAGGCGATGTGGGACCTCGTGTTCAACACCAACGTGAAGAGTGCGTATTTCCAGATCCAGGCGCTGGTGCCGCTGCTGAACCGCGGCGCGTCGATCGTGATCAACGGCTCGATCAACGCGCACATCGGGATGCCGGGTTCGTCCGTGTACGCGGCGAGCAAGGCGGCCGTCAATTCGTTCGCGAAGACGCTGTCGACGGAGCTGCTGCCGCACGGCGTGCGCGTGAACGTGGTGAGCCCCGGCCCGGTCCAGACGCCGCTGTACGGCAAGCTCGGCCTCGATGCGGCAACGCTCGACGAGACGGCCGACAAGATCAAGGGGCTGGTCCCGATCGGCCGCTTCGGCACGCCGGACGAAATCGCGTCGACGGTGCTGCACCTGAGCGCGCCCGAGTCGGCGTTCATCGTCGGCGCGGAAATCATCGCGTCGGGCGGGATGGGCCTGCTCTGAGCGTGAAACCGGCGGGGCTGCATCGCCTGACGTGATGTCGGGTGACGCAGCCCTGCCGTCGAATCACCTTGCTAGCGCGATGCACATGCGTCACGGGTCTCGTCGGTCCGATCGCGCGCGTGGAGCTGCGTCACCGTCAGTCCGGAGAACGTCGCGCGCCCATGCTCGGCGAACACGGCGACGCGATCCGCATCCAGCGGCGGAAAGACCAGATCCGTGAGTGCGACGCGGCCGCCGTTCGCGAACACTTCGACCGAGCCGCGATCGACGACGATTTCGAGCTGCAGGCGTCCGTGCTCGAGCGGCAGATCGACGATGTGCTCGCGGCTGAACGTGCCGGCGAAATCCGTCGCGCCGGAGCGGGAGCGGTCGAGCGTCAGCGTGCGCTTCGCGGTGTCGTACACGATCCGGGTGCCGATCGCGCCGTCCGCCGAGCCGCGCACGATCAGGCCCGCGCGGGCCGCGCCTTGCGGCGCGATGGTAACCGTGATGCGCTGGACGACTCCGCGCGTCGCGGCCGACAGTGCGCGGGTGGCGGAGTCGACGCTCAGATCGCCTTCATGCACGGCGGGCCGCCCGTCGGCCCACGCATCGAATGCGGCGGCCGGCGTCACGACGAGCGTCGGCTCGCCGCCGATCGTCTTCAGCGCAAGTTCGCGCGGCAACGCCGTCGCGCCGCGCCAGGGTGCCGTCGGCACTTTCGCCGCGTAGTCCCAGTTGCTCATCCACGCGATCGCGACCGGGCGCGCGCCCGGCGCGCCGGAGAACGTGCCGGCCGCATAGAAGTCGGCGCCATGATCGACCCAGCGGAATTGCGCGGGATCGGAACCGGCCGGCGCGACGCGATCGGGAACGAACGTGCGGCCGTCGAAGTCGCCGACGAAATACATCGCGCCGGAGCCGCCGGCGATCGACCACGGGTTGACGTTGACGATCATCACCCACTTGATGTGCCGCGGATCGTCGTCGACGGGCAGCGGCACGAGGTCGGGCATCTCCCACAGCACACCGGCATGCGGCACGTCCGGCAGCGTGAAGTCGCTCAGGAACGACCAGTGGACCAGGTCGTCGGAGCGGTAGAGCTTCACGACCTGCGCATCGGCGACGACCGTCGTCATCAGCCAGTAGCGTCCCGGCGCGTACCACGACACCTTCGGGTCGCGGAACTGCTTCGATTCCGGATCGAGCGTGAGCACCGGATTGTGCGCGTACGGCTGCCACGTCGCGCCGTGGTCGAGGCTGTACGCGAGCGACTGCGCCTGCGTGCCGGGCGCGTGACCGGAACCTGCCTTGTAGACGCTCGTGTAAAGCGCGACGAGCGGCGTTTGGCCCGGCGCGCCGAGGCCGGACGTGTTGTGCGTGTCGGCGACGATCGAGCCGGAGAAGATTTCCTCCGTCGCGTTCGCGCGCATCGCGACCGGGTGCTCGCGCCAGTGGACGAGATCGGTGCTGGTCGCATGACCCCACGACATGTTGCCCCAGTCGTGGCCGAGCGGGTTGTACTGGTAGAACAGGTGATAGCGGCCGTTTTCATAAACGAGGCCGTTCGGATCGTTCATCCAGTTGCGCTGCGGCGTGTAATGGATGGCGGGGCGCCATTGCGGCGTGCCGCCCGCGGGCGGCGCGGTGCAAGTCGCGTGTGCCGTCTGGATGCCGGCCGCGCACGCGAGCAGCAGCCCGGCGAGCCGGAAGGAAAAGCGGAAAAACGTCGATCTCATGCGGGGTTCCGTGCTTCGCTGCGCGAAGCGGGAAAAGGGCGCATGCCGCGTACAACGGCGGCATGCGCGGTTTGCGGAACAAAAAAGGCAGGCACGCACGCGACACGCGCGATGCGCGCCTGCGGAACGGGCCGGCTACGGGGCCCCGACCGTTACGGCCGGGTGCCCGGGCCGTCGTTGTGACCGGCGCCCGTCGCCGGCAGGTTCGACGGGATTTCGCCATACCCGCCGAGGCCGCCGTTTCCGTACCCGCGGTCGACCGCCGTCGACGTGCCGTTGATGTTGACCTTCACCGTCGGCGCGAGCGTGCCGCCGCGGCGCGGACCGATCGCATCGATGAACGACTCGACGAGCCCGCCCGGCATCACGTAGTGCGAATACGACTGGAATTCGCGCGGGTTCTGGTTCGGGTCCTGCGCATACGGCGCGCCGGCCGGTGCGGAGAAGTCGGTCGGGTTGCCGAGCACGAGGCCGCTGCCGCCGTTCAGCGGCAGGAAGTCGCTGCGGATGCCGTTGCCGACGAAACCGTAGACACCGTCCGGCCCATCGACGCCCGCGGCCATCGTCGTGCGGTGGCTGATCGTGAACAGGTAGTACTTGCCGTCCTTCAGGTAGATCTGCGGGCGCTCGGTCTGGTCGTCGACGCAGTTCGCCGACAGGAGCGGCGGCAGGAACTTCCATTCGGTGAGCTGCGGGTTCGTCGCGACCGCCAGGCCGACATTGGCCTTTTGATACACTGCGCCCGAGTTCATCACGGCATTGAGGTCTTCCTTGTACGGATCGTTCGGCGCGTAGCCGAGATCGGCTTCGGTGCAGGTGCGTGCGCCGCGCTGGCCGCCCGTGTTGCCCTCGAAGACCATGTAGGTCTTGCCCGGGTGCGCGGGATCGGTGAACACGAACGGATCGCGGAACGAGAAGTAGGTGTTCTGCTGGCCGGTCTGGTAGTAGTTGCCGTCCGGCTGCAGCAGCGCCTTGTGATCGTCGAAGCCGCTGAACCACACGTGCTTGTCGTCGGCATGGATGTGGCCGTCGGCGCGCGTGATGATCGCCTGCGGCGGCGTGATGTCGGCGCCGCCGGGCGCCGAGCGGTTGAACGACGTCGCGGTGTAGTAGAGGCTGACGTTGTCGCCGTTCGTGAGGCGCGCCGAGCCCGACCATTCGGCGTTGTTGGTCATCGGTGACGTGCCGAACACCTTGGCGCTCGCACCGTCCGGGAACAGGTGGCCGCCCCAGGTCCAGCCGCCGTTCGCGGGGCGCTGCGACGCGGGGATGCCCGCGCGGCGATAGAAGAAGCCGATGCGCGCATGGACGTGGCGGTCATCGAACGTGTAGCCCGCGTGCGGATCGGCGGTGAGCGAGAAGATCACCTCCCAGCCCTTGTAGCTGAGCTGGTTCGCGCGCAGGTCGGCCAGCGGCCAGGTGTCCCATACCCACACGTTCGAGTTGATCAGCGGGAAATTCTGCGGGATGTCGGGCATCGTCAGCGCTTGGGGCAGCGAATTCTTGTCGGCGCCGGCCGCGTGCGACTGCGCGACGATCTGGCGGATGTCCGCGCGGGTCCAGCGCATCGTGAAGTTGCCCTCGGGGTCGTATGCCTGCTGCGTATGAGGCGTGGGCGCGGGCGCGCCGGCGGTCTGCGCATGCGCGGCGGTCGCGAAGGCGGCCAGTGCGGCGCCGGCGAACAGCAAACGTTTGGCCGCAGTCGCGCGGCAAAAAGGAAAGTAAGTCATGTCGGCGTTGTTTCCGTTGACGGTGAAAGGGAACGACTGGCGGTGGCATTGATATCCAAACCGGTTTGGATGCTATTTCAAACCGGTTTGGACGTCAAAAGATAAATATTTGACGGTAATAACTACCATTCGGCAATAATTGCTGCGCAAGGGTCCGGCCGAATGGCATTTGCAACGCGAGGAGCGACGTGAAGGTGAATCTGAAGGCGCTGTCGGATGCGCTCGGACTGTCGCGCACGACGGTCAGTCGCGCGCTGAACGGCTATGACGACGTGAGCGAGTCGACCCGCGAGCGCGTGATGAAGGCCGCGCGCGAACTCGGCTATGTCGCGGATCCGACCGCGCGCCGGCTGGCGACGGGGCGCTCGGACGCGATCGGCATCGTGTATCCGTTCGGCGTGGGCGATCTCGGTGATCCGCGCTTCGGCGAAGTCGTCGCCGGCATCACCGAGCGGCTCGCCGAGCGCAATCTCGACTTCATCATCGCGGCCGCGCGGCCGAACGCCGAGCTGGACACGTATCGAAGGCTCGTCGACGGCAAGCTCGTCGACGGATTGATCGTCGCACGCACGCTGGTCGACGATCCGCGCCTCGCGTACCTGCGGTCGAGCGCGTTTCCGTACATCGCGTACGGCCGCACGCAGGCCGCCGAGCCTTACGCGTGGTTCGATTTCGACAACGAGGCGGGCGCACGCGATGCCGTGCGGCGCCTGATCGGCTTCGGTCATCGCCGCATCGCGATGATCAGCGCACCGCTGTCGCTCAATTTCGCGATGCAGCGTCGCGCCGGTTATCTCGCGGCGCTGCACGAAGCCGGCATCGAACCCGACCCGGCGCTGCTCGTCGAGTGTCCGTTTACGCGCGACGGCGGGCTGCAGGCCGCGCAGGCGCTGCTCGCGCTGGCCGAACGGCCGACGGCGCTGCTGGTCGACAACAATATCGCGGGCAGCGGTGCGTTCCGGGCGCTGGTCGAGAGCGGCTTGCGCCTGGGGCGCGAGATCTCGTTGATCGTCTATGACGGCGTGCCGCCGGAGGTGGCCCATCCGCATCGCGTGACGGCCGTGGTGCAACCGACCGGACAGGCGACGGGGCGTGCGCTGGCGGACCTGATGCTGGGACTGCTCGCGGACGGCTCTCGTGGCCATCGGCTCGAAATGCCGGTGATCGAGGGCGGCGACACCGACGGGCCGCCGCTCGGCTAACCAAGGCGGCACGCGCGGGGTGCGACCGGCAGTGGACGCTGCGGGATGCGCTCCGTCGCAAAAGCCATGACGCCGGAAGGGCTGAATGCCGGGTTTCTAGACGACCGGTCTAATCCGTGGCTATCATCCAGCCTCATGAATGCGACGCCGTTCCTGACGCGCATCCTGACGCGAAACTGCCATATCGCGCCGCGATGCTGATCGTGCAGGAGATGCCGTCGTTTTTTTCGAGTCTCTTCTAGACGACTGGTCTAATAGGCTTGAATAATATTTTCGGTACGGAGCCGGCACGTTGACACGCGCCAGCGGCCTAACCGGCAGGCGCGCCGTCGTCGCCGGTACGCGACGTGCGTCACGTTGGCCGCCGCCGCGATGCGGCCCCGTTCCCCCATTTCGAAGGAGTGTCCGATCATGAAGATTCTGGTTGTCCTGACCTCGCACGACACGCTCGGCGACACCGGCAAGAAAACCGGCTTCTGGCTCGAGGAACTGGCCGCGCCGTACTACACGTTCAAGGATGCGGGCGTCGAGTTGACGCTCGCGTCGCCGAAGGGCGGCCAGCCGCCGCTTGACCCGAAAAGCAGCGATCCGGCCGCGCAAACCGACGCGACGCGCCGCTTCGATGCCGATCCGGCAGCCAAGGCCGAACTGGCCGCCACGCGCAAGCTGGCCGACGTGTCGGTCGACGATTACGACGCGGTGTTCTATCCGGGCGGGCACGGCCCGCTGTGGGATCTCGCCGAGGACCTGCATTCGATCGGCCTGATCGAGCGCGCGCTGTCGGCCGGCAAGCCGGTCGCGGCCGTGTGCCACGCGCCGGGCGTGCTGCGCCACGTGAAGGATCCGAAGACCGGCGAGTCGGTCGTACGCGGCAAGCGTGCGACGGGCTTCACCAACAGCGAGGAAGCGGCCGTCGAACTGACGGAAGTGGTGCCGTTCCTCGTCGAGGACATGCTGAAGACCAACGGCGCGCAGTTCGAGCGCAGCGCCGACTGGGCGCCGCATGTCGTCACCGACGGGCTGCTGATCACGGGGCAGAACCCCGCGTCGTCGGAACCCGCCGCCGAGGCGCTGCTCGTGCAGCTCGGCCGTCGGTAAGCCGGCCCGGCGCCGGCATGACCGGCGCCGGGCCATATCCGTTGTCGGACGCAACCGTCCCGGCGACGGCCCGAACCGTTCCGCCGTGCGCACCGCACGGCGGCTCATCCCGTCGTTTCGCAGAACCAAGCAAAGGAGTGGTGGATGTCTGCCCTGTTCGAACCGTTCAAACTCAAGGATGTCACGCTGCGCAACCGCATCGCGGTGCCGCCGATGTGCCAGTACGTCGCCGAAGACGGCGTCGTCAACGACTGGCATCACGTGCACCTGGCCGGCATCGCGCGCGGCGGCGCGGGCCTCGTGATCGCGGAGGCGACGGCCGTGTCGCCGGAAGGCCGCATCACGCCGGGTTGCGCCGGGCTGTGGACCGATGCGCAGGCCGAGGCGTTCGCGCCGTCGGTCGCGGCGATCAAGGCGGCGGGCTCGGTGCCGGGCATCCAGATCGCGCATGCGGGCCGCAAGGCGAGCGCGAACCGTCCGTGGGAAGGCGACGATCACATCGCCGACGGCAATCCGCACGGCTGGCAGACCATCGCCCCGTCGGCGGTGCCGTTCGGCGCGCACCTGCCGAAGACGCCGCGGGCGATGACGCATGACGACATCGCCCGCGTGCAGGCCGACTTCGTCGCGTCGGCGAAGCGCGCCCGCGACCTCGGCTTCGAATGGCTCGAGCTGCACTTCGCGCACGGCTACCTCGGCCAGAGCTTCTTCTCCGTGCATTCGAACCAGCGCGACGACGCGTACGGCGGTTCGGCGGAAAACCGCGGGCGTTTCCTCGTCGACACGCTGAAGGCTGTCCGCCAGGTCTGGCCGGAACACCTGCCGCTGACCGCGCGTCTCGGCGTGATCGAATACGACGGTCGCGATGAGGAAACGCTCGCCGAATCGATCGCGCTTACGCAGCGGATGAAGCAGGAAGGGCTCGACATGCTGAGTGTGTCCGTCGGCTTCTCGACGCCCGACGCGCAGATTCCGTGGGGCCCGGCGTTCCTCGCGCCGATCGCGGAGCGCGTGCGCCGCGAGGCCGGCCTGCCGGTGTCGTCCGCCTGGGGGATCGACACGCCGCAACTCGCCGAGCGCGTCGTCGCCGAGCAGCAGCTCGACCTCGTGATGGTCGGCCGCGCGCATCTCGCCGATCCGCACTGGCCGTACTACGCGGCCAGGCAGCTCGGCGTCGAGCGTCCGTCGTGGACGCTGCCCGCGCCGTACGCGCACTGGCTCGAACGCTACCGCGTCGCCGACAAGGCGGCCTGAGCCACGCATTGCACCGCGCGGCGGCGCGGCGTTCGCGGCACGGATTTGACGATGCTTGGCACTGCGTGCGCATGCCGTTGCGGCGCCGATGGATAGAATGGCGGTTCGTACAGGCTTCCGGCCTGCACGAATCGCCATTTTTTCATTTCGACCGAGGTGCCATGCGCGCACATGTCTCGCCGTCCCAGGATTCCGCCGCGCGGCCGCGCACGCAGCAGATCGCCCGCGCCGTGCTGTATGCGGCGCTGCTGGTACTCGCGCTGTGGGTGATCCGCGATTTCCTTCCCGCCATCGCGTGGGCCTGCGTGATTGCGATCGCGCTGTGGCCGTTGCTGAAACGCTTCGAATCGGACCGCTGGTTTCGCGACCGGCCGACCCTGATCGCGACCGCGATCACCGCGGGCGTGTCGCTGCTGGTCGTGCTGCCGGTCGCGATCGCACTGGGGCAGGCGATCTCGCAGGCGCACGACCTGCGCACCTGGCTGCATTCGATCCAGGACAACGGCATTCCGCTGCCGGACATCGTCGGCCGGTTGCCGTACGGTGCCGCGCAGGTCACCGAGTGGTGGCAGGCCAATCTCGGTCATCCGCTGCACGCGGGCACCGCGATGCATGGCGCGAGCGGCGAGAAGTTCATCGCGTTCGGCCGGCAGTTCGGCACGAAGCTCGCGCATGCGCTGTTCGAGTTCGGCTTCATGCTGGTCACGCTGTTCGTGATCATGCGGGCCGGCCACAAGCTGTCGGGTGCGTTGCTGCAGGGCGCGCGGCGCGCGTTCGGCCGCGGCGGCGCGGATCTGATCGAACGGATGGTCTCGGCCGTGTACGGCACGGTCACGGGGCTGGTCGTCGTCGGGTTGGGCGAGGGCGCCATTCTCGGCGTCGCGTATGCGCTCGCGGGCGTCCCGCATGCGGCGCTGCTCGGCCTCGTCACGGCCGTCGCCGCGATGCTGCCGTTCTGCGCGCCGATCGTGTTCTGCGGCGCGGCGCTCTGGCTGTTCGTGCAGGGGACGACCGCGTGGGCCGTCGTGGTGCTGGTGCTCGGCTTCGTGGTCGTGTTCGTCGCCGAGCATTTCGTGCGGCCGGTGCTGATCGGCAGCTCGACCCGCCTGCCGTTCCTGCTCGTGCTGTTCGGCATTCTCGGCGGTGCCGAGACGTTCGGGCTGATCGGGTTGTTCGTCGGCCCGGCGCTGATGACGGTGCTGACGATGCTGTGGACCGAATGGGTCGCCTGACGATGCTGGCCGTTGCGCCGATTCAAAACATCGGCGCAACGGCATGACGCGTGTGCGAGCCCGCACGGTGCCGCAACGATTCGCGACGATCGGGCGCGCGCCGGACCGCGTCGAGCAGGGCGTCGGACACAAGTCTCCACATTTCTTTTCGATCCGGACCCAAAGGTCTAGTAGCATGGGGCTTTCGATCACGCCGGCATGGCGCAGCAGATTTCACCCAGCATGCGATTGATTTCGATGTCCCGTCCCGCCGCGACGCTGTCCCTGGCCGCCAGCTGCCTGATGCTGCACGGCTGCGCGTGGTTCGACTCTTGGCTGCCGTTCTCGTATTCGCGCACGCCGCTCGCGAGGGCCGCGTCGCGGCACGGCGCAACGCGCGCCGACGTCGTCCGCGCCGGCGGCAACCCGCGCAGCGTGTGGATGGTCCGCAACGGCAGCGGCGTCTGCTACAACTACTTCATCGAGCACGGCAACGATCACCGGGCTTACTTCGTCGTGTTCGACAAGGCCGGCGCCGTCACGCAACACGGCTTCGATACCTGCATGGACGCCGATCGCAAGGGCACGCTCCAGCCGGACAAGACCACGTCCCGATAGCGCGGCGGCGCGTTTGCCGTGCCCGCTCCGCGCCGTCAAGCGATCGTATCGACCACCCCGCCGTCGACGCGCAACGCCGCGCCCGTCGTCGCCGAGGCCTGCGGCGAGCACACGTACACGACGAGATTCGCGACTTCCTCCGTCGTCGCCGGCCGCTGGATGATCGAGCTCGCGCGCTGGCTGCGCACGAAATCCACCGCGACGTCGTCGATGCTGCGGCCCGTTTCATCGGCCGTCGCTTTCAGCAGCGCCCGCACGCCTTCTGACATCGTCGGCCCCGGCAGCACCGAATTGACCGTCACGTTCGTCCCGGCCGCGACCTTCGCGAGGCCGCGCGCGATCGCCAGCTGCGCGGTTTTCGTGAACCCGTAGTGAATCATGTCGACCGGGATGTTCAGCCCCGATTCCGACGAAATGAACACGATGCGGCCCGTGTTGCGCGCGAGCATGCCCTTCAGGTAGTGCCGCGCGAGACGCACGCCGGACATCACGTTCATCTGGAAGTAATGCGTCCATTCATCGTCGTCGATGTCGAAGAATGCCTTCAGCCCGTAGATGCCCGCATTGTTGACGAGGATGTCGGCGTCCGGCGTGTGCTGCGTGATGCGCGCGGCGCCGGCGGCGTCGGACAGGTCGGCGGCGACGCCGTCGATGTCCGCGTCGGGTACCGCGGTGCGCAGCAGCGCGAGCGCGGCGTCGACCGACTTGTCGCTGCGTCCGTTGACGACGACGCGCGCGCCCGCCTGCGCGAGCCCTTCGGCGATCGCCAGCCCGATGCCGGCGGTGGAAGCGGTGACGACCGCGGTCTTGCCTGTCAGATCGATGTGCATGAGCGTACCGGTTGGAAGAGGGAACGGAACCCGCCGCGTGTGCCGCGGCGGCCGAATTCAAAGCTTAGGCGATCCGGCCGGGAAGCGTCGGTACGCGGTTGCATCGCGCCGCGCAGTCTTGTACGGTGTGCGTTCGCCGTCCGATCCGGGAGCCTGTCGCTTGAGCCGTTCCGCCAACCCCCTCGCCGTCCCGTCGCCGTTCTGGCGCGACGCCGCGCTGCCGTTCATCGAGGCGCGCACCGTCGACGACGGGCGGACGATCTGCTACGCGAAGCACACGCACGACACGTTTTCGCTCGGCGCGATCGTCGGCGGCACAAGCACCTACCTGAACGGCGCGACGAAGGAGCACGTCGGACGCGGCGTGCTCGTGATCATCGATCCGGAACAGGTGCATGCGTGCAATCCGTACGGCCCCGACGCATGGGCGTACCGGATGGTCTACGTGGACGTGCCGTGGCTCACACGCCTGCAGCATTCGCTCGGGCGCGATCCGAACCGCGATTTTCACGGGTTTTCGCCGAAGTTGACGGAACGGCACGACCTGTTCGCGCAGTTCGGCGGCTTTTACCGCACGCTCGTGGCGCCCGGCGTCGATCCGCTCGGCAAGGAAAGCGCGGCGGTCGAATTCTTCACGCGGCTGCACGGCGCGCTCGATCGCGAACTGCCCGGCGCCGCGCCGCGCGGTGCCGACAACGCGAAGCTCGCGCGCGCGGCCGACTACATCGCCGCGCACTGCCGTCAGGCCGTCACGCTCGATGCGATCTGCGCGGCCGCCGACCTGTCGCCGTCCTACCTGATCCGCGCGTTCAACGCCCGTTACGGGATGACGCCGCATGCGTTCCTGATCGACCGTCGCGTGCAATACGGCCGCGCGGAGCTGCGCCGCGGCAGGCCGATCGCCGATGTCGCGCTCGATGCGGGCTTCGCGGACCAGGCGCATTTCCAGCGCGCGTTCCGTCGCATCGCGGCCGCCACGCCCGGGCAATACCGAAGCGCCGCGTGTTGAGCGGCGAGCGGGCGGGGCGACACCGCACGCCGCACACCGCACGGCCGACGACGCGTTGCATCATCGGCCGCCGGCGGCACCGGCCGCAACAACGTGTGTCACAGCGCCAGCGTTAGATATCGAGCAAATAAAGCGCGCTACCCGCGAGCAGCAGTGCCATCGCGCGGTTGAACAGCCGCATCCGCCGCGCATTCGCGAGCCGGTGCCGCAGCGACGCACCCGCATACGCCCAGCACGCGATCGACGCAAAGCAGATCACCAGATACAGCGCCGCGAATTGCCACACCTGCGCGCGGTCGCCGTCGGCCGCATACGCACCCATCGCGGCCACGCACGCAAGCCACGCCTTCGGATTCAGCCACTGCATCGCCGCGCCGGCCGCGGCCGACGGGCCGGCGACGTTCGGCGCGTCCGGGGCGGCCGGGTCGGACGACAACCGGCCGTCGTCGAGCGCGAGCCGCAGCGCGAGGTAAAGCAGGAACGCGATCCCCGCCCATTGGGTGACGGCGGTCAGCATTGGCCAGCGCGCGAGCGCCGCGTGCAGCCCGAGGCCGATCAGCAGGAACAGCGCGACGAAGCCGAGCGTGGCGCCGGCCGCATAGCGCAGGCTTGCGCCGAGACCGTGGCGCGCGCCCGCGCTGAGCGCGACGATGTTGACGGGACCGGGTGTGATCGACGACGCCAGCGCGAACGCGGCCATCGAAACCAGCATGCTCATCTGTTGCCTCCATGCGAATGTCAAAGTCGCATCGAGACTAAAGAAGCCACGCGGGCCCGTATTGAAGAAAACTGCCCTCGGCGGTGGGGCCGACGTCAGTGCAACGCGCGCGGCGCGGGCGTTGGCTGCTGCGCATGCGGGCCGCCGGCATCGGCCGCGCGCAGCGGGTTGCCGCCGGACGGTTGCGTCGACACTGAAAAACCGAATGTATTGACGCCGCCCGAACATGCGACGAACACGCTGCCGCCGTGCATCTCCGCGACGGCCTTGACGATCGACAGCCCGAGCCCGTGGTTCTCCTTGCTGTTCGCGCGCGCTTCCTCGAGCCGGTAGAAACGCTCGAACACGTGCGAGCGCTGCGCGGGGTCGATCGGCTCGCCGGGGTTCGCGACCGACACGTCGATGAGCGTGTCGCGCGGCGTGATCGTCACGTTCAGCGTCGCGCCGGGCGCCGAATGCTGGATTGCGTTGATCAGCAGGTTGGTCATCGCGCGGCGGAACAACGACGGGTCGACCGCCGCACGCGCATCGCCGTGCAGTTCGGCACGCAACTGCGCTTCGTCGAGCGGAATCTCGAGGAAGTCGAGCATGCGCCGCACCTCGTCGGCGAGCGACACGTGCTTCAGGTCGGTCGCGCGTTCGCCGCGATCGCTGCGCGACAGGAACAGCATGTCGTTGATGATCACGCGCAACCGTTCGAACTCTTCGAGGTTCGATTGCAGCGTCTGACGCATCCGGTCGACCGAACGGTCGCGGCTCGTCAGCGCGACCTGGGTCTGGCCGATCAGGATGCTGATCGGCGTGCGCAACTCGTGCGCGACGTCCGCGTTGAACGCCTCGAGCCGCGCATAGGTCTGCTGGATGCGCTCGAGCGCGCCGTTGAACGACGCGGCGAGATCGCGCAGCTCGGTCGGCAGCGCGTCGGTCTGCAGCCGCTGGCGGCGATTGGTGGCACTGATGGCCGCCGCGTCCTGCGACAGCCGTTCGAGCGGCGCGAGCCCGAAGCGCGCGACCGCTCGGCCCAGCAGCAGCGTGATCACGGTGGCGATCGCGATCAGCGCGGCGAGCGTCCATACGAAATGGCGCAGCATCCGCTGCGTGCGCTCGCACGACGACGCGACGATGAGCTTCAGGTCCGGGCGCTCGCCGCTGCCTGCGATCGGGACGGTCTTCGTCATCACGTCGTAGCTGCTGTGGTTGAGCGCGTACTGCTGGAACGCACCGAACGGTTCGCCGACGGGCACGCCGTCGACCGGATGGCCGAAGCGGAAGTCGGGGTCGAGGCTCTCGACCTGATAGCGCGTCGATCCGTCGGGCGGTTCGAGGTCGGCGAGCTTTTCCTGCATCAGGCGTCCGCGCGCGGCCGTGGTCGCATGCGACACGATCATTTGAGCAACCTTCGCGCGCGTGTCGATCGTCGCGCGCAGTTCGGCGAACAGCTGGCGCTCCATCATCACGAACAGCCCGCAGCCGACCAGCGTGAACACGAGCAGCGACACGATGCCGAACATCGCCGACAGGCGCAGGGTGATCGAGCGTTTCATGGGTGCCGCTCCGTGTCGCCGTCCTCGCGCGCCTCGAGCACGTAGCCCATCCCGCGGATCGTGTGCAGCAGTTTCTCCGCGAACGGGCCGTCGAGCTTCGCGCGCAGGCGCTTGATCGCCGTCTCGACGACGTTCGCGTTGCTGTCGAAGTTCACGTCCCACACGAGCTCGGCGATCGTCGTCTTCGACAGCACCTCGCCGCTGCGCCGCGCGAGCACGCCGAGCAGCTGGAATTCCTGCGCGGTCAGGTCGAGGCGCGTGCCGTCGCGGCTCGCGCGGCGGCCGATCAGGTCGACGCGCAGGTCGCCGATCGAGATCAGCGTCGATTCCTGCACGCGCGCACGGCGCGTGAGCGCGCGCAGGCGTTCGATCAGCTCGAGGAACGAGAAGGGCTTGGTCAGGTAGTCGTCGGCGCCGCCGCGCAGCCCGCGCACGCGGTCGTCGACGCGGTCGCGCGCGGTCAGCATGATCACCGGCGTCTGCTTCTGCGCGCGCAATGCGCGCAGCACGCCGAAGCCGTCGAGCTTCGGCAGCATCACGTCGAGCACGACCACGTCGTAGTCGAATTCGACGGCCTTCCACGCGCCGTCCTCACCGTCGAGCGCGGTGTCGACGACCCAGCCTTCCTCGGTGAGGCCGCTCTTCAGGTATTCGACGACTTTCGGTTCGTCTTCGACGATCAGGACTTTCATGGGCTTTGTTCGCGTAACCGGGTTAGGGGGCGTTGCGCGTGGCGGGCTGCGGGCCGGCCGCCGCGACGTCGGTCGGCGCCGTGCCGCCCGTCGCGCCGCCGTCCCAGCCGCCGCCGAGCGCCTTCGCGAGAAACACGACGAGCGCCGCGCGCTGGCCCTGGATCTGCACGGCCTGGCGCTCGCTCGTCAGCAACTGCTGCTGGGCCGTCAGCACGTCGATGAACGGCGTGAGGCCGCCCGCGTAGCGGTCCTGCGCGAGCGACACGAGCTTGCGCGCGTCGTCGACGGCCGCCGATGCCTGCTGCGCGGCGTGCGCCAGCACCGACAGGCCCGTCACCGCATTCTGCACCTCCTGGAACGCGGTGAGCACGGTCTGCCGGTAATTGGCCTGCGCGGCCACGTAGCCGGCCTGCGCGAAATCGACGCCGGCCTTCAGCTTGCCGCCTTCGAACAGCGGCTGGCTGACCGACGCGCCGACCGACCACAGCAGCGCCGGCACGGTGAACAGGCCCGAGAAGCGCGTCGCGTCCCAGCCGATGTCTGGCGACAGCGCGATGCGTGGGAAATATGCGGCGCGCGCGACGCCGATCTGCGCGTTCGCGGCGGCCATCGCGCGCTCGGCCGACGCGACGTCGGGCCGCCGCTGCAGCAGGTCGCTCGGCATCCCGGTCGGCAGTGCGGGCGCATTGATCGGCACCACGCGCGGCGGCAGCGAGAACGCGGGGGCCGGCGTACCGACCAGCGTCGCGATCGCCGTCTCGACCTGCGCGCGCTGCTGGATCAGCAGTTGTGCCTGCGTGCGCGTCGCATCGAGCTGCGAACGTTGCTGCAGCAGGTCGAGGCCCGACACCGCGCCGAGGTCGTGGCGCGCGCTCACGTAGTCGAGCGCCTTCTGCTGCAGGTCGATCGAGCGCCTGACGACGTCGATTTCCGTGTCGAGCTCGCGCAGCGCGAAGTAGCTCGACGCGAGATCGGCGCTCAGCACCAGGCGCGCGTTCGCGAAATCGTCGCGCGCCTGCTCGGAGCTGGCCTGCGCCGATTCGACGCCGCGCCGCACGCGGCCGAACAGGTCGAGTTCGTAGCTGACGCTCGCGCCGACCTGGATCTCGTTCTGCACGGTCGACATGCTCTTCGTCGCGTAGTTGGTCTGCGGCCGGTCCGCGGAAATCTTGAACCGCTGGCCGCTCGCGTTCAGGCCGACGGCCGGATACTGCGCGGATGCGACCGACGCGAGCGTCGCCTTCGCCTGGTCGTAGCGCGCGGCGACGGCCTTCAGGTTCTGGTTGTTGCGCAGCGCGTCGGCTTCGAGCGCGTCGAGTTGCGCGTCGCCGAACGCGGTCCACCAGGCCGGTTCAAGCGGTGCACGGGCCGGCGCGGCCGGGTGCCAGTACGCGTCGGCCGGGTCGAGCCGCCACGTGGCCGGCGTCTCGACGGCGGGGCGCCGGTAGTCGGGGCCGACCGTGCAGCCGGCGAGCGCCGCGACCGCGACGATGGTCAGGACTGCCGTGGGGCGCAGGCGGGCGTGCATCGCGCTCACGACTTCGCTCCCGCGGCCGCGGAGGCCGGCTTCACGACGGGCGGCGCCTGCACGATGACGGTGTCGCCGTTCGCGAGCGCGTCGCTCGGGTTCGCGACGAGGCGGTCGTTCGGCGTGAGCGGGCCGTCGACTTCGAGCGTCTGCCCGATCGTGCGCGCGACCGTCACCGCCTTCAGGCGCACCTGGCCGTTCGCGTCGACGGTCGCGACCGTCGGCCCTTCGGCGCGGAACAGCAGCGTGCTGGCCGGAATCTGCAGGCGGCCGACCGGCGTCATCGGCAGCGTCGCCTGCACGTAGGCGCCGGGCAGCAGCCGGCCGTCCGGGTTCGGCAGCGTGATCTCGATCTGCAGCGAACGCGTCGCGACGTCGATCGCCTGGGACGTGCGAGTGACCGTGCCGTCGAAGGTCTGGCCGGGCAGTTCGGCCTGCGCGACGCTCACGTGCTGGTCGACCTTCACATGCTGCGCATAGGCTTGCGGCACCTGCACGTACAGGCGCAGCCGGTCGGCCTGCACGACCGTGAACAGCGAGCGGCCCGCGTTACCGGAGTTGACGAGGTCGCCGACGTCGACGTTGCGCTGCGTGACGATCCCGTCGATCGGCGCGACGATGCGCTGGAAGCCCTTCAGTTCGGTGAGCCGGCGCATGTTCGCGTCGGCCGCGGCGAGGTTCGCGGTGCCCTGGTTGAATGCACCCTGGCGGTCGTCGAGTTCCTGCTGCGACACCGCATCGCGCTGGCGCAGCTGCTGCGCGCGGTCGAACGATGTCTTCGCGAGCGCGAGCGCGGCCTGCGCCTGCTGGCGCTGCGCGGTGGCCTGCGCGAGTTCCTGGTTCAGTTCGGGCGTGTCGAGCTCGGCGAGCAGCTGGCCTTGCTTCACGTGCGCGCCGATGTCGACCTGCCAGCGCAGCACGTAGCCGCTCGCACGCGCATAGATCGGCGCCTCGACGAAGCCGCGCAGCGTGCCCGGCAGCGACAGCTTGCCGCCGGTGGCCGCATCGACCGGATGCACGACGTTCACGTACTGGCGCGTGTTCTGCTCGGCCACCGCGTCGAGCCGGCCGCGGTTCAGCACGTTGACGACGATCGTGCGCGCGGCGCCCGCGGCCAGCAGCACGCCGATCACGATCAGTACGACCCGCCCGCGCCGCGACACCGACGTGCGCGTCGGCAGGTGCATGCCGTGTTCGTCCACCTGGATGCCGACGGAGCTGTGATGTTTCTCTTCCATGAATTGACCGGGTCGATAGGCTAGGGGCGAAAGTCAGTGTCCGGCCTGGCGCGCGCGCCGGCGCGCCAGCCGCGCATGCACGCCGCCGAACACGAGCGGCACGAACAGCAGCGTCGAAACGGTGGCGAACAGCAGGCCGCCGATCACCGCGCGGCCGAGCGGCGCGTTCTGCTCGGCGCCTTCGCCGAGACCGAGCGCCATCGGCACCATCCCGATGATCATCGCGAGCGCCGTCATCAGCACCGGGCGGATCCGCGTCGCGCCGGCCTCCAGCGCGGCCGTGAGCGGCGGCGCGCCGGCCGCGAGGCGCTGGCGCGCGAACGAGACGACCAGGATGCTGTTCGCGGTCGCGACGCCCACCGTCATGATCGCGCCCGTCAGCGCGGGCACGCTCAGGTGCGTGCCGGTGATGAACAGCATCCACGCGATGCCGGCGAGCGCGGCCGGCATCGCGCTGATGATGATCAGCGGATCGAGCCATGACTGGAAATTCACGACGATCAGCAGGTAGACGAGCACGATCGCCATCGCGACGCCCGCGCCGAGGCCGAGGTACGACGTGCGCATCGTCTCGACCTGGCCGCGCACCGACAGCTCGGTGCCGCGCGGCAGCGTCGCGCGCGCGTCGGACACGATCCGGTCGATCTCGCCCGCGACCGAGCCGAGATCGCGGCCCTCGACGCTCACGTAAAGGTCGATCGCCGGACGGATGTTGTAGTGCGTGATCACGGCCGGGCTCGCGACCGGATGGACCTGCACGAGGTTGCCGAGCAGTTGCAGCGGCATGCCCGTGCGACCGCTCGCGGAAATCGGCGTGCCGAGCAGGTCGTCGATCGACGAGATGTTGTATTGCGGGGTCTGGATCTGCAGCGGGTACTGGACGCCCGTGCGCGGATTGATCCAGAACGACGGGGTCGTCTGGGAACTGCCCGACAGCGAGATCAGCATGTTCTGCGCGACGTTCTGCGCGGAGAGGCTGAGCTGCTGCATGCGCGTACGGTCCATGTCGGCCACCAGGGTCGGTTCGTCGTTGCGCTGCAGCACGTGCACGTCGACGGCGCCGGGGATTTGCCTGATCTTCTTCATCAGGCTGCTCGCGATAGCCATGTTACTCGCGAGATCGTTGCCGAGCACCTGCAGGTCGATCGCGGCCGGCTGACCGAAGTTGAGGATCTGCGTGATGATGTCCGACGGCTGGAAGAAGAATTCGACGCTGGGGAAGCGCTGCGGCAGCAGCGCGCGCAGCGTCTGCACGTAGTGCTGGGTCGAGCGGTGGCCCGGCTTCAGCGCGATCATCAGTTCGCCGTCGAGCGTGCCGACCGTGCCGCTGTTGCTGTACGACAGGTTGATGCCGCTCACCGGCAGCCCGAGGTTGTCGACGATCGCGCCGAGTTCGTCGCGCGGCACGACCTCGCGGATCACGCGCTCGACCTGGTCGGCGAGGCGCGCGGTTTCCTCGATCCGGAAGCCGGTCGGCGCGCGCATGTGCAGCCGGATGTTGCCGGAATCGGCGTTCGGGAAGAAGTCGCGGCCGAGCACGAACACGAGGCCGGTCGACAGCACGCAGAAGCCGAGGAAGCAGGTCGCGTAGAAGCGGCGGCGCACCAGCAGGATGCTGAGCAGCACGACGTACCACGCGCGCAGCCGCTCGAACGCGGCGTTGAAGGCGTGATGGAGGCGCGCGAAGCGCGACGTCGAGTGATCGGGGCCGGTGCTGGCCTGCTGCGGGCGGAACAGCAGCATCGCGAGCGTCGGCACGAGCGTGCGCGACAGCACGTACGACGCGAGCATCGCGAACACCACGGCTTCGGCCAGCGGCACGAACAGGAAGCGTGCGACGCCCGTCAGGAAGAACATCGGCACGAACACGATGCAGATGCACAGCGTCGACACGAACGCCGGGACCGCGATTTCACCCGCGCCTTCGAGGATCGCCTCGTGCAAGTCCGTTCCGAGATGCAGGTGCCGCTCGATGTTCTCGATCGTGACGGTCGCGTCGTCGACCAGGATCCCCACCGCGAGCGCGAGCCCGCCGAGCGTCATGATGTTGATGGTCTCGCCGAGCGCCGACAGTGCGATCAGCGACGTGAAGATCGACAGCGGAATCGAGATCGCGATGATCAGCGTGCTGCGCCAGTTGCCGAGGAACAGCAGGATCATCATCGCGGTCAGCACGGCGGCGATCAGCGCTTCGTGGATCACCCCCTGCACGGCGGCGTTGACGAACACCGACTGGTCGAACAGCGGCGTGATCGTGAGCCCTTCGGGCAGCGTCGGGATCACCTTCGGCAGCAGCGCCTTCAGGTCCGACACGACCTTCAGCGTCGACGCGTCGCCGGTCTTCAGGATCGACATCAGCACGCCGCGCTGGCCGTTCTGGCGCACGACGTTGGTCTGCGGTGCGAAGCCGTCGCGCACCGACGCGACTTCGCGCAGGTAGGTTGTCGCGCCGTTGACGGTCTGGACTGGCAGGCCGTTGATGTCGGCGATCGTGTCGGCCGACGCGTTCGTGTCGATCCGGTATTCGGTCTGGCCCATCTTCGCGGTGCCGGTCGGCAGCACGAGGTTCTGCGTGTTGACCGCGTTGACGATGTCGGCGGGCGTGAGGCCCTTGGCGAGCAGCGCCTGCGGATCGAGGTCGATCGCGACCACGCGCGTGCGGCCGCCGTACGGAAACGGGATCTGCGCGCCGGGGATGGTGATCAATTGCGGACGCAGGAAGTTGAGGGCGATGTCGGCAAGCGACTGTTCGCTGAGCGTCTGGCTCGACAGCCCGAGCTGGATCACCGGGATGCTCGACGCCGAATAGGTGATCACGAGCGGTGGCGTCGCCCCCTGCGGCATCTGCCGCACGATCGCCTGCGCGGACGAGACCGTCTGCGCGATCGCGGTCTGCACGTTCGCGCCGGGCTGCAGGAACACCTTCACGACCGCGATGCCCGGCAGCGACGTCGACTCGATGTGCTGGATGTTGTTGACGGTGGTCGTCAGTATCCGTTCATGGACGGCCGTGATGCGGTTGGTCATCTCCTTCGCGGAGAAGCCGTTGTAATTCCAGATCACGCTGATGACCGGGATGTTGACCGCAGGCAGCACGTCGACGGGCGTGCGCATCAGCGCAAGCGGGGTGGCCAGCACGATCATGATGGCCATCACGATGAACGTGTAGGGGCGCCTGAGCGCGAGATTGACGATCCACATGGAGGCGGCGGGACAGGCGGTGATCAGGCGTCGGTGAAGGGAACCCGAATGATAGGCGTCGGGCCGGAACGGGTTACTGACGCGAAACTGGCTGAATTGTCAGGTTGCCGCGCGATGGGTGCAAGCCGATTCATCGGATGAAATGCGTGCGGGTGCCGCCGCCCGGAAACGGCTGCCTAATCGCACACGCATGCCGCATCGACGACGGTTCCGTTCATCGGACGTCGCTCAGATCTGTTCCATCCCGACCCGCGCGAGCGCGGCCAGATCGACGACCTCGATCTGGTTGTACGCGAGCCGCAGCACGCCGAGCTTCTCGAGTTGCTGCAACGCCTGGTTGATCCGCTGCCGCGACACGCCGACGAGCATCCCCAGTTCCTCCTGCGAGATCGCGAGCGACGGGCCGGTGTCCGGATACAGGGCGGGATTGAACAGCTGCGCGAGCGCCTGCGCGACACGCGCGTCGACATCGAGCAGCCGGCTGTTCTGGATCGATGCGATGAACTCGCCCATCCGGTTGTTCAGTTGATGGATCACGAAGCGCGTGAACGGCAGGCTCGTGTCGAGCAGCGCATGGAACGTGTCGACCGGCACGAACAGCACGATCGAGCGCTGGACGGCGACGACTTCGTACTTGCGCAGCTCGCGCTTGATCACGCTGCCTTCGCCGAACCAGCCGCCCGACGGCACGCCGGAAAACGTGCAGCCGCGCCCCGACGCGTTGAAGATCGCGAGCTTCAGCAACCCGCGATGCACGCCGATCCAGTGTTCGGACGGCGCGAGCCGCTGCGCGATCACGTCGCCGGCCTCGCGCAGCTCGGCGCGCGACTGCGCGAGCACGAGCGCCTGGTGTTCCGGCGCGAGCGCGCGGAACCACGCGCACTGGCCGAACAACACGGACAGGGCGGGCAACGGGCCCGGTTCGAGCGGCGGGTTGGCCGCAGCGTTGGCCGCAGCGTTGGCCGAGATGGCGCCCGCGTCGGGCGGCGCAACGGGGTGGTCGTGCATGGGGGCGGGTTTGCGAGGATAGGGATAACGCGCAGCGCTCATGAGGCACTCTGTCGTTTCGATGACAGACGGCTCACAATAGCGCCCGTTAGGCTGTCGACAATTGAACCACATCAAAACGCATCGGGGTGCATGCACTCCGGCTGGATACGCGATCGAAGCGTGCGCCGCGGCGCCGACGCACGCGCCGGTCGACAGAAAACGGGAGACAGGATCATGACGCAGATGTTCGAGGCCGGACTCGGCCGCCGCGACGCCAACTACGTGCCGTTTACGCCAATCGACTTTCTGGTCCGCGCGGCCGAAGTCTACGGCGAGCGCCTCGCGATCGTGCACGGCGACGTGCGACGCACGTGGGGCGAAACCTACACCCGGGCGAAGCAGCTCGCGAGCGCGCTCGCGCAGGCCGGCGTCGCGCGCGGCGAGACGGTCGCCGCGCTGCTGCCGAACATCCCGGCGATGGTCGAGGCGCACTTCGGCGTGCCGATGGCGGGCGCCGTGCTCAACACGATCAACACGCGGCTCGACATCTCGTCGGTGCTGTTCATGCTGCGTCACGGCGAAGCGAAGGTGCTGATCGTCGATACCGAATACGCGGAGCTCGCGCAGCGCGCGGCGCTCGAAGTGCCGGGCCTGAAGATCGTCAGCGTCGCCGACGCGATGCCGGCCGACCCCGCGCGCTTCGCGGGCGCGACCGACTACGAAGCGTTCGTCGCGGGCGGCGACCCCGACTACGCATGGACGCTGCCCGCCGACGAGTGGGAGGCGATCGCGCTGAACTACACGTCCGGCACGACCGGCGACCCGAAGGGCGTCGTCTATCACCATCGCGGCGCGTATCTCGCGGCGATCAGCAACATCCTCGAATGGGACATGCCGAAGCACGCGGTGTATCTGTGGACGCTGCCGATGTTCCACTGCAACGGCTGGTGCTTTCCGTGGGCCGTCGCGGCGCGCGCGGGCGTGAACGTCTGCCTGCGCAAGTTCGACGCGAAGACGGTGTTCGACCTGATCCGCCGCGAACGCATCACGCATTACTGCGGCGCGCCGATCGTGCAGAGCGCGATCGCGAATGCGCCGGCCGAGCTCCGTGAAGGCATCGATCACACGGTGCACGCGATGGTCGCCGGCGCGGCGCCGGCGCCGGCCGTGATCGCGAAGATGAAGGAGATCGGCTTCGACCTGCTGCACGTGTACGGGCTGACCGAGGTCTACGGCCCCGCGACCGTGTGCGCGAAGCAGGCGCACTGGGACGATCTGCCCGACGACGAGCGCGCGCGGCTCAATGCGCGGCAGGGCGTGCGCTATCACCTGGAAGCGGGTGCGACGGTGCTCGACCCGGACACGATGGCGCCGGTGCCGGCCGATGGCGAGACGCTCGGCGAGATCATGTTCCGCGGCAACATCTGCATGAAGGGCTACCTGAAGAATCCGAAGGCCACCGACGAAGCGTTCCACGGCGGCTGGTTCCATACCGGCGACCTCGCGGTGCTGATGCCGGACGGCTATATCCGGATCAAGGATCGCAAGAAGGACATCATCATTTCCGGCGGCGAGAACATCTCGAGCATCGAGGTCGAGGATGCGCTGTACCGGCATCCGGCCGTCGCGGTCGCGGCGGTCGTCGCGATGCCCGACCCGAAGTGGGGCGAGGTGCCGTGCGCGTTCGTCGAGCTGCGTGAAGGCGCGAGCGCGACCGAGGAGGAGATCGTCGCGCACTGCCGGCAGTTGCTCGCGGGGTTCAAGGTGCCGAAGGTCGTGCGGTTCGGCGAGCTGCCGAAGACGTCGACCGGCAAGATCCAGAAATTCCAGCTGCGCAACGCGGTCGGATCGGACAAGGCGATCGATCTGGCGGGGGACAAGAAGTAATCGGTGCGCGCAGGTGCGCGGCAGCGAGCAACCCGATCGCCCGGAGGCGGGCGACGGGTGGTGGGTTGTCAGGGATGCGGTGCGGTTTCGCGCCTCGTCACGTCAGGCGTGGGCGAATTCCCGAGGCTCGATACGCTTCTGGATCTCACGGCCGTGGGCACGCTCGGTGATTTTCAGATCATACGTGGCTTGCAGGTTCAGCCACGTTTGCGGATCGCCGCCAAAGTAGCGGGCAAGGCGCAGCGCCGTATCGGCCGTGATGCAGCGCCGCTCACGGACGATATCGTTGATACGGCCGGCGGTGACGCCAAGTGCGCCGGCCAGCGCATTCGCGCTCATGTCGAGCGGGATGAGGTAGTCATCACGAAGAATTTCGCCCGGATGGACCGGGCGCATCCCGTTTTTGAACCGGGTCATGTCAAGCTCCATTCAGTGATAGTCGGCGATTTCAACATCGGCCGGTCCGTCATCGCCCCACGTAAAGCACACACGCCATTGACCGTTGATTCGGATGCTGTACTGGCCAATGCGGTCACCTTTTAATGCCTCGAATCGGTTGCCGGGCGGAGACTTCATTGCATCCAGCGTTTCCGCATTGTCAAGCTGCGTAAGACGGCGAATGGCCACATCGGCAATGTTGGCGAATTGTCGGCAACGTCCGGTTTCGAATAACTGCCGAGTGCCTTGCATTTGAACGACTGGATCATGGCTGCATTTCATGCCGTTTATCGGTAAACGGCAAATTGGTTGCCGACTGGCGAGGTCGACATAATCCAGCTGGACAATGCCTCGTGCGCCTCAATGCACGACGAGCCACGCGACGGCCAGATACCGCCCGACCTTCGCGATCGTCACGATCGCGAGGAAGGTCGGCAGCGGCTCGCGCAACACGCCGGCGATCATCGTCAGCGGATCGCCGATCACCGGCGCCCAGCTCAGCAGCAATGACCAGCGGCCGTAGCGCGCGTACCAGCGCTCGGCGCGCGCGAGCGCGGCCGGCTTGACCGGAAACCAGCGCCGGTCGCGGAAGTGCTCGATGCCGCGGCCGAGCGCCCAGTTGATCGCCGAGCCCGCGACGTTGCCGACGCTCGCGACCAGCACCAGCGCCCACACGGGCTCGCGCCCGACGAGCAGCAGGCCGGCGAGGACGGCTTCGGACTGGAGCGGCAACAGGGTCGCGGCGACCATCGACACGGCGAACAGGCCGCCGTAGGTGAGCAGTTCGGACATCGCGCGATTGTACCGGCCGCGCGTCGGCCGGCACCGGTCATGCAGCGTCAGCGGCGTCGGCGGCGTCGGCGGTCCCGAGCGGCGGGCGCATGCGGCCGCTCAGTTCCAGCCGACCATGATCGCGCCCATTCCGACCAGCAGCCCGCCCGTCACGCGGTTCATCGCGCGCATCCGCGCCGGGCGCTGCAGGGCTCGGCTCAGCCGGTGCGAGAACAGCGCCATCGACGCGACACCGCCGGCGAACAGGAGCGCGAAGGTCGTCGCGAGCAGCAGGAACTGGGCGTTCAGGCTCCAGTCCGCGTTCGGGACGATGAACTGCGGAAAGAACGACGGAAAGAACAGCAGCGTCTTCGGGTTCAGGCCGGAGGTGGCGACGCCGCGCCAGAACAGCGCGCGTCCGGTGTCGGGGTCGTCGGCTGCCGTGCCGCCGGCTTCCGTCGACGCGGCGGGCGCGACGGCCGGCGCGCGGCTGAACCATTGCTTGCAGCCGAGCCACACGAGGTACGCGGCGCCGGCCCAGCGCAGCATCGTCAGCGCATGCTCGTCGAGATTGAACAGCGAATTCAGGCACAGCGCGGTCAGCGCGAGCTGCAGCAGCACGGCGAGCGTGCCGCCCCACACGCACGGCAGCGCGCGGCGCCAGCCGGCGCGCAATGCGTGGTTCATCGTGAGGAGGTTGACGGGGCCGGGGGCATAGATGAGGACGGCGGACGCAGCGAGGAACGACAGATAAAACCTGAACGACATGACGGGAGGTGCGGAAACGGAGGATCAGGCGCCGGCCCGTGCGACCGGATAGGCGCGCGGGAGGCGGGACATTGCATGCCTGCGTGTCCGGCGCCGCAACTCGTGATTGCGGCCAGGCGTCCCGGTGCGAAGGGGTTGTCGCGGGGAGCGTGCCGGACACCAGGCATGGAGAAAATGTATCAAGCGGGCCGGTTAAAAGGCTTCCTGTTTTCCGGCAAAACCGACCCGAAACCGGAATCCTGTTCAGCTAGAATGACAATTTTTAGTAGAAGATTCTTCTCGCCATGGCTACTCGCGAACGCACGCCGAAAACCCTCGACAACCAGGACCGCAAGATCCTGGGTGCACTGCAAAAGAATGCGCGTCTGTCGAACGCCGAACTGGCCGAACAGATCGGCATGTCGACCACCGCCTGCTGGAACCGCACGCGGCAGCTCGAACTCGACGGTTACATCGACGGCTACGTCGCGCTGGTCAACCAGCGCATGCTCGGCTACGCGGACATCGTGATCCTCGAAGTCACGCTAGATCGCCACGAGGACGACGCACTCGCGCGCTTCGGCGCCGAACTCGCGGCGCTGCCCGAAGTGCTCGAGGCCTACCTCGTGTCGGGCGAATACGACTACTGGATCAAGGTCGCGGTGGACGGCACGGCCGGTTACGAACGCTTCCTGCGCGAGAAGCTGTACAAGATTTCGAGCATTCGTCACAGCCGCTCGATGTTCGCGCTGCGGTGCATGAAAGACGTGCCGTCGATTCAGGTGTGACGACGGTGGTGGCGGGCCGCGCATCGTCGTGACGACGGGGTTTGCGGTTGCGCCGAAGACGGGCGCTGATCGGGCTGTCGCGTCGAGTGGACGCGGCCCGGAGCCCGATACGGAAGGGAAATTCGCGTGGAGCGGGAACACGGATGAATCTTCCGCGGCGACCCGGTTCACCACACGGCGCGGAACGACACGCCCGCGCCTCGCATGTTCAACGGCCGGGCATGCCGGCAAGCGGATCAGCCGGATATCGTGCCGCCGGCCGCCGGCCAGTCGCTGCGCTTAGCGCGGCAGGCGTGCGTGCGCTTCAGCGATGACTGCGCAGTTCTCGAGGTGCAGTGCCCATGCTTCCGCAAGCAGCTCGCCAACGCGTGTGAGCCAGCCAGCGGATTGGGTGGAACGGTCGGAGACATTAGACGTTTGCATGACGAAGCCCCATGTAGGTGGCGAGTTAGGGATAACCCTGATCATAGAGGAATGTCACCGCCCTGTGAAATGCGATTTCGTTATATGAGAATTACTGACAATTTTTGTTGCTGCCGCGCAACATGAATTGCGCCGGCTTCTGCGTGGCGGACCGGCGTGACGAGGCCGTGGCGAGCACGGCCTCGCATTGACGGGCGGAAAGGGAGCGTCAGGCGGGCGGAACGGGTGCGGCAGCGCGGCGGCGATTACCCGCCGATCCACCCGAAGCGCCACGACAGGCGGCGCGTCGCGGACAGCAGCGTATATGCGAGTTCGCTGTCCGGCCCGCGCGGGAAGCCGCGCGACGAGCCGATGATCGCGATCACGAGCCGGATGCTGCCGGTGTGATCGAACACGGGCGCGGCAATCGTCCCGATGCCCGGCACCGGCGCGTCGAACGCGAAATCGAGTTCGTCCGCGCGGATCGTCGCGAGCCGCGTGCGGAATGCGTCGTCGACCTGCGTCGCACGGCCGGCGAGGCGCACCGGCTCGTCCGCCAGCAGGCCGGCCAGCACGTCGTCCGGCATGCCGGCCGCGAAGATTCGCCCAATCGCGGTATTCACGAGCGACATCACCGTGCCGACCTGCAGGCTCACGTGCTGCGGCCGCGCCGATTCCTCGAGGCGGATCACGGTCGGCCCGAGCGGCCCGAGCGTCGCCGCGGCCACGCTCATGTCGGTCGCGGCCGCCAGCGCGACGATTTCGGCTTCCGCATCGCGCGTCGGCGACACGCGCTGCATCGCGATCAGCCCGAGTGCCTGGCCGAGCGGCCCGCCGCCGAAGCAGCCGGCGTCGTCGCGGCTCAGCAGGCCGATCTTCTGCAGGCTGACCAGATGCGGAAATGCCTTCGCGGCCGGCATCCCGGCCGCCGCCGCGAGATCGCGCAGCGGCAGCGCGCGGCCCGCCGACACGAGCGCGAGCAGCAACTCGCCCGTGCTGTCGAGCGCGTTGATGCCGCGCTGCGCCTTCGTATCGTCGGCGAGCGCGGGCGGCATGCGCTGCGGGGGCGGGGGCATGCCCGGCGCGGCTGGCTGCCCGTCGCGTCCCGCGTCGAGCGACGCGGTGGCCTGACGTGCCGCGTCGCGCAGCGCCGTCGCGATCGGCCCGTCCCAGTCGACATCGATCGAGCCGCTCGAACCGATCACCGTCAATGCAAGTTGAAGGCATCCGTTCGCGTCCAGCACCGGCACGCACATCGCGCTGACACCGGGGCTCGGCCGATCCACGCCGCGTTCGATGCCGCGCGCGCGGATCGCGTCGAGTTCGGCCTGCCACGCGCGGGCATCGGATGTGCGCTGATCGCCTTCCGCGCCCGCGAGCGTGTCGCCGGCGCCGCCCTGGCTCGCGGCCATCGCGTCGAGCTGCGCGGGATCGCCGAACGCGCGGAACACGCGGCCGGTGGCCGTCGTGTCGAGCGACATCACCGATCCGACGTGCAGGTTCACGTGCAGCGGATAGCCGCCGTGCTCGATGCGCACGATCGTCGGCCCGAGCGCACCCGGCACCGACAGCGCGACGCTCAGGCCGACCGCTTCCGCGAGCCGCGCCGCATGCGGCAGCGCCGCGCGATAGGCCGGCTGGCGTTCGATCGACATCAGCCCGAGCCGCAGCGACAGCGGCCCCGGCTCGTAGTTGCCGGTGAGCGCGTCGCGTTTCACGAGCGCGAGCCGGGTCAGGCTGACGAGATAGGTGTGCGCCTGCGCGGTCGACAGGTCGGCCGCGGCCGCCAGCTCCGACAGCCCGAGCGGCTTGCGCCGGCGCGCGAGCGCGTCGAGCAGCCGGCCGCCGACCTCGACGCTCTGGATCCCGCGCTGCGCCTTGGGCGGCGCGTCGTCTGCACTGACTTCGTGGTTCTGCACGCGATGATTCTTCCGTTGACGAAACCTCGCATGGTATCCGACGCCATTTCGCACGCCAGCCCGCAGGTTTACCCGCATTAAACAATAGCAAGTCAATTTGTCATTGACAAATAATCAGCGCGGGAAGATGATCCGCTCACTCCCCTCAACACATGGCTCGCAGCCACGGAACGCAACATGGCCAAAGCATTCGCCTCCCAAGCCGATCTGGAAGAGAAGAAAGTCACCTGGACGCAGCTGTCCGAGAACGCGTACGCCTACACCGCCGAAGGCGACCCGAACTCGGGCGTGATCATCGGCGACGACAGCGTGCTGATCGTCGACACGACCGCGACGCCCGCGATGGCGCAGGACCTGATCGCGAAGATCCGCAGCGTGACCGACAAGCCGATCAAGCACGTGGTGCTGTCGCACTACCACGCGGTGCGCGTGCTCGGCGCGTCCGCGTATTTCGACGAAGGCGCGCAGCACGTGATCGCGAGCCGCGGCACGTACGAGATGATCGTCGAGCGCGGCGAGGCCGACATGAAGTCGGAGATCGAGCGCTTCCCGCGCCTGTTCGCGGGCGTCGAGACGGTGCCGGGCCTGACCTGGCCGACGCTCGTGTTCGAGCGCGAGATCACGCTGTTCCTCGGCAAGCTCGAAGTGAAGATCATGCACGTCGGCTCGGGCCACACGAAGGGCGACACGATCGTCTGGCTGCCGTCGCAGAAGGTGCTGTTCTCGGGCGACCTGGTCGAATACGACGCGGCCTGCTATTGCGGCGACGCGCAGCTCGAACAGTGGCCGGCCACGCTCGAGGCGCTGCGCGCGCTCGGCGCGGAAAAGCTCGTGCCGGGCCGCGGCCCCGCGCTGCTGAATCCGGCCGAAGTGAACAAGGGCCTCGACTACACGAAGGACTTCGTGACGACGCTGCTCGCGCAGGGCCGCAAGGCCGTCGAGCGCAAGCTCGACCTGAAGGCGTCGATGGCGCTCACGCGCGAAGCGATGGATCCGAAGTTCGGCCACGTGTTCATCTACGAGCACTGTCTGCCGTTCGACGTGTCGCGCGCGTTCGACGAGGCGAGCGGCATCACGCATCCGCGCATCTGGACCGCGCAGCGCGACAAGGAAATGTGGGACGCGCTGCAGGACTGAGCGGGTCACGGCGGCGGGGCGTCCGGGCGGACGTCCCGCCGTGTTCCTGAAGGCTCCTGACCGGCGGCGGCATGGCGCCGCGGTTCCGGAAGCCGACATCCGATCTCACAAGAAAGCAGGGCGCACGTACGCCCTCGGAGACTGCCGCGCGCTCGAAACGCGCGGCCCGTTTGGAGAGAGACATGCCCCAATCGCTTCCCGCCGAAGCGACGATCGCGCACGCGAGTGCCGCGACGCCGACTGCCGCATACGAATCCGCGCCGGCATCCGATGCCGGCGACGCGCTGCTGTTCCGCAAGATCGCGTGGCGGATCGTGCCGTTCCTGTTCCTCTGCTACGTCGTGTCGTTCCTCGACCGCATCAACATCGGCTTCGCGCAGTTGCAGATGAAGCACGACCTCGGCTTCAGCGATGCGATGTACGGCCTCGGTGCCGCGGTGTTCTACGTCGGCTACGTGTTCTGCGAGGTGCCGAGCAACCTGCTGCTCGCGCGCTTCGGCGCACGCCGCACGTTCACGCGGATCATGCTGCTGTGGGGCATCGCGTCGACCGGGATGATGTTCGTGTCGCAGCCGTCGCATTTCTACGTGCTGCGCTTCCTGCTCGGCGTGTTCGAGGCCGGCTTCTTTCCCGGCATCGTGCTGTACCTGACCTACTGGTTCCCGTCGAACCGCCGCGCGGCGGCGATCTCGGTGTTCTTCGCGGGCGTCGCGGTCGCGGGCGTGCTCGGCGGCCTGATGTCGGGCTGGATCATGCGCGACATGAGCGGCGTGTTCGGGCTGCACGGCTGGCAGTGGATGTTCGCGATCGAAGGCGCGCCGGCGATCGTGCTCGCATGCTTCGCGTTCACGTATCTGGTCGACCGGCCGCGGGACGCCGCGTGGCTCACCTCCGACGAAAAGGCGCGCGTCGCCGCGCTGTGCGGCGATTGCCGTGCGCACGGCGCGCATGACAAACGCAGCCTGGCCGCCGCGCTCGCGAACCCGCGCGTCTACCTGTTCGCGTTCATCTACTTCTCGCTGACCTGCGCATCGCTGACGCTCAATTTCTGGATGCCGCTGATGATCCGCGACTTCGGCGTGACCGACGTGGTGGCGGTGAGCCTCTACACGGTCGTGCCGAACGCCGTCGGCGCGGTCGGGCTGATCCTGATCGCGCGCCGCTCGGACCGCACCGGCGAGCGCCGCAAGCATTTCGCGTGCTGCACGATCGGCGGCGGCCTTGCGCTCGCGGCGCTGACGCTGCACCTGCACAGCTTCGCGGCGATGCT
Organism: Burkholderia sp. Bp8998; assembly: GCF_003854235.1. NCBI lineage: Bacteria > Pseudomonadati > Pseudomonadota > Betaproteobacteria > Burkholderiales > Burkholderiaceae > Burkholderia > Burkholderia sp. Bp8998. The sequence continues at coordinate 154,187 of NZ_QTQF01000002.1, forward strand.
CGCGTGCCTGTCGATCGCGGCGACGCTGATCTTCGCCGCGCTGCCGATCTTCTGGGCCGTGCCGACCCGCTACCTGTCGGGCAACGCGGCCGCGGCCGGGATCGCGCTGATCAGCAGCATCGGGATCACGAGCGGCATCGTCAGCCCGTGGGTGATCGGGCTGATCCGCACGCGCACCGGCAGCATGGATCTCGCCGTGTACCTGCTGGCCGCGCTGCTCGCGCTGAGCGGCGCCGCGCTGATGCTCGGCGTGAAGGGCGAACCCGCGCAGCGCGCCTGAACGGCATGGCGTTTCCTGTTTCCTGTCCGCACCGAATTCGCATCCATCGAGGAGACGATCGATGTCAGCCCCTCTTCAAGCGGACGCCGCGCAGGCGGCTGCGTCCGGTTCCCGTGCGTCGGCGCCGGACAACGATGCGCTGTACCGGCGCATCGGCGCGCGAATCGTGCCGTTCCTGTTCATGTGCTACATCGTGTCGATCCTCGACCGCAGCAACATCGGCTTCGCGCAGTTGCAGATGCGGCAGGATCTCGGCCTGACCGATGCGATGTACAGCCTCGGCGCGGTGCTGTTCTTCGTCGGCTACGTGCTGTTCGAGGTGCCGAGCAACGCGCTGCTGCGCCGCTTCGGCGCGCGCCGCACGTTCGCGCGGATCATGTTCCTGTGGGGCGCGGTGTCGGTCGCGATGATCACCGTCGACAGCGCGCGGCACTTCTACGTGCTGCGCTTCCTGCTCGGGCTGTTCGAGGCCGGCTTCTTCCCGGGCGTCGTGTTCTACCTGACGTACTGGTATCCGGCGCGCCGGCGCGCGTCGGTGCTGTCGATCTTCTATGCGGGCGTCGCGGTGGCCGGGATGGTCGGCGGGCTGCTGTCGGGCTGGCTGATGCGCGGAATGTCGGGCGTGCTCGGGCTGCACGGCTGGCAGTGGATGTTCGCGATCGAGGGCGCGCCCGCGATCCTGCTCGGCGTGATCGCGTGGTTCTGGCTGTGCGACCGCCCCGAACAGGCGCGCTGGCTGTCCGACGACGACCGGCAACGGCTCGCGGCCGACCTGGCCGCCGATCGTGCGGATGCGCCCGCGCACGCGGCGACGTCGCTGCGGCAGGTGCTGGCCGAGCCGCGCACCTACCTGTTCGCATTCATCTATTTCTCGCTGACGACCGCGCTGCTGATGCTGCTGTTCTGGATGCCGCTGATGATTCGCGAATTCGGCATTCACGACGTCGTGCACATCAGCCTGCTGTCGATCGTGCCGAACGCGATCGGCGCGGCCGGCCTGATCGCGATCGCGCGGCGCTCGGACCGCAAGCGTGAGCGTCGCCGGCACTTCGCCGCGTGCGCATTCGGCGGCGCGGTGGCGCTCGTCTTGCTGACGCTGCACCTGCCGAGCATCGTCGCGATGATGGCGCTGCTGTCGATCGCGGCGATGCTGATCTTCGCCGCGCATCCGGTGTTCTGGGCCGTGCCGTCCGCGTATTTTTCCGGCGCGGGCGCGGCGGGCGGGATCGCGCTGATCAGCAGCATCGGCGTATCGAGCGGGATGATCACACCGTGGATCGTCGGGGTGATCCGCACCCGCACCGGCAGCATGGACGCGGCGATGCTGATGATCGCGGGACTGCTGGCCGCGTGCGCGGTCGCGATGCTGCTGGGGGTGCGCGCCACCTCGCGCGACGCGGCGCACGCGTCGCGTTGATCGAGCGGTGCCAGCGGTGCCTTTACGCGATGCACATGCGACGAGGTGTGCGGCTAGGCCCGATACACCTCGATCCGGTTGCGGCCGTGTTCCTTCGCGACATACAGCGCCTTGTCGGCACGCGACAGTGCCTGGTACGCACCGAAGTCTGACGTTCGCATCGCGTCGATGCCGATGCTGACGGTCAGCGCGAGCAGCTGATCCTCGTGCACGAGCCGCGTGGCGGCCGTACGCTGCTGCACGCGCAGTGCGAGCGCGTACGCCGCGTCGATGCCGGCGTGCGGCAGCACGATCGCGAATTCCTCGCCGCCGATGCGCCCGACGATGCCGTCCGGCCCGATCTCCGCAAGCAGCAGCCGCGCGAAATGCCGGAGCGCGCGATCGCCGAGCGGATGGCCCCAGCGGTCGTTCAGCGCCTTGAAGTGATCGAGGTCGAGCATCAGCACCGCGGCGTCGTGGCCAGTCGTGCGCACGCCGCGCAACGCGGCTTCGCTCTGCCGCATGAACGCATGGCGGTTCGACAGCTGGGTCAGGTGATCGGTCGTCGCCATCCGATGAAGTTCGGTCTCGATGTGCTTGCGCTCGGTCGCATCCGTGATGAAGCCGTGCCAGATCGTGCCGCCGTCCGGCGTGCGTTGCGGGCGCGCGTCGCCTTCGCGCCAGCGCAACCCCTGGCCCGGCAGCAGCACGCGGTATTCGAGCCGCCACGGCGCCAGTCGCTCCGCCGATGCCAGCAGCGACTGACGATAGGCGACCAGGTCGGCCGGATGAATCCGCGTTTCGACCGCATCCGCATTGCGGGCGAGCTGTTCGCGCGTCAATTCGTAGATGTCGCGTACACCCGCGCTCGCGTACGTAAAGTGCCGGCGACCGTCGGCGGTCTGCCGCAGCTGGAACACGAGGCCGGGCACCTGGTCGGTCAGGTTCGTGACGAGCGTGACGGAGTCGCTCAACCGGCCGGCGAGTTCGCGCAGCGCGGTGATGTCGGTGGTCGTGCCGACCATGCGCAGCGCGCGTCCGTGGCTGTCGCGGGTGATGACCTTGCCGCGGCTGCAGATCCATTTGTACGTGCCGTTCTTGCAGCGGATGCGGTGTTCGACCGCATAGCTGTCGGTGCGGCTTTCGAAGTGCGCGAGCATCGCGGCCTTCACGCCGGCGACGTCGTCCGGGTGCAGCCGTTCGTATGCATCCTCGATCCGGCTCGTCAGTTCGTGGGGTGCATAACCGAGCAGCGCCTTCCAGGCCGCCGAGTAGTGGATCTCGCCGGTTTCCACGTTGCGATCCCACACGCCGGTGCCGCTTTCGGTCAGCGCCAGCGCGGTCAGCGCGCTGTGTTCCTCGACGCCGCCGAGCCGTTCGTGGAGCGCGGCCTGAGCGATCGCGCGGCCGATCGCGTGTTCCGCCAGTGTCGCCAGGTCGTGCAGGAAAGCGCGCTGCGCGGCGTCGAGCGTCAGGCTGGTGCTGCCGACGACGCATAACGCACCAAGCGGGATGCCGTCGGGCGCGGCCAGTTCGCAGGCCGCGACGACCCGCGGTGCATCCTGCGGGAGGCCGTCCGCATCGGGCGTGATGAAGCGTCGGCCGGCCGCCGGGGCGTGCTCGACACGCGGCGGGAAACGGATGGGTAAAAGCGTGGCGGGCAGCGTGCCGTCGGACGCCGCCACGCGCTGCGCGCCGGCTTCAGCGGACGCGACGAACGCGCCGGCCGCGCCGAAATGCGCGCGGGCGAGACGGCACACGGTCTCGAGTTCGGGCAACGGCGCGAGCGCCGGTCGATCGTCGGCGGAAACGCGAGAGGAGCCGGGCGTGTCGCCGGCCCCGGTAATGAACATACGGAACCGCATGGTCGAATTCCGCGACGGTCGATTGCGCCGATGATCGGACGAATGCCGGAGGGCGCTGCTTCGGGGGCTGAGATCGCAAAGCTTATCGTCGCGTGGAGGACGTGGCAAGCGGGCCGAAACCGGCTTTGCGTGTGCCGGATTCGGCCGGCGACGACGACCTTGTTGCCCAACTCGTCGAGCGCGGTCGCCGGCGCACGGCCGATCCCGGACGTGCCGCCGGTAATGACGATGGTATTGCCGCCGAGTTTCTTGATGACGCTCCTCAGCGGCCGGCCGCATAGCGGGGCGCAGGCGAATTTGTCGACAGGTGCGGCGCCATCGTGCGGCGCGCGGCCTCGTACGCATCCCATTCGTCAGCCGCATGCAGTGACGGAATCGTCACGCGTTCGCCGCGATCGAAGCCGACCAGCGCCGCGTCGACCAGTTCGGCCGCCGACATCACGATTTCCTTCGGCAGGTGTTCGAGCGGCAGGCCGCCGGTCTGCCAGAAGTCGGTGGCCGTCGCGCCGGGCAGCACGGCCTGCACCTGCACGCCGTGGTCCGCGAGTTCGTGATGCAGCGACTGGCTGAACGCGAGCACGAATGCCTTGCTGCCGCCGTAGACGCCATTGAGCGTTTCCGGGGACAGCGCGACGATCGACGAGATGTTGATCACGGCGCCGCGGCCGCGTGCGACGAAGCCGGGCACGGCCGCGTAGGTCAGGCGCGTGAGCGCGGTCACGTTCAGGTCGATCATCCGCGTCATCGCGTCGACGTCGCTGTCGAGCAGCGGCGTGTGCGTGCCGACGCCCGCGTTGTTCACGAGCAGCGTGACGCTCGCATCCTGCTTCAGCTTCGCCTCGACGGCGGCGAGTGCCGCGCGGTCGTTGAGGTCCGCGCCGACGATCTCGACACTGCGCTGCGTGTCGTTCGTGATGCGCTCGGCGAGCGCGATCAGCCGGTCGCGGTTGCGCGCGACCAGGATCAGGTCGTAGCCGCGGCGCGCGAGCCGGTCCGCATAGATTGCGCCGATGCCGGACGATGCGCCGGTAATGACGGCGGTACCGCGATGTGCTTCAGTCATGATGTCGCTCCGTGTCGAGGAAAGGGGGGAGTGCGTGCATGCATTCTGGCTTCGAACCGCGGCGACACAAATGACGTAGATGGGTATGATTTAGGACATCGGGCGGATCGTGACGATCCGCACGTCCGCCACCGGAGACGCGCATGCACCGAATCGGCTTTCTGATCAGCGATGGATTCCAGATCATGGCGCTCGCCGCGCAATCGGTGTTCGAGTACGCGAACATGGGGGCGGGCGAGCCGTTCTACGTGCTGGACAACTATTCCGTCGACGGCGGCGACGTGCGCTCGTCGCTCGGGCTGTCGGTCGCGACGCGCGCGCTGCGCGGGCGGATCGACGTCGATACCTGGATCGTCGCGGGCGTCAACGATCCGTTGGCATTGCCGGCGCCGGCCGGCGTGGTCGCGTTCCTGCGCCGCGCGAACGCACGCGCGCGGCGGATCGCCGGCATCTGCACGGGCGCGTTCGTGCTCGCGGAGGCCGGGCTGCTCGCGCAGCGCCGCGCGACGACGCACTGGGCGTACGGCCGCGACATGCAAAAGCAATTTCCGGACATTCGTGTCGAGGAGGACCGGATCTACATCGTCGACGGGCCGATCTGGACGTCGGCAGGGATGACGGCGGGCCTCGATCTGGCCCTTGCGATGGTGGAGAAGGATCTCGGCGCGGATGCCGCGCGCGCGGTCGCGCACAAGCTCGTGATGCATCAGCGCCGCGCGGGCGGGCAGTCACAGCATTCGGAAATGCTGGAACTCGCGCCGAAATCGGACCGGATCCAGAACGCGCTGAACTATGCGCGTCAGAACCTCGGCCGCGCGTTGACCGTCGAGGAACTGGCCGGCGCCGTCCACCTGAGCCCGCGCCAGTTCAGCCGCGTGTTCACGGTCGAAACCGGCCAGTCGCCGGCGAAGGCGATCGAGCGGCTGCGGCTCGAGGCCGCGCGGCTGATGATCGAGCAGAGCCGGCACTCGCTCGACGTGATCGCGAGGGAGAACGGTTTCCGCGACCGGCGCCACCTGCGCGACGCGTTCGTGCGCGGTTTCGGCGTGCCGCCGCAGGCGATCCGGCGCGACGCGCGGGCGGATGCGCGCGAAGCGGGTTGACGCGTGGGCGCGCGCGGGAAAATCTCGCAGAATCCCGTCGATATTCGTCGCGAGGGGACACGATGCACGCCGCCCCATTCACCATCGCGATTCCGGATCACGCGCTCGATGACCTGCGTCGGTGCCTGCGCGACATGCCGACGCGGTGGACGGCATCCCGCCGCGCAGCTGGCTCGAACGGGTGTTCGACGTCGTGCAATGGACCGACATGCCGAGCGGTGGCCATTTTGCGGCGATGGAAGAGCCGGAGCTGCTGGCCGACGATATTCGGCGATTTTTCCGGCGTTTTCGATAAGCAACGGGTAGGCGGCCCGGCGCACCGGCGGTCATCCGCACGATGGCCAGAGCCGCCACCACGCGGATCGTGGCGCGACGCCGCCTGGCCTATCGCGTGACGAACGCCGTGGCTTCGTGCGGCGCCGTGCGCGCATGCTTGCGCTGGCGCAGCAGCGCGACGCGGCAATTCTCGCGCGCGGTTTCGCGGCCGTCGTCGTCGAGCAGCACCAGATCGCCGCGCATCACGTTGAGCGTGATCACGTCGTCGCCGGGCGCGCCGAGCGTCTCCGGCGTATGCACCGACCCGGCCGGTTCGAGCACCGTCGAGCCGGCCTGCGCGATCCACTCGTACTCGCGGTAGCGCCACGCCCCCTGCAACGTATGGACGAACACCTCGCCGTCGTGGCGATGGCGCGGCAGCGTGCCGCCGGCCGGCATCTTCAGCAGCGCGGTCAGCGTGTCTTCCGCCGCATTGATATGCAGATACTTGATCGCGAGCCCCGGCAGGTCGGCGCTCATCGGCAGCCACGGCAGCGCGTCGCCGGGCAGGCACGAAATCGGCGGCAGGTCGGTGGAAAGCGGGGCGGACGGCTGCGTCATGGCGGGAGGCGGAGCGGAAACGGGAAGTGCGCATTATCGCAGAGCGGATCGGGCGGCAGAACGGGGCGACGACGCAGCCCGGACCGCGGGCCGGCTTACGCGTCGCTGCCGTCACCGCCAGGCTGCACCGCCGCATGCGCGGCTTCGAGGCACGACTGGAACAGCAGCGCCGCCCGCGACGGCCGCGGCGAGCGCCGCAGCAGGCTCACGAACCGGCACCGGTAGTTGAAGCGGTGCGGCGCGATCGGCTGCATCAATCCCTTGTTCTCGAAGCTCTCCGCGTAATGGTCGGGCAGGAAGCCGAGATAGCGGCCGGACAGGATCAGCGTCGCGATCGATTCCTGGTCCGATGCCGTCGCGCTGCGCGTGAGCTTCGCGCGATGGCTCAGCTCCATGTTCGGCGAATGGAAGCCGAGCCCGGCGAACGCGTGGTTGCGGATCGTCGTCCACGTGAGCTTGCCGTGCGGCGCGTCGAACAGCGGGTGCTGGCGGCCGCAGTACAGCAGCATCCGCTCGTCGAACAGTTCCGAATACACGAGGCTGCCCGAGCTGCGGTGCGCGGGGATGATCCCGACCTGATAGCTGCCGTCGATGATCCCGCGCTCGACCTCGTTGATCGACGCGACATGCAGGTTCAGCGCGACGTCGGGCGCCTCGTCCGCGAACTGGCGGATTGCGTCGCCGAGCCGCGCATTCGGGTTGGTGGCCGTCTTGTCGAATACGGCGACATGCAATTCTCCGCCCATCTTGTCGTGAATGCCGTCGATCCTGCTGCGAAATGCCTCCATCGATGCGAGTAGACGCAGGGTTTCCTCGTACACCGTCTGCCCCTCGGCGGTCAGCGTGAAGCCCGCGCGGCCGCGCCGGCACAGCACGAGGCCGAGGCGCGTTTCCAGATCCTTCACGTGCCGGCTGATCGTCGAGATGCCGATATTCAGCTCCAGCTCGGCCGCCGCCATCCCGCCACACTGCACGACGCCCTTGAAGACCCGCAGCAGCCGCAGGTCCATGTCGCTGAGCTGTCCGAGCAGCGCGCGGCTCTTCGGTTTCTTTGCTTGCATGATTGAGCAAGTGAACATTGATATTGCGATATTCAAAAGACTAATTGGCGTCCCGACAATGCGCAATATCAACACCAGGAGGAGGGGCGCGCCGCGCCGACCGACATGACCGACACGATCACCGCCAGCCAGCAGGACGAGATCCACATCCGCACCGACGCCGCATGGCTCGACGCCCACTGGATGCCGTTCACGGCGAATCGCCAGTTCAAGTCCGACCCGCGCATGATCGTGTCGGCCAAGGACGCGTATTACACGGACGGCGACGGCCGCAAGATCTTCGACGGGCTATCGGGCCTGTGGTGCACGGGCCTCGGTCACGGCCGCACGGAAATCACGGAAGCCGTGAGCCGCCAGGTCGCGCAGCTCGACTACGCGCCGGCGTTCCAGTTCGGCCATCCGAAGTCGTTCGAGCTCGCGAACAAGATCAAGGACCTGACGCCGGCCGGCCTCGACTACGTGTTCTTCACCGGCTCGGGCTCGGAAGCGGCCGACACGTCGCTGAAGATGGCCCGCGCGTACTGGCGCGCGAAGGGCAAGGGCACGAAGACGCGCCTGATCGGCCGCGAGAAGGGCTATCACGGCGTGAACTTCGGCGGCATCTCGGTCGGCGGGATCGGCGCGAACCGCAAGCTGTTCGGCCAGGGGATCGACGCCGATTTCCTGCCGCACACGCAACTCGCGGAAAACAGGTTCTCGCGCGGGATGCCCGAGCACGGCGCCGAGCTGGCCGACCGCCTGCTCGACCTGATCGCGCTGCACGATGCGTCGAACATCGCGGCCGTGATCGTCGAGCCGTTCTCCGGCTCGGCGGGCGTCGTCATCCCGCCGAAGGGCTATCTGAAGCGCCTGCGCGACATCTGTACCGCGCACGACATCCTGCTGATTTTCGACGAAGTCATCACGGGCTTCGGTCGTGCCGGCGCGATGACGGGCGCCGATGGGTTCGGCGTGGTGCCGGACATCATGAACTTCGCGAAGCAGGTGACGAACGGCGTGCAGCCGCTCGGTGGCGTGATCGCGACGAAGGAAATCTACGACACGTTCATGGCCGCGGGCGGCCCCGAGTACATGCTCGAGTTCCCGCACGGCTACACGTACTCGGCGCACCCGGTCGCATGCGCGGCCGGCGTCGCGGCGCTCGACCTGCTCGTGAAGGAGGACGCGGTGGCCCGCGTGCGCGATCTCGCGCCGCATTTCGAGGCGGCCGTGCACGGGCTGAAGGGCCAGCGCCATATCGCGGACATCCGCAACTACGGGCTGGCGGCCGGCCTGACGATCGCGGCGCTGCCGGGCGAGCCGGCACGGCGCCCGTACGAGATCGCGATGCGCTGCTGGGCGAAGGGCTTCTACGTGCGCTACGGCGGCGACACGATCCAGCTCGCGCCGCCGTTCATCTCGGAGAAGCGCGAGATCGACAACCTGGTCAACGCGCTGTCCGACGCGCTGAACGAAGTGGACTGAGCCAACGCTCGCCCGTTGCGACAACCGAATTCACGAAAGAGCCGGAAACATGAAACACGATAGCAATGTGACCTCCACCGTCGGCCACCTGATCGACGGCAAGCGCGTCGACGGCGGCAGCCGGATCCAGCCGGTGTTCGACCCGGCGACGGGCGAATCGGACAAGAGCGTCGCGCTCGCCGACAAGCTGACCGTCGAAGCCGCGATCGCGTCCGCGCAGGCCGCGTTCCCGGCGTGGCGCAACACGCCGCCGCTGAAGCGCGCCCGCGTGATGAGCCGCTTCAAGACGCTGCTCGAGGAGCACGCGGACGAACTGTGCGCACTGATCACCGCCGAGCACGGCAAGGTGCTCGCCGACGCGATGGGCGAACTGCAGCGCGGGATCGAGAACGTCGAATACGCTTCCTACGTGCCCGAGCTGCTGAAGGGCGAGCACAGCAAGAACGTCGGCCCCGCGATCGACTCGTGGAGCGAGTTCCAGGCGCTCGGCGTCGCCGCCGGCATCACGCCGTTCAACTTCCCGGTGATGGTGCCGCTGTGGATGTGGCCGATGGCCGTCGCGTGCGGCAACACGTTCGTGCTGAAGCCGTCCGAGCGCACGCCGTCGTCGACGCTGCGCATGGCCGAGCTCGCGCTCGAAGCCGGCCTGCCGCCGGGCGTGCTGAACGTCGTGAACGGCGACAAGGAAGCGGTCGACACGATCCTGACCGACCCGCGCGTGAAGGCGGTGAGCTTCGTCGGCTCGACGCCGATCGCCGAATACATCTACACGACCGGCTGCGCGCACGGCAAGCGCGTGCAGGCGCTCGGCGGCGCGAAGAACTTCGCGGTCGTGATGCCCGACGCCGATATCGGCAACGCGGTGAACGCATTGATGGGCGCCGCGTACGGCTCGTGCGGCGAGCGCTGCATGGCGATTCCGCTGGTCGTCGCGATCGGCGATGAAACGGGCGACAAGGTGGTCGAAGGCCTGAAGGCCGAGATCGAGAAGATGAAGGTCGGCCCGGGCAACGGTGCCGGCGTCGACATGGGGCCGCTCGTCACGCAGCAGCATTTCGAGAAGGTGACAAGCTTCGTCGAGGCGGGCGTGGAGGCGGGCGCGACGCTCGTCGTCGACGGCCGCGGGGTGAAGGTCGACGGCCATGACGGCGGCTACTACCTCGGCCCGTGCCTGTTCGACAACGTGAAGCCAGGCATGCCGATCTACCAGCACGAGATCTTCGGGCCGGTGCTCGGCGTGATCCGCCTGAAGTCGCTCGACGAGGCAATGGCGCTGATCGACGCGCACGAATACGGTAACGGCACGTGCCTGTTCACGCGCGACGGCGAAGCGGCGCGCTACTTCAGCGACAACATCCAGATCGGCATGGTCGGCATCAACGTGCCGCTGCCGGTGCCGGTCGCGTACCACTCGTTCGGCGGCTGGAAGCGCTCGCTGTTCGGCGACCTGCACGCGTACGGCCCGGATGCGGTGCGCTTCTACACGAAGCGCAAGACGATCACGCAGCGCTGGCCGTCGGCCGGCGTGCGCGAAGGGACGGTGTTCAGCTTCCCGTCGAACCGCTGACGCGTTTGCGTCGGCCGCACGCGACGCCCGCCGTGCGGCGGGCGCCGCCACGCAGCCGGCGTGGAGACGCACGAACCCGCCCCGATCGTCGATCGGGGCGGATTTTTTTACGCGTGCAACGGCCGTGCCGACCCGCAACGCGTGGAAGCGGCGCTTACGGGGCGACGACGTGCCATACGCTCTTGAAGTTGTCGCCGTTGCGGTCGCCCTGTTTCATGTCCTTCGAGAAGAAGTACAGCGGCTTGCCCTTGTACGCCCATTGCGGGCTGCCATCGTCGCGCTTGACGAGCGTATAGGGGCCGACCGGGACGTCGGTCGCGCTGGCCTTGTACGGTGGCCAGAGCGATTCGCATTGGCCCGTGCATGCGCTGGTGCCGGCGTTGGGCTTGTCCTTGTCGAATGTGTAGACGGTCATCCCGTTCGCGGCGACGAGCGCGCCGTTTTCGACTTTGGTGATCGAGCCTTGAGCCGAGGCCGAAACGGACGCCATGGCGAGCACGGCGGAACTGACGAGCAGCACGGCTTTCATGGGTACCTCCTTGTAGTCCCGTGGGCGGCGCGATCGCGTGCACGGCCGGGCGTGCGCACGATCGCGGGGAATGGTGCCGGAACACGGCGCCGTGGCAGCCGGTGCGAGCGACGCAAGGTCGAGTGGCGGCTGAACGACCCGCTTCATTCACCATAGGCGGTTTTTGGCAGGGCTGCGAGAAGAACCGGGGGCGCATCGGCGGCGCGTAGGTCGCGCGCAACGACGCAGCGGTGGCGCGCGTGCGGCGGGATTCGGCATCCGTCCCCGAACGGGGGGCGCGTTGCTGAGTGCGTTCGGGGGCCGGTGCCGGGCCGTCAGCGCAACACCGGCACCGACGCGAGCGCCGTCAGCACGGCCGGCATCGCGAGCGCGGCGGCGATCGTCTGGAATGCGGTGATGCCCGCCATCAGCGGCGCGTCGCCGCCGAGCTGGCGCGCCATGATGTACGACGAGGACGACGTCGGCAGCGCCTGGAACAGCAGCGCGATGGTCAACGCGGCATCGCCGAGCCCGAGCAGGCGGCCGGCCGCGAGCGTGGCGAGCGGCATCGCCATGAACTTGAACGCCGACGCGATGCACATCGGCTGCATCCACGCGCGGGCCGCGTCGAACTTCAGTGCCGCGCCCACGCACAGCAGGCCGAGCGGCATCGATGCGGCGCCGAGCGCGCGCACGACCGGTTCGACGGCGGCGGGAAACGCGATGCCGGCGGCCTGCATCGCGATCCCCAGCGCGCACCCGACGACGAGCGGATTCGACAGGATCTGGCGCACGAGCGCCCAGGCACCGAGCCGCGTGTCGCCGTAGCGTGCGAACACCAGCACGCACATCAGGTTCACGGTCGGCACGATTGCCGCGACGCACACGGCCGCGAGCGCGATGCCGTGCGCGCCGAACAGTCCGGCGGCGAGGGCGGTGCCGACATAGTTGTTGAAGCGTACCGCGCCCTGGAACACCGACGTGAACCCGGCGCCGTCGACCTGCACGAACCGGCGGACCAGCAGAAGAAGCGCCGCGACGAGCATGGTCGAACCGACCAGTGCCGCCGCGAGCGGCAGAACGGGCAGTGCTTGCAGCCGCGCATTCGCGAGACCGTCCGCGAACAGCGCGGGCAGCAGCACGTAGTAGCAAAGCCGCTCGGCCTGCGGCCAGAACGCATCGGCGATGAAGCCCGTGCGCCGGAGGCCGTGACCGAACGCGACCAGCAGCGCGACCGGCGCGAGCGCGAGCAGGATCGGGCCGATCATCGACGCGCCTTCAGGCGAGGCGGGGGGGACGGCCGGCAGGCGGCGCAGCGGAACGAAGCGGGAATCCATCCGGCGGGCGACATGGCGGCACGCATTCGAAAGAGTGACGATGCCGCCAAGTTAACACGCGGATGCAGCAGGAATAATGGTTAATTATCGGGTGTTCAATGAGAAATTCTCATCGATGACGCGGTGACTTCGGCGGCGAGCGCACGTGCGAAACGCTCGGCCGGACGCGACTGGTGTTCGAGCAGCACGACCGCGCGGCCCATCTGCGGCTGGCCGAACGGCAAGCGCGTGACGGGCGGCAGACGCGCGAGCGTGGAGTCGGGGAGCGCGACGATCGCCGCGCCGAGCCCACGCGCGACCATGCGTGCGATCGTCTCCGCGCTGTCGAGCACCATCTCCTCGCGCACGCGCACGCCAATGCGGCGCAGTTCGGCGGCGATCATCCGGCCGGCCCACGCCTGCGCGTCGAAGCGGATGAACGGCAGCGCCTCGAGCAGCGTGCCCGCATCGCGCTCCGCGTAGTCCGGCGGCGCGAGCAGCCAGAAGCGGTCTTCGTACAGCGTGGTCCACGTCAGTTCCGCCGGATGCGGGCGCACCGGGCGCGTCGTGATGGCCGCGTCGAGTTCGCCGGCCGCGACGCGGTTCGCCAGTTCGGCCGACATGCCGGCCGATACGTGCACGCGCAACGACGGATGCGCAGCGCGCAGCGCGAGCAGCGCATCGGGCAGCGGGCCGGACAGCGCGGTCTGGATCGCGCCGATCCGCAGCCGGCCGACGAGCTTCTTCTCGTCGCTGAGCGCGTCGGGGATCCGGTCGACCATCGCGAGCACCTGCTCGGCCTGCGCGACGAGGATGTTGCCGGCTTCGGTGAGTACCGGCTGGCGGCGCGAACGGTCGAACAGCCGGACGTTGTATTCGCTCTCGAGCGTCTTGATCTGCAGGCTCACGGCGGACTGCGTGAGCCCGATCGCTTCGCCGGCGCGCGCGAAGGTCCGGTATCGGGCGATCGCGACCAGCGTTCTGAATGCGCGTAGTGACATGGGCTCGGTGGGGTGGGCGGCCGGGGCCGGCACGCGGATTGCTCGATGATGCCGTGGGCGGTGCATGAACGGCATGCCGATCGCGGCACCGATGACCGCCGAAGCCGACGAACGCGGCCGGCACGCTGGCGGACATCATGCCCGCGCGTGCGGAAACGGGCAACCGCGGCATCGGTGCTCGCGGCGGAAGCGTCGCGCGGCGGGCGCACAGGGGGCGCAGCGATCGGCTGGTGCGGAATCGTGAATGGCATCGGGCGTGGCGTGCGCGTCGGTCTGCCAGCGCGGGATCCGTCGTGGCCCTGCGTGCCGTCCGGATGCGTTTGAACGATGCCGCGGGGCGACGCGCGCGGTCGCGTCCACCCCGGCCCTTCGCGGAGGTAACGACGATGCCTGAAGACCCCGGTGACGTTGCGCGCGCCAGCTATCGCGCCTATGTCGACAAGGACCGCCATGCGATCGAAGCGCTGATCGCGCCGGACTTCCATTTCACGAGCCCGCTCGACAACCGGCTCGACCGCGACGCCTATCTGGCGCGCTGCTGGCCGAACAGCGCGATGCTTGCCGGTTTCGCGTTCGTCGACGTCGCCGTGCACGGCGAATACGTGTTCGTCGTGTACGAAGCCGCAACGACTGCCGGCAGGCGGTTCCGGAATGCGGAGCGATTGCGCGTGCGCGACGGCCGGATCGTCGAGGCCGAGGTGTATTTCGGCTGGTACGTGCCGCACCAGGCGCCCGAGGGCGGGTTCATCGAAACGGGTGGTTGATGCGTGACGGGCGGTTGCCCGTCACACCCAGAGCCGGTACATCCAGAACGATTCGTCCTCGGCGAAGCGTCGCACGAACTCGGTCGGCGAGAAGCCGGTGATGCGTCGCGTCGCGCGGCTCAGGTGCGCCTGGTCGGCGAACCCCTCGTCCAGCGCGAGCGCGGCCCAGTCGACCGGCTGTCCGGCGTCCCGCCGGTCCCGCGCGGCGAAGAACACGCCTTCCGTGCGGACCAGCGTCTGCCAGTCGCGCAACGAGCGCCCGCTGTACGACTTGATGCGCCGTTCGACCTGACGCGGGCTGTGGGTGTAGCGCCATTCGCGCGCTTTCGACGCGAGACGCCCGACCCAACTGCGCCCCGCCTCGCGCAGCGACGACAGCGGCGACACGCTGCCGCGCAGCGCGTGCCAGCGCGGCGCGAGGTACCGGTCGAGCGCGGCCAGCACGGCGTCGTCGTGCTCGGCATCGGCCAGCGCATCGAGCAGCGGCCGCCAGTTGTCGTCGAGGCACGCATGCGCGTCGATGAAGGTGTCGTGGATCGTCGGCAACGCAATGCCGAACAGCGCGCGCGCCGCATCGGCATGCAGGCAGACGATACCGCCTTGTCCGCTCGCCGGCGCCCAGCTCGCGACCGGCATCGACTGGCTGCCCGACAGCGTCGCCGATGCACCGAACGGCCGCCACACGGGGCCGTCGCTCGTGCGCTGGACGAGCCCGACGTCGAAGCCGCGATACCACGACAGGCAGACGATCGGCGACGCGGGGAAATGCGTGAGCCGCTGCGCGTCGCTTAGCGTGAAGCCGCGCGTGTCGCGGCTGATGATCGCGACGACCGCGCCTTGCAGCGCGGCCGGCGGCGGATACAGCCGCGTGTACGGTTGCAGGCCGTCGCACAGCACGCGCGGCGCACGCGCGAGCGGATCGGGACACGGCGGCAGAGTCGGAGACGGAACGGAGGGCATGACGCCGGAGTATAGGGACCGGGGCCGCACGTGTCGATGTCGTTTGCGTTCAAGACCGGTCGTGTGTCGATCCGGACAATCCGGCCCATGAACACACGATCCTCTTCCCGATGCCCATTTCATGCGGACGCCGCCGGCGCGTCGCCCGCACTTCACCCGCCCGGCGTATGGCCGCCGGGGCCGCATGCCGGCCTGACGGGGTGGCGGCTGCTGCGCGCGATGTCGCGCGACCTGACCGGCGCGCTAGCGGGCTGGCAGCGCGCGCATGGCGACGTCGTGCACCTGCGCATGTGGCCCGAACATGCGGTGGTCGTGACCGATCCCGCGCTCGTGCGCGAACTGCTGGTCACGCATCACGATGCGTTCGTGCGCTGGGAGCGCGGCATCCGCGTGCTCTCGCAGGTTCACGGGCACAGCGTGCTGGTCGCAGAGGGCGATGCATGGCGCGACAAGCGGCACGCGCTGCTGCCGAACTTCATGCCGAAGCCGGTGCAGGCATTCGTGCCGTCGATTGCCGCGACCGCCGCTCATGCGCTCGCGCAGTGGCCGGCGCACGATGCGCACTGGCCGATCGAGCGCGCGCTGACGTCGCTGGCGATGGACGTGATCATGCGCACGATGTTTTCAAACGCGATCGGCGCGGATGCACGCGTGGCCGAGGATGCGGTGCGCACGGTGAGCGCGGCGGCGAACGCCGAGTTCTACCAGCCGGCCAGCGCGCCGGACTGGATGCCGTGGAAGCGCGGCAAGGCGAGGGCGCGGGCGGTGCTGAACGGATTGATCGACCGGCAACTGCATGCGCGTCTCGACATGCCGGAGCACGGCTGGCCGGACGACCTGCTGTCGCGCCTGTTGCGGCTGCATCGTGCCGACACGCGCGCATGGCCGCTGCGCGCCGTGCACGACGAGTGCATCACGGCCTTCCTGGCTGGCCACGAGACGGCCGCGGCCACGTTGACGTGGTGGGCCTGGAACATGGCCGCGAATCCGGCCGCTCAGGCCATCGCGCGCGATGAGGTCGTGCGCGTGCTGGGCGGCCGTGCGCCGACCGCCGACACGCGCCCCGCATTGCGCTACCTGACGCAGACGCTCGAGGAAACGATGCGCCTGTACCCGGCGGCGCCGATCCTGATCAGCCGCCGCGCATTGCGGCCGGTCGCGCTGGGCGCGTGGCAGTTTCCCGCGCGGACGCTGTTCATGCTGCCGATTCGGCTCGTGCACCACGACGCGCGATGGTTTGCAAAACCGCAGGCCTTTCGGCCCGAGCGCTTCGCCGACGATGCGCCGGCGATTCCGCGCGGCGCGTACATGCCGTTCGGCACGGGGCCGCGCGTGTGCCTCGGCCAGCATCTGGCGATGACGGAAATGACGGTGGTGGCCGCGATGATTCTGCAGCGTCATGCGTTGTCCGTGCCGTCCGGCATGGCGCCGCCGCGCGCGACGCTGAATGTCACGCTGCGGCCCGAGCGCGCGCTGCACCTGGCGATCGCGCCGACGGGGCGGGCGGTGGGCGACGCGCGGTCGTGACGCGCCGGCGTCGCGCTCAGCCGGCCGCATCCTCCCCGAGCGCCTGAATGAATCGCGAAAACAGCTCCGGCTGCGACGAGATCCCGAGCTTCGCGTAAAGATGCCGCCGATGCACCTTCACCGTCTCCGGTGAAATCGCCAGCCGCTCCGCGATCGCCTTCGACGAATTGCCGCGCAGCACCATTCTCGCGATCGACATCTCGCGATCCGTCAGCACGCCCGCGCCGAAGCGCGCGAGCGCCTGCTCGACGCGCGCGCCGAGATCGTCGTCGGGCGTCGCGCGCGCGGCATCGCCCACCAGCCGCCAGTGCTGCCGGATGGTCGCGAGCACCCACGGCATCGCGGCCGTCAGCTTGCCGAGCGGCTCGACGTCGAAGCGCGCGGCCGCGCCGAGCGACAACGACAGCAGCAGGTCGGGATTCGGCCGCAGCAGGATCTGGATCTCGTCGTCGCCGACCGCGTCGCGGAAGTAGCTCAGGAAATATTCGCTCTGCCGGAACAGGTCCGGCGCGACCTCCTCGAGCCGGTAGCAGCCGTCGGCAAGCCCGTCGTGCGCGGCCTGCAGGAACGGATCGAGCAGATATAACCCATTCAGGTAAAGCGGCACCGGCGATGCGCTGTCGGTGCCGCCCGTGTCGTATTCGTCGAGCACGAGCGGCACGCCATCACGGCCGATCGCGGTCGCGAGCGCGTTGTCGAACGGCACCATTTCGTTGAGCAGCAGCACCAGGAAACGCCAGAAGCGCGGCTGGCCGAGATGATCGATCGCGCGGCCGAGCGCCTGGTGCATCGCGATTTCGGAGAAGAGTCGATCCATACCACCACCGGAGGGCGTAACACGAAGGGGGAATAGCGGTCCTGAATTTGGCTTCCTAGACTGCCACGCAATGAATCGGGCCCGAGTATGGGCGTTCAAAAAAGAGCAGGATAGGAGCAACAGGAGAACGAAATGGCGATGATGTCGGAATCGACGGGCACGCTGCAAGCGACGCCTGCCACGCAAGACGCGCCGCGCGCGTTGTCGCAGACGCTCAGCGTGCGCGACGCGGTGATGATCACCGTGTCGGGCGTGACGCCCGCAAGCTCGATCTTCGTGATCGCGCCGTTCGCGATCCAGCAGGCCGGCAGCGGCGCGGTGCTGTCGTTCCTGCTCGGCGGCGTGCTCGCGCTCGCATTCGCACTCTGCTACGCGGAACTCAGCGCCGCGCACCGCAGCGCGGGCGGCGAATACGTGATGGCCAAGCGCGTGTTCGGCACGCTGCCCGGCTACCTGACCTTCATCACGGTGCTGTCCGTCAGCGTGTTCATTCCCGCGGTGCTCGCGAGCGGTGCCGCGCCCTACCTGAACAACGCACTCGGCACGCACTTCGGCAACCAGTCGGTCGCGCTCACGATCGTGCTGCTCAGCTATGTGCTCGGCATGCTGAACATCAAGACGAATGCGTGGATCACCGGCGCGTTTCTCGTCGTCGAGATCGGCGTGCTGATGCTGATCGCGGGGCTCGGCTTCGGTTCCCCGCATCGCGGCACCGACGTGCTGGTCGCGCCGGTCGTCGCGAGCGGCCATGCGCTGGTGCCGGCCACGCTCGCGGCGATCGTGCCCGCGATCGGCACGGCGATCTTCTGCTACAACGGCTTCGGCTCCGCCGCGTATCTCGCGGAAGACCTGCGCGGCGGCAACCGCAACGTCGCGAAGGCGGTGATCTATTCGCTGCTGGTGATCCTCGTCGTCGAACTGGTTCCGCTGACCGCGATCGTGCTCGGCGCGCCGTCGCTGACGGAGCTGACGAAGAGCGCGGACCCGATCGGCTATGTCGTGCGCTCGCTGAGCAACCCGGCGGTGTCGCGCGTGGTCAGCGGCGGGATCTTCCTGTCGGTGTTCAACGCGATCATCGCGATCGTGATCACGATGGGGCGGCTGCTGTACAGCAGCGGCCGGCATGCGCTCTGGTCGCGCACTTGCAACCGCGCGTTCTCGACGATCCATCCGCGCTTCGAGTCGCCGTGGCTCGCGACGCTCGCGCTGGCGGTGCCGTCGTCGGGGCTCGTGTTCGTGTCGAGCCTCGACGAACTGACCGCGTTCACGGTCGACCTGCTGCTGCTGATCTACCTGGTCGTCGGACTGGCCGCGCTGGCGAGCCGGCTCGTGCGCCGCGACGTCGAGCATCATTACCGGATGCCGCTGTGGCCCGTGACGCCGCTCGTCGCGGTCGCGGGCGCCGCGTACACGCTCAACACGACGCTGGCGACGGCGACGAAGCCGACCGACCTGATCATCATCGGCGGGCTGCTGGTGGCCGCGCTGGTGATGTATGCGGTCTGGGCGCGCCACAGCGATGCGTTCCGCTCGCTCTGAACCTGCCGACACACCGAACCATTGAAAGACTGGAGGAACTGCATCATGCGCACGAGGGATCTCGGCATCCGCATCGGACTCGGCACGCCGGGCCGCTTCAACGCGATCACGGATGTACCGGGCGTGCGGGTCGGACATTGCACGCTGAACGTCGAGAACGGCGACGCATCGATCCGCACCGGCGTCACCGTCATCGAGCCGCGCGCGAGCGCCGTGCACGATTCGCCGTGCTTCGCGGGCGTTCACGTGCTGAACGGCAACGGCGACGCGACCGGGCTCGAATGGATCCGCGAAGCCGGCCTGCTGACGACGCCGATCGCCTGTACGAACACGCACAGCGTCGGCACGGTGCGCGATGCGCTGGTCGCGAACGAACGCGAAGCGGCGGCCGGCCGCATGTACTGGTGCATGCCGGTCGTGATGGAAACCTACGACGGTCTGCTCAACGATATCTGGGGGCAGCACGTGAGCGCCGCGCACGTGCAGCGCGCGCTGGCCGCCGCGCAGTCGGGGCCGGTCGCCGAAGGCGGCGTGGGCGGCGGCACGGGGATGATCTGCCACGAGTTCAAGGGCGGCATCGGCACCGCGTCGCGGGTGGTGGCGGCCGACGCGGGCGGCTGGACCGTCGGCGCGCTCGTGCAGGCGAACTACGGCGTGCGCGAGATGCTGCGCGTGGCCGGCTACCCGGTCGGCGAAGTGCTGCGGCACGTGCATTCGCCATTTCGCGCACCCGATGCGCAAGGCGAGGCCGGGATGGGCTCGATCGTCGTCACGATCGCGACCGACGCGCCGCTGCTGCCGCATCAGTGCACGCGCCTAGCGCAGCGTGCGAGCGTCGGGCTGGCCCGCGTCGGCGGCGGCACCGAGGATTCGAGCGGCGACATCTTCGTTGCGTTCGCAACGGGCAACGACGGGCTGCCGGTCGCGAACTACGGCAGCAAGGGCGCGCCGACGACGGCCGTGAAGATGGTGAACAACGACCATATCTCCGCGCTGTTCGTCGCGGCGGCGGAAGCGGTGGAGGAAGCGATCGTGAATGCGCTGGTCGCGGGAAGCGACGTCGAGTCGCGCGGTGCGCGGGTCGAAGGGCTGGGGCAGCCGCGCTTGCTGGATGCGTTGCGCGACGTGGGGTGGCGGCCGGGGCGCGGCGCCTGAAACGGCATGCGCCGCTTCAATCGAAGCGGCGTGGCGGGCAGTGTCGGTGCGGCGAGCGGCCGGCGCGTCGTGCGCGGGCGCATGCGATGCGCGCGATGCGCGCGCGGCGGGCCTGGCCGTGACGACGCGGCGTCATGCTCAGCTGCCGAAGTAGACGTTGCAGAAGCTGACGGGGCCGACGCATGCGTTCGGGTCTTCCTGCTTCGATTGCGCACGATCGACGCGGCCTGCGGCCTGGACGGCTTCGGCGCGGTTCGCCGGTTGCTGCGCGAGCTCGGCCGGCGCGGGCTGGGCATGCGCGACAGCGGCGGTGAGCGACAGGGCAACGAGGGCGAGGTGCAGCGGCTTCATTTCGGTTTCTCCTGGGTCAGTGCCAGTCTCGCTGGCAGTGAGGAAACTATAGGCTCGCACTGCTTGAAGATTAATCACCGCGGGTGCAGAGCTTATTTCCAATCGGAACAAGGGTGACGTTGCGTACGCATCGATCGCCGCCGGCCGCCATCGACCGTCAATGACGGTGGCGGTTGAACGGCGCGTCCTTGTCCAGCAGCGCGCTGCGGATGAAGTGCAGGCAGCCGACGATGCGCTGCATGCGGTGGCGCGCCTCGGGCACCGCGTACCACGCATGCAGCGCGTGCTGCGCGGCACGGATCGCCAGGTTCACCGATTTCAGCGTGCGCGCGTGGTGGCGCGGCGTCGGATCGTCGAAGAAGCGCGGCAGCTCGCGCAGCACCGCGTCGATCGATGCGGTCCAGCGCAGGGTCTGCGGCGGTTTCGATTCGCAGAACCCGTGCAGCTCGTCGCGCAGGTCGATCACCGCATGGCCGACCTCGAGCGTCGACAGCATCCAGCGCAGCGCGTCGCGATGCTGCCGCGTGCGCTTGACGAGCAGCGTGCGCAGCTGCGCCATCAGGTCGTGCGTGCTCGACTGGAAGCGCGCCGCGAGGCCCTCGCGCGCGCCTTCGCACGCGAGTGTGACCTGACGGCGCAGATCGTGCGCGATACGCGCCGTGAGCCACGGCATGTGAGTCGGAAACACCACGGCGAACACGATCGAGCACGCCAGCATCGCGACGACGACGGCGAAACCGTTGTTGATCAGCACCTCGGGGGTATATGAAATCGCGTTGTCGGGGCCCGCGAGCAGGCAGAAGAACACCGCGAAGCCGATCCCGTAGCCGGACAGGCCCGGACGCATCGCGAGAAACGCGCCGAGGCCGAGCACCGGCGCGAGCGCCGCGCACAGCAGCGGAAAGCCGTCGATGTTCGGATAGACGTAGCAGAGGAACACGTAGCCGACCGCCGTCGCGAACGCCGCGCCGACGCCCATCTGCGCGACGAACTTCGGCGCGCGCGGCGACGTCGAGCTCAGCGCGCACGCGATCGCGGTGGCGATCACGGCGAGCGAGCCGCTCGGCCATTCGGACGCGATCCAGAACGCGCTCATCGCGCCGACGGCGACGAGCGTGCGCAGGAACGCGAAGCCGACGAAGAACGAATTGGTCTTCACCGCGTAGTGCGTGACCGAGCGTTCGAACGCGTGATCGTCACGGTCGAGCGACGCGTTGGTGTCGGCGTAGCCGAGATACTCGCCGATGAAGCGATACATCAGCTCGATCGCGGTATCGAAGTCGAGCAGGCCGCCGGCCGCGTGATCCTCGATCTCGCGGCGCGATGCGCGTGCGGCCTTCGGCAACGCGCCGTGAAAGCGGCGCAGTTCGAGCAGCGCGCCGGTGGTCGACGCGATGCCGCGCTGCCGCTCGTCGCGCAACGCGGTGATCCGCTGCGCGAGCGCATCGATGTGCGGCGCGAGCGCGTCGAGCACGGCGTCCGACCGGTTCGCGCGCAAGCGTTTGACGAGCTGGTGCAGCGCATGCAGGCGGGTGCACGCATTCATGAACTCGCTGTTGAGCCGCGCGAGCCGGCGGCTGCGTGCACGAATGTGCGGATCCTCGAACGACGCGAACGCGCGGTTGGCCTCGAAGCCGACGATCTCGTCGACGAAATCGGCGAAGCGCCGCTCGAAGTCGCCGCGTGCGAGGTCGCCCGACAACGCGCCGGCCGCGAAAGCCGCGAACTTCACGTGACGGGCGGTCAGCGAGCGCATCAGCGCTTTCGCGGAACTGAGCGGCAGGATCAGCGCGCTGACCGCGCCGGAGCATGCGATGCCGAGCGCGACTTCCGCGGCGCGCGTGAGTGCGGACTGGAACAGCGTCTGCGGCGTCATCACCGCGGGCAGGCCGATCAGCGCGGCGGTATAGCCGGCGAGCACGAACCCGTACCAGCGGAAGTGGCGATTGCGCACCGCGAGCGCGATGCAGCCGCCGATCCACAGCGTGATGCCGGCCATGTACAACTCCGGCTGCTGCGCGAACAGCCCGCTGAGTGCGAGCGCGCCGACGAGGCCGGCCGCCGTGCCGAGCACGCGGTAGAAGCTCTTCGCGAACACCATCCCCGACAGCGGCTGCATCAGCACGAACACGGTCGTCATCGCCGTACGCGGCTGCGACATCTCGAGCCGCATCGCGATGCCCATCGCGAGCAGCGCGGCGAGCACGGTCTTGGCGAGATGCAGCCAGATCAGCCCGTCGCTCGCGGCCCAGTCGCGCGCGGCATCGCCGAGCGGATCGAGCCAGGTCCTCCATCGTGCGGGTTCGATGGACGTTCGCTCGATCGCAGGTTGTGGCTTCATGAAGAAAGAGGGGGGCGGTACGGGGCCGGGCAAGTGCCGCGGCGCGTCCGGACGGGTCCGTTCGACTGGTGAGGCGCCGATTGTAGGAGTGCGGCGCGCGGGCATTAACGCAGCTGCGGGGAAACGATAGTTGCAGGCCGCGTAACAATCTGCCGCATCCGCTGGAGGAAAATAGCGGCTCCGCTACAGGTGACTCACAGGAATGGATACCCTACAAAACATGCGGGTGTTTACGCGCGTCGTCGAGACGGGCAGTTTCACCGCGGCCGCGCAATCGCTGAATTCGACGACGGGCGCGATGTCGCGCGCGGTGTCCGAGCTCGAGGCGCGCCTGCGCACCCGTCTGATGAATCGCTCGACGCGCCGTCTCGCGCTGACGTCGGCCGGCGAAAGCTATCTGCGGCGCTGCCGCCAGATCCTCGCCGACGTCGATCGCGCCGAGGAAGAGGCGAGCTGCGCGCACGAGCGGCCGGCCGGCGTGCTGCGCATGCACAGTTTCGCGAGCGTCGGCCATCACTACGTGATGCCCGCGCTGACGCGCTATCACACGCAGTATCCGGACGTATCGATCGAGCTGTCGCTGTCGCAGCGCATGCCCGACCTGTTCGACGGCACGAGCGACATGGCGGTCGTCACCGCGTCGTCGTTGCCCGATTCGGAGCTCGTGTCGCACCTGCTCGGCTCGACCTTCAGCATCCTGTGCGCGTCGCCCGAGTACGTGAAGCGCCACGGCGCGCCGGCGCGCCCGCAGGATCTTGGCGCGCACGCGTGCCTGACGCTCTGCACGCCGGCGTTCCCGACCCACGAATGGGTGCTCGAAGGCGCCGAGGGCGTCGAACAGATCCATGTCGCCGGGCCGGTGCAGACCAATACGGCCGAGTCGCTGGCGCTCGCGATTCGCGATGGTATCGGGATCGGCATGCTGCCGCTGTATTCGGCGATCGACGCGCTGCAGGACGGCACGCTCGTGCGCGTGCTGCCCGGGCACATCCTGCAGAAGATGAACGTGTATGCGCTGTATCCGTCACGCCGCTTCGTCGACGCGAAGGTGCGCACCTGGGTCGAGATGCTGCGTGCGCAGGTGCCGGGGATGATCGCGCGCGACGTCGAGATGCTGAACGCGATCGACCGCGAACCGCAGGCCGCCTGAGGGCGAATACCGGAAGAGGAACCGGAAGAGGAGGGCCGCGTGCCGGACGGCACGCTGTCCGGCCGCATCGTCACGGGCCGGTTCGTGGAATCCGCCGCACCCGCGGGACACGTGTCATGCGGGCGCGGCGTTGCTGCATGCCTTCACAGCGCGGGTTTCGCCGCGACGCCCGATTCGGTTGCGCCCGCACCGGCCCGGCCATAGGCGGCTTGCGCGGCCTTGTGCTCGGCGAGCCGTTTTGCTGCCAGGCGTTCCTGCGCGGCCATGATGTCGTCCGGATAGTTGCCGGCGTCGCCGAGCGACGGGTTGTAGCCGACCGATTCGAGGTCGTAGAGCTCCTGCAGCACCTGCGCGCGCGTGACGGGCGACTTGGCGGACTGAGCGAACGACAGGGCCGGTGCGGCAAGCAGGACGGCAGCGGCGGCGGTAACGACGAGCGATTTCACGATGTTCTCCTGTAGACGGGGTGTGAGGCCGGTCCGGTGATCGATGCGCGATCCGAACCGTCGATGCCAGTCTATGCAGCGCACGCGGGCACAAAAACCCCGATTCCAGGCAGGCAGCTTTCCAGATGGAACAACATTGGTGCGCGTCGCCCGCATCGCGCGAACCCGTCCGTCAAGACGGGTTCACGGCTGACGGGCGACGTGCTCGCCCAGCGGAGCGGAACTCAGAACCGCGTGCGCATGCCGATCGTGCCGACGATCTGGTTCGCGGTGCTCGACGCGCCGCCCGACGTATTGATGAACGCCTGGTAGCCGCGGCCCGACGCGTGCTGATACATCGCTTCCGCGTACAGGTCGGTGCGGCGCGACAGCTTGTAGACGGCCTGCAGGTCGACCTGGTGCCACTTCGGATCGGTGCCGTGCTTGCTGTCAGGGTTCGACACGCTGGCGTCCGTATACACGTAGGCCGCGCCGAGGCTGACGGCCGGCGTCACCGCATAGCGCACGTTCACGTCGTAGTTGTTGAACGCGACCTGGCCGGTGGAACCGAACGAGCCCGTGTTGTCGTACTGCGAGCGCGTATAGACGAAGCCGACCGTCGCCGGACCGAACACGTAGCTGACACCGCCGCCATACGTGCGCATGCGGTCCGCGCCCACCGACCAGCCGCCCTGGCTCACGCTCTTCGCTTCGGCCACGTCGGTCGCGCCCGGGCTCGCGCTCGTCGAGCCCTTCGTGCCGTTCATCTGCAGGTACGCGCCGGCCAGCTTCAGCGGGCCGTTCGTGTAGCTCGCCGCCACGCTGTACGCGCGGTTGCCGGCGAAGTTCGTCGAGTTCGAGAAGCCGTACAGCGCGCCGACCTTGAAGCCCGCGATCGTGTCGCTGGTGTACTTCACCGCGTTGTTGATGCGCACCGAGTGGTTCAGGTTGTCGTTGTCGAACGGGTGCGCGAAGCCCGTATCGCCGAAGTCGCCGGACGTCGCGGACAGCGGCGCGACGAAGTCGACCATCGTGTCGTACTGGCGGCCGAGCGTCAGCGTGCCGTAGCCGCTGCGGCTCAGGCCGACATACGCGTGGCGGCCGAACAGCTTGCCGTCCTGGCCGAGCGCGCCGTTGTTCGCGTTGAAGCCGTTCTCCAGCACGAACAGCGCCTTCACGCCGCCGCCGAGGTCTTCGGAGCCGCGCAGGCCGAAGCGGCTGCCGTTGATGGTGCCGGTGGTCATGCGCCACAGCGATGCGCCGCCCGCGTTGTTGGTGTAAGCGATGCCGGCATCGATCAGGCCGTACAGCGTGACCGAGCTCTGTGCGTGCGCGAGCGGCGCGAAGAGTGCGGCGGCGGATGCGGCGGCGATCAGGGTTTTGTTCGTTTTGTGCATGTGACAGCTCCTGCGTGTGGGACGAGTGACCAAAATTCGGCGCAAGTGTAGGGGCGGGGTCGCGCGATTCCGGCCGCCGGCGCGCGAGCACTCCGTTGCGAGTTGCGCAAGAGTGCGTCACACGGCGTTCACAAATCGGTGCGGAGGCCGGATGGCGGACGTTTTCGCCGACGGCGCGACGCGAGCGGCGAGAGGGGCGCGCATGCCGTGTCGCGCATTGACAACATGCGGGTCGCCGGCGTGGGAGTTGATTGCGGCGCCGCGCGCGTGGAGAATGAGCAGACCCATGCCGAGACCCGGAGACACCCGATGACTACGCCTCGCCGTCCTTCCTTGAGTGCCGCGCTGTGCTACCGCGACCCGAAAGCCGCGCTCGCCTGGCTCGAACGCGCATTCGGTTTCGAGCGCTCGCTCGTCGTCACCACGCCGGAAGGCGACATCGCGCATGCGGAAATGACGTTCGGCGACGGCCTCGTCATGATCGGCGGCGCGTGGGCCGACTTCATCGCATCGCCGGAAGACACGGGCGACCGGAACACGCAGCACATCCACGTGCACCTGCCCGACGATGCGGACATCGACGCGCACTGCGAACGCGCACGTGCCGCGGGCGCGGAGATCCTGCAGGCGCCGGCCGACCAGTTCTACGGCGATCGCATGTATCGCGCGCGTGATCCCGGCCGGCATGTGTGGACATTCGGCAAGCACGTGCGCGACGTGACGAACGACGAGATGAGCGCGGCGACCGGGCTGACGATCGAGGAATTCAAATAAGCGCGGCACGCATCGCCGGAGCCGGTTTTCCCCACCACGCGGCGCGCTGGCGCCGCATCACGCCTGCACGCACATGAACCTCTTCAATGCACGCCTGCGCGGCCGCGACGGGCTGTTCACCATCGGCATCGACGGCGACAGGATCGCGCGGATCGACGCGCAAACCGCGCCGGTCACCTCGGTTGGCGCCGACGATGTCGATGCCGGCGGCCGTCTCGCGATTCCGCCGCTCGTCGAACCGCATATCCATCTCGATGCCGTGCTCACGGCCGGCGAGCCGGCCTGGAACATGAGCGGCACGCTGTTCGAGGGCATCGAGCGCTGGTCCGAGCGCAAGGCGACGATCACGCACGAAGACACGAAGCTGCGCGCGCATGCGGCGATCGGCATGCTGCGCGATCACGGCATCCAGCACGTGCGCACCCATGTCGACGTCACCGATCCGACGCTGGCCGCGCTGAAGGCGATGCTCGAAGTGAAGGACGAGGCGCGCGGGCTGATCGACCTGCAGATCGTCGCGTTTCCGCAGGAAGGCATCGAGTCGTTCGACGGCGGCCGCGCATTGATGGCGCAGGCGATCGAACTCGGCGCGGACGTCGTCGGCGGGATCCCGCATTTCGAGAACACGCGCGAGCAGGGCGTCAGCTCGATCCGCTTCCTGATGGAACTGGCCGAGCGCACCGGCTGCCTCGTCGACGTGCACTGCGACGAGACCGACGATCCGCACTCGCGCTTCCTGGAGGTACTCGCGGAAGAAGCGCGCGTGCGCGGGATGGGCGCGCGCGTGACGGCGAGCCACACGACCGCGATGGGCTCCTACGACAACGCATATTGCTCGAAGCTGTTCCGGCTGCTGAAGCGCGCGGGCCTGAACTTCGTCTCGTGCCCGACCGAGAGCATCCATCTGCAGGGGCGCTTCGACACGTTTCCGAAGCGGCGCGGCGTCACGCGCGTCGCGGAACTCGATCGCGCGGGCCTGAACGTGTGCTTCGGACAGGATTCGATCAAGGATCCGTGGTATCCGCTCGGCAACGGCAACATCCTGCGCGTGCTCGACGCCGGGCTGCACATCTGCCACATGATGGGCTACCAGGACCTGCAGCGCTGCCTCGACTTCGTGACCGATCACAGCGCGACGACGATGCATCTCGGCGACGGCTACGGGATCGCGGTCGGGCGGCCGGCGAACCTGGTCGTGCTCGACGCGGACAGCGACTACGAGGCCGTGCGCCGGCAGGTGAAGGCCACGCTGTCGGTTCGCCACGGGAAAGTGATCATGCGGCGGGAGCCTGAGCGCGTCACGTATCCGGAGTAACCGGGTCGGATGGGGAGGCGGCACACACCATCGAGGCTCGCCTCAACTCATGTATTCATAGAATGCATGAGTTGATCAGAAAAATACGTTTGTCTCATGAGAGGTCGACGCCTACGATGCGGTCCTGACGGCGGCGTGCATGGTGCGCGTCGTCTTGTCGATCCTCGTTCGCCGATCTCATGCGCCTCGATCTCCCGTCCGCTCCCGCGCCTTCTTCGCCGTCCGCCAGCCCGTTCGTGCGGATGGCTGCCGTCACGGTCCTGACCGGCGTCGGTGCGGGCCTCGGAGGGATGCTGCTCGCGTTGCTGCTGCACGCGATCCAGCATGTGGCCTATGGATACAGCCTGGCGCACGTGGTCGGCACCGAGAGCTTCCTCACAGGCGTGACCCAGGCCGACCCGCTGCGCCGGCTCGCGGTGCTCGTCGTCTGCGGGCTCGTCGCGGGTGGCGGCTGGTGGGCGCTTTACCGGTACGGCCGGCCGCTCGTCAGCATCCGCCGGGCCGTTCGCGCGGCCGATCCGCGGATGCCGTTCGTCAGCACGACGGTACATGCGCTGCTCCAGATCGTCACCGTCGCGCTCGGTTCGCCGCTCGGCCGCGAAGTCGCGCCGCGCGAGATCGGCTCGCTGCTGGCGGGGCGGCTCGCGCACCGCGCGGGGCTCACGCCCGCCGATTGCCGGTTGATGGTCGCGTGCGGTGCGGGTGCAGGCCTCGCGGCCGTCTACAACGTGCCGCTCGGCGGCGCCGTGTTCGTGCTCGAAGTGCTGCTCGGCACGTTCGAACTGCGCGCGCTGGTGGTGGCCGTCGTCACGTCGGCGATCGCGGCCGCTGTCGCATGGATCGGGCTCGGCAACGAACATCAGTACACGGTGCCGCCGTTCGTGCTGAGCACGCCGCTGGTCGCGTGGTCGATCGTCTGCGGGCCGCTGTTCGGTTTCGCCGCGTACGGCTTCGTGCGGCTCACGACCCGTGCGCGGGCGGAGGCGCCGAAGGGCGGGTTGCTGCCGGTGCTTGCGCTGGTGAACTTCGCGGTGATCGGCGTGCTCGCGATGTGGTTTCCGCAACTGCTCGGCAACGGCAAGGGGCCTGCTTCACTGGGTTTCGACGGCACGCTGACGATCGGCCTCGCGGCGACGCTGCTCGTGCTGAAGGTGTTGATCGAGGCGGGCAGCCTGCGGGCGGGCGCCGAGGGCGGGTTGCTGACGCCGGGGCTCGCGAACGGCGCGCTGCTGGGAGTCGTGCTCGGCGGGCTGTGGAGCCTCGTGTGGCCGGGTGCGTCGATCGGCGGGTGCGCGCTGGTCGGCGCGACCGCGTTTCTGGCCGCGTCGATGCAGATGCCGGTCACGGCCGCCGTGCTGCTGCTCGAATTCACGCGCGCGAATCACGACAGCCTCGTGCCGATGCTGCTGGCGGTGGCGGGGTCGCTCGTTGCGTTTCGGTTTGCGCAGCAGGTGGTGGAGCGGCGGGTGAATGTGATGGCGGTCGTGCAAGAGCACGCATCGACGATACGCTGACGCGCATGGCCGTCATCGTGCAGAATCGAACCCCCGATTCCCCGCCGACGGATGCCGCATGACCGATTCGAATGAACCATCCGCCCGCCGCGTGTATGCGACCTTCGCGCAACGCTACGCGGACATCGCGCCGACCAAGGCGCACAACGCGCTCTACGAGCGGCCGGCAACGCTGGCGCTGCTCGGCGACGTCGCCAGCCTGACGGTGCTCGATGCCGGCTGCGGCCCCGGCATCTGCAGCGAGCACCTCGCGCGCCACGGCGCGACCGTCCACGCGTTCGACATCACGCCCGAGATGGTCGCGCTGGCGAGAACGCGCTGCGCGGGGCTCGCGGTCGACGTCGCGGAGGGTGATCTCGCGGCGCCGCTCGACTGGCTGCCCGACCACACATTCGACAAGATCCTGTGTTCGCTCGCGTTCGACTACGTGCGCGATCTCGCGTCGACGCTGCGCGAATTCAGGCGCGTCGCCCGGCCGGGCGCGACGCTGGTGTTCTCGATGGCGCATCCGATGCGCGACTGGATGGACGAACGTACGCGCGGGGAGGGTACGTACTTCGACACGAGCCGTTTCGGTTTCCACTGGTCGGGTTTCGGCGAACCGAAACCCTATGTCGAAGCGTGGCGCCGGCCGCTCGGCGATATCCTGAACGCGCTCGCCGACGCCGGCTGGCGGCTCGACCGGTTCGTCGAACCGACGCCGCTGCCCGAGATGAAGGCCGTGTCGGAACGGCTCCATGCGGAGCTGTCGCTGGCGCCGGCCTTCCTCTGCATCCGCGCGCGCTGCTGACACGACACGCACGGCAACCGGCGGCAGTCAGTCGGCTGCTCAGTGCACCGGCTCGTCGGTCAATGTGCCGAGAAACGCTTCGATATCCTTGATGTCCTGCGCGGTCATCGCGGGCGTGTCGCCGGGTTTGCGGTCGAACGGCGCATCGGTCACGTCGACGTTCGCGCGGTACTTCGCCGGGATATCGTCGTACTCGTCGACCTTGCCGTCCGCACCGTGCGAATAGAACTTCTGTGGCGAGATGCTGCGCTCGTTGTAGAACGCCATCACCTGATCGAGCGTGTGGAACACACCGTTGTGGAAGAACACCTGGCGCGTCGCGGCGTTGCGCAACGTCGGGGTGAGGAACATGCCGCAATACTGCGTCTGGTCCTTCAGATCCTCGCGGAACGGTCCGCACACGCCGAGATCGTAGAACGCCGGGTTGCGGTTCTGCGCGAGCGCCTGGTTGCGCGGCGCGCCGAGCGCCTCGTACTGATAGTCGGTAAACATCGGCGGCAGGCCGTCCTTGCCGGGCTTCGACAGGTGACAGCCCGCGCAATTCGCCTTGGCCGGATCGTTGAAGAGCCGCAGCCCGCGCAATTCGGTCTGCGTCAGGCGCGCACGGCCCTCGAGCCAGCGGTCGTACTTGCTGTTGTACGGATGGAACGACGGGTCCTCGACCTGATAGCGCGCGATCGCGAACATCGCCTCCGACACCAGAAGTTGCGGGCTGGAGAACACGCGCGCGCCGAACAACTGCTCGAACTGCGCGCGATGCGACGACTGCGCGAGCTTGCGTGCAACGTCGTCGACGTTGTCATTCGCCATCTCGACAGGATTCAGCAGCGGTCCGAACGCCTGCTGCTGCAGCGTATCGGCGCGGCCGTCCCAGAACATTCCGCCCTGCGGCACGAGTTGCGGCGCGGCCGACGTGCCGGCCACCTTCTGCGTCTTGACGACACCGGCCGCGGATGCGGCCTGCTGCGCGACGCTCGGCGCGGCGTCGTTTTCACCGGCATCGGGGCCGATGCTGAAGTTCGGCTGACGGTACAGGTACATCAGCGACTGCGGCGGCCGAAACCCGTGTTGCGTCAGCGCGAGGCCGCCCGGCTGGACGTCCAGCGCGTTCGGCGGCCCGTACGCATGATCGGGGCTGTGGCAGGACGCGCACGACTGCTTGCCGGATGCCGACAGCGACGGATCGAAGAACAGCGCGCGCCCGAGCTGCGCGACCGCGGACAGCGGCTGCGCGGCCGGGCGCTGCAGCACGACGGGATGCGGATTCGCGCCGGTCCAGTCGGCGACGACGTCGCCGATCGCCGCCGGCGTATGGGCCGGAAACGCGATCGCGAACGCGCCGTAGCCGAGTACGGCCGCGCCGAGCACGAACGCCGCGCGGCGCAGCACGCGGGCAGGGGAACGCGGCGCGGCGGCGCCGGATGCGTCGGGAGACGGGAACGCGGGACGAGCGGTCATGCTGTCGGTCGGAAGTCGGGCGCCGCGGAAAGGGTGGCGCATCAAATGGAAACGGCCGGCGCACGATGCGCCGGCCTGCTGCTACCTGCTGCTACCTGCTGCCACCGGTCACGCGATGCCGGTCAGATCGCCGGCGCCGCGCTCAGCACGGTGCCTTGCGTCGGATCGAGATACAGCGGTGCCGTATTCGGCTTCGACGTGAAGTCGAACAGCGCGCGCAGGTCGCCTGCCGTCGCATCGAACGAACCGCCGCCGATGCGCTGGCCGCCGAGCCAGTTGTCCTCGATGAAGCGGACGACGGACGCCTGGTCGAGCATCGTGTGGTCGACGTAGTTCTGCTTCGCGTACGGCGAGATCACGACGAACGGGATGCGCACGCCCGGACCGCAGCGGCCGTTCACCGTGCCGCCGTTCACGCCGGTGGTGCCGCCCGAGCCGCACTTGCCGTTGCCGTTGACCTGGTCGACCGCGTCGGACGACGCACGGGTCGGCGCGGTGTACGCGTGGTCGTACCAGCCGTCCGAGTCGTCATAGGTGACGATCACGGCCGTGTTCTGCCAGTCGGGCTGCTGCTGCAGGAAGTTGACGACCTTCGTCACGAACGCCTGCTCGTCGAGCGGATCCGAGTAGCCCGCGTGCGCGTCCTGCGCGGCCGGCGCCTTCAGGAAGCTGACCGACGGGAAGTTGCCGGCCTTCACGGCCGCGAAGAAGTCGTCGCTGTCGTACTGGTGGTTCGCCGGTTCGGCCGTCTTGCCGTCGGCTTCGAGGCTCGAGCCGATCGCCGCAACCGAACTCGGGCGCGTGTGCTGCGGGTTCGCGGTCGACGCGTAGTACTGGAACCAGTTGTGGTGCGGGATGTAGTCGGCCGTCGCGGCGTTCACGGCGCTGGCAACCGTGCTGCGCGCGCAGCCCGTGGTGCCGTTGCCGTTGGTCGTCGACAGGTTGAAGCCGCCCATGAAGCCGCCCCACGTGATCTTCGCGCCGTTCAGCAGGTCGCCGATGTTCTTGCCGCTCATCATCGCCTGGTCGGTCGTGCTCGAGCACACGTCGAAGCCCGGGTCGACGTCGTTGATCATCGTGAAGCCGCCCTGGCCGTCGTTGATGTAGTACGAGGTGGCGGCGAGCATCGACGGTTGCTTCGACGTCTTGACGATCTGCATCCCGTTGGTCTGACCCGACACGACGTTCAGCGCGCCCGGCGTCGACGGGCCGTAGACCGTCGTATACGCGTTGTCGCTCATCGCGAAGCGCTGCGCGTAGTTCCACAGCGCGGTCACGGTGTTGCCGTCGAAGTAGCCCATCACCTGGCCCTTCGTGCCGAATGCGCCGGCGCCGCCGGACGAGCCCTTGCCGGTGTATTTCGGGAACAGGTCGGCGAGGCCGTTGTCCTCGGCCTGCTGCTCGGCCGTGTACGCGTGGTTCTGGTCGGCGGTCGCGGCTTGCGTGCGGTCGAGACGGAACGGGTTCGCGGCGTCAGTGCCGTTGGCCGTATTCGTGAAGTTCGGGTTCGCGGTGAGCAGCGTGCCCGTCAGCCCGTTGACAGTCGGCGTGCCGGACTTGGCGGTGAAGGCCGGTTCGCCGGACGGGTTCGACGCGTTCGGGTAGGTGCCGAAGTAGTGGTCGAACGATACGTTTTCGCCGTAGATCACGACGAGGTGCTTGATCGGCGTGGCGGTCTGCAGCGCATCCTGCGACGACACGGCGGGCGTCGACGTCGGATCGTCGCTGCCACCGCAGGCGAACAGCACAAGCGCTGCGGCTGCGCAAGCGGTGACGAGCAAGGCTTGACGGAACATCGGGAAACTCCAGGTAGGTGTTCGATGGTGGAGATCGGCTCTGTCGACGTGTCGGTTCGGCGCGGAGCTCGTGACAGTGCACCGGCATTGGAACAGCCCGGTATGAAGATATGGGGGCGGAGTGGTTTCGCGGCGGTTGCGCTGCGGTATCGATTTCATTACGGCGCCGCGCGCCGCGAAAGAAGTCGGAAAGGGACGGAGCGGATGCAACCCGCGCGACACATTCGGCGGTGCGCATCGTCACGGCCGCGGCTGCCGCGAGCAAAGGGCGACAGCGCACGGCGTGCCGTTCATCCGGGATCTCGTGCCACGCTGCTTTTTGACAATCGCGTGACGCATTCATACGATGGTTGGCCCACGGCAACGATTTCGCGTTGCCGGCCGTCAGCGAGTATTCAACGTGCCGATCCCCGTTCTGTTCGCCGTCCTGTGCGCCGCCTTCCTGCATGCGTCATGGAATGCGCTCGTGCGCAGCAGCGGCGACCGGCTGCGCTCGGCCACGGTGCTGCAGCTCGCGATCGGGCTGTTTGCGCTGCTGTTCCTGCCGGCCGCCGCGCCAATTACCCCCGCGAGCTGGGCCTGCGTCGTCGCATCGGCGGTGATCCACGTCGTCTATACGCTGCTGCTGGTGCGCGCATACGAGCACGGCGACTTGACCGTCGCGTATCCGGTTGCGCGCGGCACCGCGCCGCTGCTCGTCACGCTGGGCGCGGCGGCGTTCGCGGGCGAGCGCCTGAACGCGGGCGCGCAATGCGGGCTCGTGCTGATCTGCATCGGCATCATGGCGATCGGGCTGGAGCGGGGCCGCGGTGCGCGGCACCGGATGACGCAGGTGCTGCCGACCGCGTTCGCGACCGGCGTATCGATCGCCGCGTACAGCGTGATCGACGGAATCGGCGTGCGGGAAAGCGGCAGCACGGTCGGCTATACCGCGTGGATGTTCGTGCTGACCGGGCTGCTGATGGCCGCGTACTATCGGCTGCGCGCGGGGCCGCTGCGGCTCGCGCAGGAGGTTGGCGAGACGGCGAAGGCCGCTTGCGGCGGCGTGTTCGCGGCGCTTGCATACGGGATCGTGATCTGGGCGATGGATCGTGCGCCGATGGGCCCGGTGTCGGCGCTGCGCGAAACGAGCGTGGTGTTCGCGGCGTTGATCGCGCGCGTGTATCTCGGCGAGCGGCTGACGCCACGTCGCGCGGGCGGGTGTCTGGTGATTGCTTCCGGCGCACTGCTGATCAGTGCGTTCGAGGCAGTGCGGTGAGCGTGGCGGGCTGACGCGCCGGGCGCAGCGTGACGCGGTGCCGCGTCAGCCTTCCACCGGCATCGCGCTCGTGCACTTGATCTCGTCGAGGCACACGCTCGAATGCACGCCGCTCACGCCGGGAATCCGCATCAGCGTTTCGAGCAGGAACGTGGACAGCCCCTTCAGGTCGTGCGCGACGACCTTCAGCACGTAGTCGATGTCGCCGGTCACCGAGAAACATTCCTGGATCTGCGCGAGATCCGACACGAGTTTCTGGAACTTCGACAGGTCGCGGATATGCCCGCGCTCCATCGTCACGTGCACGAATGCGGTGACGCCGAACCCGAGCGTATCGGGGCACAGACGGGTTTCGTAACGGCGGATCGCGCCGATCTCCTCCAGCCGGCGGTGGCGTCGCAGCGTCTGCGCGGGCGACAGGCCGACGGCCTTCGCCAGGTCGAGGTTCGATGCGCGGCCGTTCTCCTGCAGCACCGACAGCAAGTGGCGATCGATGCGATCGAGAACCGGTTCAGGCATTTTTGTTTCCTCATCTGTCTCCTGGATGCAATCTTATCTCATAATGTAGGGTTTGCATGAGCGGGTTACGCAACCCGATTTCGCCGCCGCGACGCTAAACTGACGCCGGATTTTCGTGTGGGGTCGCAGCAACGCGAACGAGGGCGGTGAACGGCGGCCAGTCTGGCGGGCCTGCCGGCAGGAAGCGGGCGTCGCCACGCGAAGATTGCAGTCCCCAACCCGGCGGCTCCACGAACGGCCGCCGGCACAGCAAAACAGCGCCGGGCACACCGAGGCGCGCCGCACCGCTTCCGGCGGAGGCGGGCAAAATGGAGAAGACATGGTTTCTGGAAACGAGAAGGACGGCCTGAAGCGGGGGCTGAAAAACCGGCACATCCAGCTGATCGCGCTCGGCGGCGCGCTCGGCACGGGGCTGTTCCTCGGCATCGCGCAGACGATCAAGATGGCCGGCCCGTCCGTGCTGCTCGGCTATGCGGTGGCCGGCGTCGTCGCGTTCTTCATCATGCGTCAGCTCGGCGAGATGGTCGTCGACGAGCCGGTCGCCGGCTCGTTCAGCTACTTCGCCGACAAGTACGTCGGCCACTTCACCGGCTTCCTGTCCGGCTGGAACTACTGGGTGCTGTACATCCTCGTCAGCATGGCCGAGCTGTCGGCCGTCGGGATCTACGTGCAGTACTGGTGGCCCGGCGTGCCGACCTGGGTGTCGGCGCTGGTGTTCTTCGTCGCGATCAACCTGCTGAACCTGGCGAGCGTGAAGTCGTACGGCGAGACGGAATTCTGGTTCTCGATCATCAAGGTTGCCGCGATCGTCGGGATGATCGGCTTCGGCGGCTGGCTGCTCGCGAGCGGCCATGCGGGGCCGCAAGCGAGCATCGCGAACCTGTGGCAGCACGGCGGCTTCTTCCCGAACGGCGTGTCGGGGCTCGTGATGTCGATGGCGGCGATCATGTTCTCGTTCGGCGGGCTGGAGCTGATCGGCATCACCGCGGCCGAGGCCGACGATCCGAAGCACAGCATTCCGCGCGCGACCAACCAGGTGATCTACCGGATCCTGATTTTCTACATCGGCGCGCTCGCCGTGCTGCTGTCGCTGTATCCGTGGGAAAAGGTCGTCACCGGCGGCAGCCCGTTCGTGCTGATCTTCCACGCGCTGAGCAGCAATCTGGTCGCGAACGTGCTGAACGTGGTCGTGCTGACGGCCGCCTTGTCGGTCTACAACAGCGGCGTGTACAGCAACAGCCGGATGCTGTTCGGCCTCGCGAAGCAGGGCAACGCGCCGAAGGTGCTGTGCTCGGTAAACAAGCGCGGCATTCCGCTCGCTGCGCTCGGCGCGTCGGCGCTCGCGACCGGTGCGTGCGTGGTGGTCAACTATTTCATGCCGGGCAAGGCGTTCGAGGTGCTGATGGGTCTCGTCGTGTCGGCGCTGATCATCAACTGGGCGATGATCACGCTGATCCACCTGAAGTTCCGCCAGGCCAAGCGCATCGCCGGAGAGCAGACTTCCTTCCGCAGTCTGGGCTATCCTTTCACGAATTACCTGTGCCTGGCGTTCATGGTCGGCATTCTCGTCGTGATGTACCTGACGCCGGATCTCCGCCTGTCGGTGTACCTGATCCCCGTATGGCTCGCGGTGCTCGCGATCGGGTATCGCTTCCGTCAGAAGAATGCGGGCTACGCGATGCGCGAAGGCGCATCCGCGCGCTGACACCGGCACCACGACCCTTCTTCCAAACGAGACCGACATAGCCATGTTCGAACACATCGACGCGTACCCGGGCGATCCGATCCTCACGCTCAACGAGAACTTCCAGAAAGATCCGCGCGATCAGAAGGTCAACCTGAGCATCGGCATCTATTTCGATGCCGAAGGACGGATTCCCGTGATGGGTGCCGTGCGCGAAGCCGAAACCGTGCTGCAGCGCGACCTCGGCCCGAAGCCCTACCTGCCGATGGTCGGCCTCGCCGCGTATCGCGACGCCGTGCAGGCGCTGGTGTTCGGCGCCGATCATCCGGCGCGGGCGGCCGGCCGCATCGCGACCGTGCAGACGCTCGGCGGCTCCGGTGCGCTGAAAGTGGGCGCCGATTTCCTGAAGCGCTATTTCCCGGACGCGCAGGTGTGGCTCAGCGACCCGAGCTGGGAAAACCACCGCTTCATCTTCGAGCGCGCGGGCTTCACGGTGAACACGTACCCGTACTACGACGAAGCGACGGGCGGCCTGAAATTCGACGCGATGCTCGCGGCGATCGACGCGCTGCCGGCGCGCAGCATCGTGCTGCTGCACGCGTGCTGCCATAACCCGACCGGCGTCGATCTCGACGAAGGCCAGTGGGAGAAGCTGATCGACGTGATCGAGGCGCGCGGGCTGCTGCCGTTCGTCGACATGGCGTACCAGGGCTTCGGCGCGGGCCTCGACGCGGACGCGTTCGCGGTGCGCGAACTGGCCCGCCGCGGCGTGCCGGCGCTCGTCGCGAACTCGTTCTCGAAGAATTTCTCGCTGTACGGCGAGCGCGTCGGCGGCCTGAGCGTCGTGTGCGAGGATGCGGCCGCGGCCGAGCGCGTGCTGGGCCAGCTGGCCGGCGCGGTGCGCTCGAACTACAGCAACCCGCAGACCTATGGCGCGAAGGTCGTGGCGACCGTGCTCAACACGCCCGCGCTGCGCCAGCAGTGGGAAGAAGAGCTCGCCGCG
Organism: Burkholderia sp. Bp8998; assembly: GCF_003854235.1. Lineage (NCBI taxonomy): Bacteria > Pseudomonadati > Pseudomonadota > Betaproteobacteria > Burkholderiales > Burkholderiaceae > Burkholderia > Burkholderia sp. Bp8998. The sequence continues at coordinate 192,224 of NZ_QTQF01000002.1, forward strand.
ATGTGCCGCCGCATCGCGCGGATGCGCCAGTCGATCCACGACGGCCTGCGCGACCACGTGAGCGGTGAAGCACTCACGCGCTACGTGAAGCAGCGCGGGATGTTCACGTACACGGGCCTGACCGAATCGCAGGTCGAGGCGCTGCGCGAGGTGCACGGCGTGTACATCCTGCGTTCGGGCCGGATGTGCGTCGCGGGCCTGAACGATTCGAACGTCGGCATCGTCGCGGACGCGATCGGCAAGGTGCTGAAGAGCGGCGTCTGACCGGCGCGCCCCCGGGCGCCCGATCGCATCGCCGAAACCGGCTGTCTCCCCCGTGGAGGCAGCCGGTTTTTTCTTGCGCGGCGGCGACGCGGCGGTACGATGGCGGATCGAACGCAAGACGAAGGAGCGGCATGGCTATTCGAATCGTACGGCTCGGCACGCCGCGCACGGCCGGCGAGGGCCCGAGGATCGGCACGGTGCGGCGGCCGCCGCGCGGCGTACCCAAGGCGGAATTCGCATCGCGCAACTACTACGATGTATGGCTGCCGACGCTGTCGCCGAGCCCCGGGCTCGTCGCGCAGGCGCAGGCCGCTGAAACCGACGCCGAATGGCGCGCGTTCACGCGGCACTTCCGCGCGGAAATGGCGCACGGCGACGCGCCGAAGGTGCTGGACCTGCTCGCCGCGCTGTCGGCGACGAGCGCGTTCTCGATCGGCTGCTACTGCGAGGACGAGCGCCGCTGTCATCGCAGCGTGCTGCGCGAACTGCTGGCGGAGCGCGGCGCGGCGATCGACGCGGATGCGGGCTGAGCGCCCGCCGGTCGTCGTTTCGTGCGGTGCAGCGAACCGGTTGACGTGGGTCAAGCGTGCGGCGCCGCGGGCCGCTATGCTCATGTCATGAATTGTCCCGACGATGACAGGCGAACAGATGCAGATAGCCTTTCCAGCGGAACCGCCCGAATATTGCGCGCGCGATCTGGTCGTCGCGTTTTCGGCGCTGGTCGACGGTCGCTGCGTGCAGTGCGCGATCACGGCCGAGGCACTGGAAGACCATTTCGGTGCGCCGTCGCTGCTCGAACGGGATTTGCTGCATGCGTTCGACGCGCACCGGTCGGCGATCGAGGCGATGGCACGACGAATGCTCGAGGAAATCGGCGGCCGGCCGGTGTTGCTGCACAGCGGTCACTTCCGGATGGATGACTGACCCCGCAGGAGGAGGCATGACACTGCAAGGCACGATTCATGAACGCGACTGGTCGGTCGAGATCGAGACGCGACAGTGCGAATCCGGCGAGTTCCGCTGCCGCGTGACGGTCGAGCACGGTACCGGTCAAACGCGTTTTCATCACACGTTCGAGCACAGTCATGCGTACCCGACCGAGCACGAGGCCGCGATCGAAGGGTTGCGGGCCGGGATGACGTGGATCGAAATGAAGGCGTCGCAGACATTCAGCGTGTAGACCGCCACGCGCCGACGGGTGCGCGAAGACAACGCTGCCAGGACAGCGATCGCCGCGTCCGTCATCGCGCAGCGCGACACGCATACAGGCGGATTCCACCGCCGGCGGAACAGGAAAACCCGGGACAGGCAACGCGGTCGACGAGCGGGCGACAGCGGGCGACAGCGTCAGGAGGAACGACATGGGCGTGGGCATGCAGATCGTCTGCGTCGGATTCGCGGGTTCCGCCGCGCTCGAAGCAGAAGCGGGGGTGCAACTGGTGCGGCTCGAACGATTCCGCGCGCGGCTCGACGATTGCGTGCTGACGATCGAGGCGCGCACGACCGTCGGCGGCGGCCCGACCTACGACGTGTGCCTCGAGTTGGTCATGCACGATCGTGCGCCGGTGATGCTGCCCTGCAGCACCGGCGACGACGTGAACGAGACGATGCAGCGCGCGTTCGCGCAAGCCGAACAGGCGCTGTCGGCCTGGCACGCCGGCGATCCTGAAGCGGTCGCGCTGCATGCGGTCGCGACGCGCGCCGGCACGCAATGACGCTTGCCGCGCCCGTGCGTCAGACCTGGGCGAGCGCCTGCGCGTCGAGGATCCGAACGCGCTTGCCGCGTGTTTCGACGAGCGAATCCCGATGGAACCGCGAGAACATCCGGCTGACGGTCTCGAGTTTCATGCCGAGATAGCAGCCGATCTCCTCGCGCGTCATCCGCAGGTTGAATTCCGATGCCGAATAGCCGCGCGCCTCGAAGCGCGACGACAGGTTCAGCAGGAAATGCGCGACGCGCTGCTCGGCCGACATCGTGCCGAGCAGCAGCATCTGGCTCGATTCGCGGACGATCTCGCTGCTCAGCATCTGGTAGAGGAAATGCTGCATCGGTTTCATCTCGCGACATGCCGCCTCGAGCGCGCCGAACGGGATGATGCATACGACGCTGTCCTCGAGCGCGATCGCGTCGCAACAGTGCTGGCCGCTGCCGATGCCGTCCATCCCGAGCGTTTCACCGGCGATCTGGAAGCCGGTCACGTGCTCGCGGCCGTCGCGATGCATCATCACCGTCTTGAACGAGCCCGCACGGACTGCATAGATGCTGTGGAACGGATCGTCGATGCGGAACAGCGCGTCGCCCTGGCGAACCTGCCGGGTCGAGCAGATGATCGCGTCGAGGCGGCCGTACTCGTCCGCGGTCAGGTCGGGCGGCAGGCACATCGAGCGCATCGCGCAGATCGAGCAGCGCCCGGTCGGGGTTTTGGCGGCGTCCGTGCGCGCGACCGCACGAAGCGGAGTCGTGGGCCGACGCGCGACGGGCGGGGCGGTGGCGCAGGCAGTGGCGGTAGACATGAGTCACTCCGGCTCGATCAGGGGTGGTGCGCGCGAGCGTGCACCAGGGATTCGATGACGCGGCATGCGGCGTCGAATTCGGCGGTCTTGTCGAAGAAATAATCGGCTCCGGCCGCTGCGCATGCCTCTCTGAATGCCGCCGCCGAGTGGTTCGTCAACACGATGGTGACGACGCGCGGCGTGGCCTTCGACAGCATCCCGATCAGGTCGAGACCGCTGCCGTCCGCGAGCCGCAGGTCGACGATGACGACGTCCGCGTGGCTGCTGCGGATGTGCATCCATGCGTCCTGGCCGTCTTCGGCTTCACCGACGACCATGACGCCGCGGATCGCGCCGACGAGCAGCGCGATCCGTTGCCGGACGGCGATGGCGTGATCGACGAGGAACACCCTGAGCGCGACGGCGGGTGACAGGCTGGCATTCATGCCGGCAGTATCCTGTTGCGCCGCCGAAAATGAAATCGGCCGAACTGGAAGTTTGTGTAGGCCGCTTCGACGTGTTGTAGGGCGTTTCCTACAACGCGTACGGGAAGGCGGCGGCGACGCCCGTCCCGCGATGCCGGGCGTGCGGGGTGCAGGCGGCGGCAGGCGGTGGCGGCCGGTCGCCGCCGCCGTCGAATCAGCCGGGCCGGCGCGCGGCCAGCGCATCGCGTGCCGTGCGGCACGCGGCCAGATCCCATGCGGCGCAGCCGACGCTCTTGAACAGCAGCGGCCCGCTGCGTGCGAAGGCGCCGCGCAGCACGTCGGCGAGCGATGCGACCTGCTGCCAGTCGACCTGCGCGACGATCAGGTCGCCAGCCTCGTGGCGCGCGCCGGCCGGATCGTCGACGACGAGCCGGCTGTGGCGCACGGTATCGGCGTCGATCTCGGCGGCATCCGCGGTGAACGCGCCGACCCCGACCACGAGGCGGCCTTCGCGCGCCGCTTCGCGATAGACGGGGGTGCGGCTCGTCGTCAGCGTGACGACGACATCGATCGCATCGGGAATCGCGTCGCCGTCGAGCGGCGCGAGCCGCGGCGCCTGCGCGCGGTGCGCGGCGCAGAACGCGGCCGCGCTGTCGGCGCGCGAGCCGCGCACGTGCAGGCGCGCGTCCGGAAAGATCGCCGCGAGCGCTTCCGCGTGATTGGCTGCCTGCTTGCCGGTGCCGATCAGCAGGATGTCGCTCGGCGCGGCGCCGTGTAGCGCCTGGATACCCAGCGCGGTAATGGCCGCCGTGCGGCGTCCGGTGACCGTCGGGCCGTCGAGCACGAAGCGCATCTCGCCGGTCGTCGCGTCGTACGCGGTCACCTGGCCGAGGATCGTCGGCAATCCGCGCGCGCCGTTGCCGGGGCACACGTTCACGAGCTTGTGGCTCGCGAGGTCGCGCGCGCTCGACGGCATCGACAGCATGACACCGCCCGCCTGCAGCGGCACGACCAGGCGTTCGGGGCTGACGATCTCGCCCGCCGCGTATTCGGCGACGGCGTGCCTGAGCGTGGCCAGCAGCGCGGGGTAGTCGAGGAGCGCGGCCGTTTCGGCGGCATCGAAAGCGGGAATCCGGGAGAGGGCGATCATCGTGTCGGTCGGTTGTGTCGGTGGGGGGGGGACGGCGGGCGCATCGCGCAGCCACGGAGGCAGCCGGCCGTCGCGACGGCAGGTGGTCTGGATCGAATCTATACCAATTTACCGCGATCGGGCAACCCGAAAACGCAAGCGGATCGCCGATTTTGGTTCTAATATCCGTCCAGATGGGCGTCGCACGCACAGGCGCCGGTATCGCTCCGGTATAGTGCGACCCTATCCCCGATCCACACCCCCGACGGGCAGGAGCCCCAGATGATGTCCGCACGTCCCGAATCGCTCGAAGCCGGTTTTCGGCCGCTGCAGATCTACGAACAGGTTGCCGAGAAGATCCGAGACGAGATCCGTGCGGGGCGCTATGCGGCCGATTCGAGGCTGCCGTCGGAGCGCGAACTCGCGGCGCTGTTCCAGGTCGGCCGGCCGGCCGTGCGCGAGGCGCTCGGCGCGTTGCAGAACGAAGGGCTGGTGTTCACGAAGCGCAATTCGGGCACCTACGTCGTGCCGGCGCCGCTCGACGTGCTCGCGCAGCGCGGCGACGCGCGCAGCGCGCCCGATGCCGACTTCAGCCCGACGTCGACGCTCGACGTGCGGCTCATCCTCGAGCCCGCGATCGCGCGCCTCGCGGCCGCGCACGGCCGCGCCGATCCGGTCGCCGAAGGCTATCTCGCGCAGATGGAAACCGTCACCGATATCGACGATCCGCAGCAGCGCGCGCTGTGGAACGAAAGCGACCGGCTGTTTCACCGGCAGCTCGCGCTGATGACCGGCGACGCGCTGATCGTGAAGATCGCGGACGAAGTCGCGAACACGATGGACCAGCCGCTGTGGAAGCGGCTGAAGGACGACGGCATCTACGACGCGGGCCGGATCCGGCTCTACGTGTCCGAGCACCGGCTGATCTACGAGGCGATCGTGTCCGGCGACGCCGATGCCGCCGCGTTCTACGTCGAGCAGCACATTCTTCGCGTCCGTCGCGACATCACGCCGAAGTAATGCGCGCCACCTCATTCTGGTCGGAAAGCCGACCAGAATCGCAAAAAACATTTTGAAATTGCTTGCATGGTAACCACGCGTATCCTACATTGGTTTCACACAAAACCAATCGGGACACACCATGCGATACTTCGTTACCGCGCTTTCGGTGGCCGTTGCCGCCGGCGCGCTGACTTCCGCACACGCGCAGGAAGTCGTGATGATCGGCCATTCGGCGCCGCTCACCGGCCCGCAGGCCGCGAACGGCAAGGACAATGAAAACGGCGCGCGTCTCGCGGTCGAGGAGCTCAACAAGGCGGGCGTGAAGGTGGCCGGCAAGACGGTCACGTTCAAGCTGGTGTCGGATGACGACCAGGCCGACCCGAAAGCGGGCGTGCAGGTCGCGCAGAACCTGGTCGACAAGGGCGTCGTCGCGGTGCTCGGGCCGTACAACTCGGGCGTCGCCATTCCCGCATCGCGGGTGTACAGCAATGCAGGCGTGCCGATGCTGCCGGTCGCGTCCAACCCGGCACTCACGCGCCAGGGCTTCAAGAACATCTTCCGGATCGGCGCGAGCGACGAACAGCTCGGCGGCACGATGGCGACCTTCGCCGCGAAGACGCTGAACGCGAAGACCGCCGCGGTCATCGACGACCGCACCGCGTACGGGCAGGGCGTCGCCGAGCAGTTCACGAACGTCGCGAAGGCGAACGGGATCAAGATCGTCGACCAGGAGTACACGAACTCGTCCGCCACCGATTTCCTCGGCATTCTCACCAAGATCAAGGCCAGCAATCCCGACGTGATCTTCCTCGGCGGCTATGCGGCGCAGGGCGCGCCGATGGCGAAGCAGATGAAGCAGCGCGGCTTGCGCGCGAAGCTGCTCGGCGGCGACGGCATCTGCTCGGCCGACATGGGCAAGGTCGCGGGCGAGGCCGCGTCGATCGTCTATTGCGCGCAGGGCGGCGTCGCGCTCGAGAAGACGCCGGCCGGCCGCGAATTCCTGAAAAAGTACCACGACACCTATCACACGGATCCGCAGGTCTACGGCGTCAACTACTACGACGGCATGAAGCTGCTCGCCGACGCGATGGTCAAGGCCGGCACGACCACCGACAAGGCGAAGCTGATCGCGCAGCTGGCGAAGTCGAACTACGCGGGCGTCGCGGGCACCTATTCGTTCGACGAACGCGGCGACCTGAAGGGTGCGCCGACCTCCGTCTACGTGATCCGCAACGGTCTGCCCGAGCCGTACGCGAAGTAATCGTCACCGGACGGCGCCGCGGCGCCGTCCTTCGTCTTCACGCTTTCGATCCTCATGAAAATTTCCCGATCCCTTTCCACCGTCGAGGTCCATACCGGCGGCGAAGCGTTCCGCATCGTCACGAGCGGGCTGCCGCGCCTGCCCGGCGACACGATCGTCCAGCGCCGCGCGTGGCTCAAGGAAAACGCCGACGAGATCCGCCGCGCGCTGATGTTCGAACCGCGCGGCCATGCCGACATGTACGGCGGCTACCTGACCGAACCGGTATCGCCGAACGCGGATTTCGGCGTGATCTTCGTGCACAACGAAGGCTACAGCGACCATTGCGGGCACGGCGTGATCGCGCTGTCGACCGCCGCGGTCGAGCTCGGCTGGGTGCAGCGCACGGTGCCGGAGACGCGCGTCGGCATCGACGCGCCGTGCGGCTTCATCGAGGCGTTCGTGAAATGGGACGGCGAGCACGCGGGGCCGGTGCGCTTCGTCAACGTGCCGTCGTTCATCTGGCGGCGCGACGTGTCGGTCGATACGCCGTCGTTCGGCACCGTGACCGGCGACATCGCGTACGGCGGCGCGTTCTACTTCTACGTCGACGGCGCGCCGTTCGACCTGCCGGTGCGCGAAGCGGCCGTGGAGAAGCTGATCCGCTTCGGCGCGGAGGTGAAGGCCGCCGCGAACGCGAAATATCCGGTCGTGCATCCCGAGATTCCGGAAATCAACCATATCTACGGCACGATCATCGCGAACGCGCCGCGCCATCCGGGCTCGACGCAGGCGAACTGCTGCGTGTTCGCGGATCGCGAGGTCGACCGCTCGCCGACCGGCTCCGGCACCGGCGGCCGCGTCGCGCAGCTTTACCAGCGCGGCCTGCTCGTGGCCGGCGCCACGCTCGTCAACGAATCGATCGTCGGCACGGTGTTCAAGGGACGCGTGCTGCGCGAGACGACGGTCGGCGACATGCCGGCCGTGATCCCGGAAGTGGAGGGCAGCGCGCACATCTGCGGGTTCGCGAACTGGATCGTCGACGAGCGCGATCCGCTGACCTACGGCTTTCTCGTGCGCTGACCCTCGGCGCACGGCTCCCGGTTGTACCAGGCTTGGCGCGCGGTCCCGTCACGGGGCGCGCGCCTTTTTTGTTGTAAAAATGCGCACTCGGACGCCGTTCCCGCGGGCTCGGGACGGCAACCGGCCGGTGTGCCGCGCGAGTTTTGGTACGATGCAGCCTTTCCAGCAGATCCCCCACCCGCGTGAATCGCCGAAACGTGTCGTCAGTGCGTGACCTCTGTGCCAAATGGGTCGCGCGCGCCCAACCCGTCGCGGCCGCTGCCGCCGTGTCTGTCAAGCGTGTCCTGGCCAGCGCCTGGCACCCTTTCCGTCATCCGACACGTCGCGGCGTGCTGCGCGCGGCCGCCGCCGTGCCCGTGCTGTTCCTGCTGTACGTGCTGCTGCTGATTCCGTTCACGCCGAGCATCGGCGACATCCGCAAGGCGCGCGTCGACCAGCCCGCGCAGGTGTTGTCCGCCGACGGCAAGGTACTGGCGGAATTCAAGCCGTCGAACCGCGAATGGGTGTCGCTCAAGCAGATTTCGCCGCACATGGTCGACGCGCTGATCGCGACCGAGGACCATCGTTTCTACCAGCACCACGGCCTTGACTGGAAGCGCACGGCGTCGGCCGCGCTCCATACGTTCTCGGGCAGCCGCCAGGGTGGCTCGACGATCACGCAGCAGCTGGCGCGCAACCTGTATCCGGACGAGATCGGCCGCGCGCCGACGCTCACGCGCAAGGTGAAGGAGGCGATCACCGCGCTGAAGATCGAGGCCGTGTACAGCAAGGACCAGATTCTCGAGACGTACCTGAACACGGTGCCGTTCCTGTACAACGCGTACGGCGTCGAGATGGCCGCGCGCACCTATTTCGACAAGTCGGCCGACGAACTCGACGTGCTCGACAGCGCGACGCTCGTCGGGATGCTGAAGGGCAACAGCTACTACAACCCGGTGCTGAATCCCGAGCGCGCGCTGCAGCGGCGCAACACGGTGCTCGGCCAGATGGTGAAGTACGGCAAGCTGTCGCCGGCGCAGTTCGCGCAGTTGCAGCGCCGACCGTTGCGCATCGACTTCGAGCGCCAGAAGGAACCGCCGGGGCCCGCGCCGCACTTCGCGCAGCAACTGCGCAAATGGCTGATCGGCTGGGCCGACCGCAACGACTACAACATCTATTCGGACGGGCTGATCGTGCGCACCACGATCGATTCGCGGCTGCAGCAGATGGCGACCCAGGCGCTGACGCAGCAGGCGAACCAGCTGCAGGGTATCGCCAACAACGCATGGAGCGGCCGCGACGGCTGCGGCACCGACAACGAGGTGTTCCGCACCTTCATGCGCGAGTCGCCCGAGTACAAGGCGGCACAGGACGCCGGCAAGAACGATGCGGCCGCGATGAAGCAGCTCGCCGCCGACCGCGGTTTCATGCGCGCGCTGTGCAAGGCGAAGACCGACGTGCAGGCCGGATTCGTCGCGATCGATCCGCGCGACGGGCAGATCCGCGCGTGGGTCGGCAGCCGCGACTTCACGAACGAGCCGTTCGATCACGTCGCGCAGGCACGACGTCAGCCGGGGTCGACCTTCAAGCCGTTCGTCTATGGCGTCGCGTTCGCGAACGGGATGAAGCCGGACGATACGTTCATCGACCAGGCGGTCGAGATTCCGCTGAAGGGCGGCGAGATCTGGCGGCCGAACGACGACGTGCCGCCGTCGGGCAGGCCGATGACGCTGCGCGACGCGGTCGCGCTGTCGCGCAACCGGATCACCGCGCAGGTGATGGAGAAGGTCGGTCCGGCGGCCGTGGCGCGGTTCGCGCGCGACATGGGCGTGCGCGAAAGCCCGCTCGAGCGCGTGCCGTCGCTCGCGCTCGGCACGAGCCCCGTGACGCTGAAGGAGATGGTCGCGTCGTACGCGACGATCGCGAACGGCGGGCTGTACGTCGAGCCGCAAATGGTGACGCGCATCGAGAACCGTCAGGGCGACGTGCTCGCCGAATACGCGCCGGCGCCACCCGAGCGCGCGCTCGACGCCGAGACCGACAAGACGCTGCTCGACGTGATGCGCGACGTCGTGACGCGCGGCACCGGCAGCAGCATCCGCACGCGCTTCGGCATTCGCGGCGACCTGGCCGGCAAGACCGGGACCACGCAGGACAACGCGGACGGCTGGTTCATCCTGATGCAGCCCGGGCTCGTGGCCGGCGCGTGGGTCGGCTTCGACGACGGCCGCGTGACGCTGCGCAGCGACTACTGGGGGCAAGGCGCGCACAGCGCGCTGCCGATCGTCGGCGACTTCTTCCAGCGCGCGCAACGCGCCCGGATCGTCGACACGAAGCTGAAATTCGATACCGAGCCGTCGCCCGGCTGGTTCGCGTCGGTGCGCGAACGCGTGACGGACCTGTTCGACGGCTGGTTCGGACCCGAGCCGAAGCAGGCGCCGGCGCCTGTCAGGACGCAGCGTATCGAGCGTCAGCCGGAGACGGACGCAGCCGCGGCGTCGGCCGCGTCCGCCGCGTCGGCGCCCGAGGCGGCATCCGGCGGGATCGTCGAGGAATGGGTTCCGGCGTCCGAGGTGGCGGCATCGGCCGCTGCGTTGTCGGCGGGCGCGTCGCAACCTCAGGTCGCGCAGCCGCCGGCGGCGGGAGGCAGCACGACGAGCCCGGGCAACACGGGTGGGGGACTCGGTTCCGCGCCGGGCGCCGCGCCTTCGGCTGCCCCGGCGCCGGTGCCGGTTTCACCCAACGCGACCAGCGGTTCGGAGTAACGCGCCGTTCAGATTTCGCGCGATGCTGCCGTAATAACGTTGTCACGACAGCTCGCGCGGTCGCTCCGCGCCTTTCCGATGCGGCTTATCACCGATCACGTCGCGCTCGCGCGCGATGACGTCTCCACCGGCGTCCCGCTCGACTTCGATCTCTATGATGCGGGCGGCGCCGCGCTGCTGCCCGCCGGCACGACGCTGCGCGATCCCGCGCAGCATGACTTCCTGTTCGAGCACTTCCGGCCCGTGCGCAGGCGCGATGACGCCGAGCCCGTCGTGCCATCGCGCGACGCCGCGCCGGCGGCCACCCGCATGGGGCTGTCGGCCGGCGCCGCGATCGGCATCCGGCGGCGGGTCGGCGCGACCCGCGTGCTGCAGCGTTGCCGGTTGATCGGGGTCGGCGCGTCGGGCGCGCTGTTCGTCGAGCCGCAACCGGCGGTCATGCTCGACTTTGCCCGCGGCGACGACGTCGAGGCGGTCGCGATCGGCCGGTCGGCGGTGTCGCGCTTCGGTGCGACGGTCGAAGCGGTGCAGACAGCGGGCGCCACGCCGTTCATGGTGCTTTCCCCGCCGGGCTTCGTCGACCGGTTGCGCACACGCGCGGAGCCGCGCGTTCCGGTCCGAATCGCGGCCCGCTGCACGGGCGGCACGGCGCAGGCGGAAGGCATCGGGATCGTTCACGATCTCAGCCTGAACGGATGGTCGATCGCGGTCGAGCAGCCGCTCGCGGCGGCCGGCGAGCCGTTGCGCGTGCAGTTGCCGTATACGGATGGGGACCGCGTCGCGCTGCTGACGCTCGATGGTACGGTGCGCGCGGTGCATGCGGATTCCGCGGCGCCGGGCTGGACGCTTCACCACGCTGCTTTCGACGAAATTGCCGCCGCCGACCGGATCTGTCTCAAGGCGTTGCTGTTCGACCTGTCGGCCGGGGCCCCGGAGGCCGATCAGGTCCGCTGATGTTTCAACGGGCCAAACGCGGCAGCCGCAGGGCGGTTGTCCGCGGCCCGGTGGATCGAGCCGCCCGAGCGGGGCATGCGAAGGTGCGCCACCTATTGGGTGCGGATGCGGCCATAATCATCCGATGATTAGACCAAATGCCCGCCAATTGTACGGTTTCGGTCAACAGTGAATTTGCAATTTAGGTATTTACCCTGATGGCCGAGCCACCTAGACTTTCACTCATGCGCAACGACTATCGAGTCCGAAGCGCCTGACAAAACAATCTGGAGGTAACGCATCATGAAATCGCTGATCAAGGCAGTTGCACTGGCCGCCCTGGTGGCCGCACCGGTCGTCTCGTTCGCCCAATCGAACCAGCAGCCGCTGACGCGCGCGCAAGTGCGCGCCGAGCTGGTCCAGCTCGAAAAAGCCGGCTACAACCCGAACGACTGGATTAACTATCCGGAAAACATCCAGGCCGCACAGGCCAAGATCGCCGCGGCCCAGAACACCGGTGCGCAGGCTGACGCGACGGGCTACGGCGCGAACCCGGTCGCGACGTCTCAGTCGGGCCAGCGCGTGACCGTGCCGGCCGCCGCCGATCGTTCGTCGGTGTACTTCGGTCACTAAGCCGTTCGCCGCGCGGCCGCCGGCAAAGCCGTATCGAAAGGCCCGCACTCATGTGAGTGCGGGCTTTTTTGCATGCGCCGCGCGCGTGACGCCGGCTGACAATCCGCCGCGCGTGCGCTAGCATCGCGGTCGGCATCGCCACGCTGCCGCGGCCGCGGCGAATGGGGTATCGCAGGCCGGCTTGCGACGCCGCGCGCCGAGGCGCGGCGGCAAGCCCGGCACCAGGTTCCACGACTTCAACGAAAACAAACAGGAGCATCCATGCGTGTCTTGACCGGTCTGATGTGCGCGCTGGCGCTGGCGGCGAACGTTGCCCATGCACAGGCGAATTGTGCGGACGCGGTGGATCAGGCGGCGATGACGGCGTGTGCCGATCGCGCGTACAAGAAATCCGACGCGGAGCTGAACCGCACCTACCAGGCCGTCACCGCGCGGCTGCGCGATGCGAAGCCGCTGGCCGAGAAGGTCGTCAACGCGCAGCGCGCGTGGATCGCCTACCGCGATGCCGAGTGCAACTTCTCCAGCGCGAACGCCGAAGGCGGCAGCGCGTATTCGATGGTCGTGTCGACCTGCCTCGACGATCTGACCAAGACGCGCACCGAGACACTGAAGGGATATCTGTCCTGCGAGGAAGGCGATCTGGCGTGCCCGGTGCCGGCGAAGTAACGGCTGCGTAGCGCGCCGGCCGGCCCACCCGTCGCGCGGCCGGCGCGGTTCGCCGGTCCGGTCGCCTGGTCCGGTCGGCTAGACGTCGTCCGTTTCGTCGAGCAGCTTGTGCCGCATCGCGTAGCGGACCAGCGCCGCTTCGTGCGGCATCTGCATCTTTTCCAGGATCCGGGTCTTGTAGGTGCTGACCGTCTTCGCGCTGACGCACAGCGCCTGCGCGATCTCGGTCAGCGTCTGTCCGGCGGCGATCCGGCGGAACACGTCGAACTCGCGATCGGACAGCCGCTGGTGCGGCAGCGTCTCGGCCGGCTCGTTCAGGCTCTGTGCGAACTGCTCGGCCATCGCGAGGCTCACGTAGACGCCGCCCGACGCGACCTTCGTCACCGCGCCGACCAGTTCGGCGCTCGCGCTTTCCTTGGTCAGATAGCCCGACGCACCGGCGCGGAACGCGCGCACCGCGTATTGCTGTTCCGCGTGCATGGTCAGCACGAGCACGCGCAGCGCGGGCTTCTCGTCCTTGATCTGCTTGATCAGTTCGACCCCGTTGCGGCCCGGCATCGACAGGTCGAGCACCAGCACCTGCGCGGGCGTCGACCGCACGAGCGCGATCGTCGACGGCCCGTCGCAGGCTTCGCCGGCCACTTCGAATCCGGTGGCGTTCTGGAGAATGTGCCGCAGACCGTCGCGCACGAGCGTATGGTCGTCGGCGATGAGCACCTTGATCATGTGAGGGTGGTTTCCTGTTGAACGGTGCCGAGCGGGAATGCGACGGTGATCGAGAAGCCGCGCGCGAGCGCGGTATCGATCGTCACGCTGCCGCCCAGCATGTGTGCGCGTTCGCGAATGCCGATCAGGCCGAACGATTTGTCCTCGTGGGCGGTGCCGCCGGGTGCCGCGCCGCGGCCGTTGTCCGCGACGCGCAGCACGCAGTAGCCTTCCTCGATGTCGAGCCGCAGCGCGACGCGCGTCGCGTCCGCATGGCGCGCGACGTTCGTCAGCGCTTCCTGGACGATCCGGAACAGCGTGGTCGCCCCGGCGCTGGTGAACGTGAGGCCGCCCGTCTCGATGTTGCGTTCGACGTCGATGCCGTAGCGGTTCGTGAAGTCGTTCGCCAGCCACTCGATCGCGGGCACGAGGCCGAGATCGTCGAGCATCACGGGGCGCAGGTCGGCCGCGATGCGCCGCACCGACGCGACGGTTGCGTCGATCAGCCGGCGCATGCCCTGAAGGTGCGACAGCACGCCGACTTCGGGCTGCCCATGGCCCGGCGCGCGCAGTTGCTGCTCGACGACCGACAGATCCATCTTCAGCGCGGTGAGTTGCTGGCCGAGGTCGTCGTGCAGTTCGCGCGCGATGCGGGTCTTTTCCTCTTCGCGCACGTTCTGCAGGTTCGCCGACAGTTCGCGCAACTCCTCGCGCGACTGCTTCAGCGCGTTCTCGGCGCGCTGCCGCTCGGTGATGTCGCGCAGCATCACCGTATAGAGCTTGCCCGACGCATCGCGGATCTGCGAGATCGACGCCTCGATCGGGAACTCCTCGCCGTTGCCGCGCAGCCCGAACAGCACGCGCTGGCGGCCCATCTGCCGCTCGGATACGCCCGTCACGCCGAACTGGTCGACGTGCTTCGCATGCGCGGCACGAAACCGCTCGGGGATGAAGCGCGACAGCGGCGCGCCGATCGCCTCCATCGCCGACACGCCGAATACCTGTTCGGCCATCGGGTTGAAGATCACGACCGTCTGCTTCTCGTCGATCGTGATGATCGCTTCCATCGACGAACGGATGATGCCCATCATCCGCGCCTCGTTCAGGATGCCGCGGCTGCTGGCGCCGGTATCGGCGGCGCCGGCGCGGCCGCGCAATAGCGCATGGACGAGCGCCGCGAACGCGAACGACGCGATCAGCCCCGCGGCGAGCACCGTGCCGGCCGCGCGCTGCGCGCCGGTCGCGCTCGGGCGGCCATCCGCGGAATAGGCGAGCGTCAGCACGGTCCCGCCGAAATTCAGCTGGTCGGTGCGCCGCATCAGGTCGGGCGAGGCGGAGGCTTCGTCGGTCGTCGTCTCGGCGCTCGCGATCGGGTGCGGATCGTCGCCCGCGCTCATCCGCAGGTCGAGCCCGCGTTCCGCGTCGAGCGCGCGCTCGACCAGGCGATTCGGGCTCACTTCCGCGAACAGCACGCCGGCGGCGCCGGAGTCATGGGCGCCGGCCGGCGTGACGGCCGCGCGCGACGAAGCCGTCGCGGGTACGAACAGCGTGAGGGTGCGCGCATCGCGGGACGTATCGTCGTCGGCCGGATGGATGCCGAGTGCGACATCGCCGGTTCGCAGCGCGCGGGTCAGCGGTGCCTGGTCCGGCGCGCCGAAGCGCACGCCGGCCGAGCTCGACACCGGTGCAACGAGCGCGCCCGCCGCGAGCAGGCCGGCCGGCATCGGCGCGTGGCCGGCGAGGGCGCTGCGTGTCGCGGGCGACAGCGGCGCATAGCCGAGCTGGCGGATCGGCGAACGCCCGCTGTCGAGATCGAGCGTGTCGGCATACCGGCGCCATTGCTCGGGCGTCATCTGTGGCGCGAGCGCGAACGCGCCGCGCGCGCTTTCGAGCACGGCGACGCTGCCTTGCAGCTCGTGGCGCAGCATTGCCGTCACGTGCGTCGTGCGGCGCTCGAAACGCGTATGGACGGCGCCTTGCCACTGCTCGCGAACGAGCAGCGCGACGCCGAGCGACAGCGCCGCGCCGGCGAACAGCGTCACGACGCCGGCCGCGAGCGGCTGGCGTAACATGGTCTGGAAACGCGTGGGCCCTCGGGCGTCACGCGACGGGGTTCCACTGGCGGTCATTCGATGGCCATTCTGGTGTCGGGGCCGCCCGTGGCACGCGGGCAGCGCGGCAAAACCGGGAAAAAACTCGCACCGGCCGCGTGCGACGTCTATTTTCAAACTGAAATTGTGCGCGGTTTACGCGTTTTTTGTAATAGGGGTCAGCTGAAAATGAGATGGCCGGGCGGGGCAGCGGGCGTCCCGGCCACATTTGACGCGCGTCAACGGGCGCGTCGGCACGTGGGGCAGACTGTTCGGCAGGCGAGCCGGCATGGGGCCGGCTTGCGGTGGCGGGCACGTCGTTTGCGCGACGCGCGGCGTGCCAGGTCGGAGGGTGGACCATGTACAAGCGGATTTTCGTCGGGCTCGACGGCAGCCCGAGTGCGCGTCTCGCGCTGAACGAGGCAATCCGGATCGCGGCAGCATCCGGCGGCGAGGTCACGTGCGCGTATGTCGTCGAGCACCGGCCGCAGCTCGTCGACGTCGATGCGGGCTTCGCGGCCGAACGCGACGGCGACGCGGCGGCAGCCGATGCGGCGACGCCCGTGCTCGACGACGCGAAAGCGGCGCTCGCGCAGCGGCATGTGGCGGGCACCGTGCGCGCGCTCGACGCGTACGGCGAGGATGTCGCCGTGGTGCTGATGCGCACGGCGGCCGAGGCCGGCGCCGATCTGATCGTGATGGGGACGAGCGGGCGGCACGGCCTGCGCCGGCTGCTGCTCGGCAGTGTCGCGGAATCGCTGCTGCGCGCAGCCGACCGGCCGGTGTTGCTGGTGCGGCACGACGAGCCGGCCGCGGCGGCAACCGCGTGACGGGACGGTGCGGCGCCGAGGCCTGAGCGGCGGCGGGCAGGGGGCTGCCGCGCGGATGCCGGCGTGATGGTGGCGCGATGGCGAGCGCAGCGGCGCGTCCGTTGCATCGATCGACG
Organism: Burkholderia sp. Bp8998; assembly: GCF_003854235.1. Classification (NCBI taxonomy): domain Bacteria; kingdom Pseudomonadati; phylum Pseudomonadota; class Betaproteobacteria; order Burkholderiales; family Burkholderiaceae; genus Burkholderia; species Burkholderia sp. Bp8998. The sequence continues at coordinate 208,577 of NZ_QTQF01000002.1, forward strand.
TGCGCTGCAGACGCCGCGCCGCGACGGCGTAGCGTAGTCGTGTAGCGCCGGTTGCATCGTGGCCCGCACTTCTGGCAGCATCGTCCGGTGTCCGCCTCATCGTCGCGCGCTGCATTCCGCGCGCGATCCGGTCGCCGCGTGCATGGCCGCGGCGATCGACGCAGCGGCACGCGACGTCGGCCGATCGCATCGTCGATCGGCCGGGCCGTGCGTCGCGTGTCCGGTTCACTCCTTCACCGACGTCATCCGCCATGCCGATCTCCGCCGCCGACCTGATTCACCAGTTCGATCTGCAACCGCATCCCGAGGGCGGCTATTTCCGGGAAACCTACCGCGCGGCCGATACGGTCGTGCGTCCGGCCGACGGCGCGCCGCGCGCGGCGTCGACCGCGATCTACTATCTGTTGTGCGACGGTGCGTATTCGTCGTGGCACCGGATCCGTTCCGACGAGGTCTGGCATTTCTACACGGGCGATCCGCTCGAGGTGTGGGTGCTCGACGAGCACGACGGCCTGACGATCCACCGGCTCGGCAACCCGCTCACGCATCCGGGCACCGTGTTTCAGGCGGTCGTGCCGGCCGGGCGCTGGTTCGGGGCGCGCTGCGCGTCGCCGGAGCACGTCGCGCTCGTCGGCTGCACGGTCGCGCCGGGGTTCGAGTTTGCGGAATTCGAACTCGCGGACGCGACGGCGCTGGCCGCCGCGTTCCCGGCGTACGCGGAATACGTCGCGGGGCTCGCGCAGCGCTCCGACGCGTGAGTGCGCCGGCGGCCATGCCCGCCGGCCCGCGCCGCTTCCGGCGGCGGCCGTTCCGCGCGGTCCCGGCCAAACCCGTTTAGAATGCACGGTGGTGCAGGGTCGGCCGCGGACGTGCCGCGGCGATCGCTGCCAGCCGTATCGGCGGCCGCCCCCGTCGCACGGTCCGCATGTCTTCCAGGAGCGCCGCCGTGTGGCACTTTCCCATTGCGATTCCTTCGTCGCTCGGCCCGTGGGCCGTGTTTGCGAGCGTACTGATCACGCAGCTCGGCGTGCCGGTGCCGGCCGTGCCGATGCTGATCCTCGGCGGTACGATGGCGGCGATGGGGCAGGCGTCCTGGGCGAGCATGTTCGCGGCCGCGATCGGCGCGACGATGCTCGCCGATTCGATGTGGTTCTTCATGGGCCGCACGCGCGGCCGGCGCTTGCTGAACGGGCTCGTGCGATTCTCGCTATCGCTCGACACGACGCTGCGCTTCGCGCGTAATGTGTTCGAACGATACGGCGCACCGCTGCTCGTCCTCTCCAAATTCCTGCCGGGCCTCGGTCTCGTGTCGGCGCCGCTGCTCGGCACGACCGCGATCGGCATCGGCGTGTTCCTGTTCTGGGATCTGGCGGGCGCGTCGCTGTGGGCCGCGTTCTGGCTCGTCGGCGGCGCGGCCGTGCACGACCAGATCGTCCAGTTCGTGCTGTGGGTGCGCGCAAGCGGCGGCACGATCCTCGACGCGTTCCTCGCGATCTTCATCACGTTCCTGCTGTACCGCTGGGTGCGCCGCGTGCAGTTCCGCCGCTACCTCGCGCAGGTGCGCATCTCCCCGCCGCAGCTGGTCGAAATGATGACGTCGAACGAGCCGCCGCTGATCTTCGATGCGCGTCCGCGCGCGATTCGCGAACGCGAGCCGTTCCGGATTGCCGGTGCGGTGCCGGTTGATCTCGATTCGCCGGACCTGCTGGATCCGGAGTTGCTGAAGCGGCCGATCGTCGTGTATTGCGTGTGCCCGAACGAGGCGACCGCGAAGCGCCTGATCGCGAAGATGCAGCGCAAGAAAATGCTCCACAACATCAAGGCGCTGAAGGGCGGCCTCGATGCGTGGGAGAAGCACGGCTATCCGGTCGAGCCGTTGCCGGCCGATCTCGATGCGTCGCGGTATTTCGTGCGGCCGGATCACGGCACCGCGCTCGAAGGCGAATATACGGTGCGCGCGACGCTGTCGAAATAAATCGTGCGCGGGATTCCGCGCGCGTCACGATTCGTGCCGGTGATCATCGGCGGCGGCCTCATGATCGCGCTCGGCACATGCGTGCGCGGCGCATCGCGGCCCGCACGGGTATTGATCGCGATCATGCACGTGCGGGCCGGACGACATATGCTTTCTGAATCGCTTGTCCGCGCTTCGCGTGGCCGTCCGCCGATTCCCGCGACCGCGTCGGCCGTCCGTCCGCCGTCCGCCGTCCGCCGCTGCCCGCGCGAAGCTCCGGTCGTCGTCCGCGACGACGCGTCCGCACGGAGGCCTTCGCCATGCAGTCCACCCCGACCATCCCGCCGCTCGCGCGGATCTCGCTGGCCGTCGACCTGACGCCGGAGTCGCTGTCCGCCGCGCGCTACACGCGCATGCTGCTGCGGCCCGGCATGCAGGTGCGCATCGTCTGCGCGATCGACAATCCGCGTCTCGTGCTGCCCGACATCCCGCGTGTCGACGCGCTGCTGACCTCGGCGCGCGAAGAAATGACGCGCGAAGCACAGGCGACGCTCGAGCGCATCGCCGCACTGTTCGCCGGCTGCGGCGCGGCGATCGAGCAGGTGATCATCGATACGTCGCTCACGGGCGGGACGGTAGCCGACGCACTCGCGAACGACACGTCGGCATGGCGCGCCGACGTGCTCGTGGTCGGCGCCAATCCGCACCATGGGCTGCTGCGGCTCGTCGAGGGCGCGGTGTCCGACACGCTCGCCGCGCGCGCCCGCTGCGCGCTGCTGATCGTGCCGGGCGACTACGAGCGGCCGGCGGACGGGCCGCTGCAGCGCCTGATGTTCGCGGTCGACGGCAGCGAGCCGTCGCTGCACGCGGTGCGCGTCGGGCTCGGCTTCGCGGTGCCGACGACGCTGCTGTATGCGGCCTATGTCGTCGATCGCGCGGTTCGCCTGACGGATCTCGTGCCGGTGCGCGCGCTCGAGGATGCGTACCGCGCGGAGGGCGAGGATGCGCTGGCGCGGATCGGCCCGCTGTTCCATGCAACGGGAAACCCGACCAAGCGCGGCATCGTCGAAACCCGTCCGACCAGCGATGACGTCGCCCATGCGCTGATGCGCGACGCGGTGCACTGGCATGCGGAACTGCTGGTGGTCGGCACGCATGGCCGGCGCGGCATCGCGGCCTGGCTGATCGGCAGCGTCGCGCGTCGGGTTGCGCATCTCGCCCAGGTGCCGGTGCTGCTCGTGCGCGGCGCGGCGTGAAGATCGCGCCGTAACGGGGGCGAAGCGGCGTTTCGTTGACCTGCATCAGAAACGCCGTGCGCGTTGCATGAGACAGTCACGCGGCTTACGTGTGCGGCGGATGGCCTGTCGTCCGTACGCGATGCCGCGCTTCGACACGTCCGGTCTGGAGTCGCGCGAACCGGCGCGTGTCCGATACCGCTGCGGTTCAACCGATATCCGGAGCCATGCCGCGCAGCGCGCGGCGCATCGGCCGATCAAGAACTCTCTGGCACGAGGGTAGGCAGCCGGCGGCTGCCTTGGACAACGGACGGGGTGCATCGCACCCCGTCCGCTTTCCTGGCCCCGTGTCGACGCTTTTCCTCGCAGGTATTTTCTTTGTCGATGTCGCCGTGTGGAGCGGCGCGTGACGCCACGCGATCATGCGATCGCGGAATCGGCGTGGATCGCGGCAGGCGCTGCGCCCGGTGCCGGATGAGTGACGCAGCCGTCGCAGCCATCACGCGGCCGCGTGCGGCGGCGGCTGCATTCAGGCCTTTACGCGGCGCGAGGCGCTCGCAGGTCGTGCCGGCGGTGGGCGCCGCGGCATGCGCGTGCGCGGCGACGCACGCGATGCAGGCGGGCTCGTCCGCCCGGCGTGCGATTGCGCAGACGCGGCCAGCCGGGGCGCGTCTTGCGGCGCAGCCTCACGGCGACTTGCGCGTCGGCACCGGCCCGCGCGCAGAGGGCAGCGGCGAACCGCTGCAGCGCGAGCACCGACCCCGCGACGCTCTGGTATTTCTCGCGGCCGATCTGCCCGTCGAGCGTGACGAGCAAGCCCGATTCGCGTGCGAGCGCGAGCAACGCGTCGAGATCCTCGGGCGGGCGGATCGCGGCCGGCACGGCGGGCACGGACAGCGTGCGCGTGCGCCGCTGTCCGTCCCACGCCGGGAAGTTGCGATGTGCCATGGTTGGTCTCCCTGCGCCCGACCCCGCGCGCCGGCTCGATGGCCGGCTGAGCGATGACCGGGTATGAACGCATCGTTCGTGAAGTCAGTATCCGCCGCGCAGACCGCGCTGCCAATCGGCGCGTGCTGAAGTCGATGTCAGACATTGCGTATGAGGTATCGGAATCCGCTGACATGCGGGACGACGATCGGCTGCCGCGCGCGATGCCGGGCGCCCCTATGCCGGGCGCCCCGCTCCAGTGCATTCGAACAGACGAATTGCAGCCGGCGCGCATCACTTGACGCAGGATTCCGGTCGGTCTAACTTCCCCATTGCACCGGCGTCGTGCGACGGTTCATGGTCCGCGCGACGCCGGTGCCACGCCTCGGGGGGCGTTGCAATCATTCCAGTCGTTCGCGGGCCATCGGCGCCGCGAATCCTGCGCGTGGGCCGATTCCGCAACGGATCGGCGCGGCGGCACGCAACGTGCCGATGATCTTGCGCAAACACGCTTCGGCGCATCGCACGCCGGGCGGTCGTCCAGTCTCTAATCTTCAGGTAGCGTCATTTTTTCCTTTCGTTCCTCGACCGTCAGGAGCCGTCGATGTCACCGGACAATTTGCTGGATTCCTTGAAGGCCGCCGCCGAACAACGCTCGATCGGCGCCGACCAGTTGCGCACGATGCTCGACGACGAAGTGCGTGCGTTGTCGTCCGACGCCCGCGTGCACGACTACATCCACGTGTTTGCGATCCGCCACCTGCGCGAACGGATGCGCAGACAGGACGAACTCGAGCGCGACACGCCGGCCAGTACGCCGCACAAGGAGCCTGATGCCGGCACCGGTCGCCGTCTCTGACGGCCGTCCGCCGCGGCCAGCGCCACTGGTGCGCCCGGACCGCGGCCGGCCTTCGACCGATGCGCGTGCATTCGGCGCGGGCAACCGCCGCACGTGCCGAAACGCGGTCGCGTGCCGATAGCGTCTTTCATCATGTGTTTCATTGAAATAACGCCACGACCTCAAGAAAGCGGCGCGGATGCCGTTTACCCGGTGAATTCGTCCACCGGGCGTTCGCGCTCCCTTACCGAGTCGTTGCCATGCTTTCGTCCATCCGCACCCGCATTCTTGCCGCGTGCGTCGCCATCGTCGTATTCGCGCTCGTCGCCACCACGCTGATCAACTACTTCATCGCGCATGCGTACAACGACGACGCGATCGACCGCAACCTGACATCCGTCGCCAGCGGCCACGTGGTCGGCATCGGCGACTGGGTCGCGACCCGGAGCCGGATGATCGCGTCGCTGCAGGACGCCGCGCTGTCGCCCGATCCGCTGCCGGTGTTCAAGCAGATGGCCGCGGCCGGCGGTTTCACGAACGTCTATGCGGGATATGCGGACAAGGTGTTCCGTTTCTCCGACCCGACCGGCATCCCGCCCGACTACGACCCGACCGGCCGTCCGTGGTACAAGCAGGCCGCACAGGCCGGCAAGCCGGTGGTCACGCCGCCGTATGTCGATGCGGGCACCGGCAACCTGGTCGTCACGTTCGCGGTGCCGATCCTGCGCGACGGTGCGCTGAAGGGCGTCGTCGCAGCCGACGTCGCGATGGACAGCGTGATCGCGAACGTGAAGTCGATCCACCCGACGCCCGCGAGCTTCGGGATGTTGATCGACAGCAGCGGCCACGTCGTCGCGCATCCTGACGCGAAGCTCACGCTGAAGCCGGTCGCCGACGTGTCGCCCGACCTCGGCGGCATGAGCGCCGCGTCGCTGGCCGCGGCCGTCGTGCCGGTCGAAGTGCACGTCGGCGGCGACGCGAAGCTCGCGCGCGCGCAGGCCGTGCCGGGCACCGACTGGTACGCGCTGGTCCTGCTCGACAAATCGGAAGCGACGGCCGGGATGCGCTCGCTGCTGACCGCGTCGCTGATCACGCTGGTGATGATCGTCGGCGTCGCGTCGCTGATCGTCGGCGCGATCACCACGACCGCGTTCCGCCGCCTGTCGCAAGTGCGCCAGGCGATGGCGTCGATCGGCTCGGGCACGGGCGACCTGACGCAGCGCTTGCCGGCCGACGGCCGTGACGAGGTGGCCGATATCGCCCGCTCGTTCAACAGCTTCGTCGACAAGCTGAACGACGTGATGCGGCAGATCCGCGACGCGAGCGAATCGGTGCGCACGGCCGCGAACGAAATCGCCGCAGGCAACCAGGACCTGTCGTCGCGCACCGAATCGGCGGCGGCGAGCCTCGAGCAAACGGCGGCATCGATGGAAGAGATCACCGCGACGGTCGGCCAGTCGGCAGCCGCTGCCGGCCAGGCCGACGAACGCGCGGCCGCGGCATCGCGGATCGCATCGCACGGCGGCGTGGTCGTATCGGACGTCGTGTCGACGATGGGGAAGATCGAGGAAGCGTCGGGCCGGATCGGCGACATCATCGGCGTGATCGACGGGATCGCGTTCCAGACCAACATCCTCGCGCTGAACGCAGCCGTCGAAGCGGCGCGTGCCGGTGAGCAGGGTCGCGGTTTCGCAGTCGTCGCGCAGGAAGTGCGCAGTCTCGCGCAACGCAGCGCGCAGGCTGCACGTGAAGTGAAGGTGCTGGTCGAATCGACGGTGGCAAGCGTGTCGGCGGGGTCGGGGCAGGTGCGCCAGGCGGGCGATACGATGCGCGAGATCGTGTCGAACGTCGCCAACGTGACGACGATCATCTCCGAGATCACGCACGCGGCGAACGAGCAGACGCGCGGCATCCAGGAAGTGAACCGCGCGGTCACCCAGCTCGACGAAATGGTGCAGCAGAACGCGGCGCTCGTCGAACAGTCGACCGCGGCCGCGACCGCGCTGCAGACGCAGGCGAACGCGCTCGCGACGACGGTCGGGCAGTTCAAGGTCGCATGACCCGCGTCGGTTGACGCAGACCGGGCCGCGACGCGCGACGCGCGCGGCGACGCTCAGGCGCGGTCGCCGTCGCGCATCAGCGCAAGCCGGTTGTAGAGCGTCTTCAGGCTGATGCCGAGCGCCTTCGCGGCCTGCGGCTTGTTGCCGTCGAAGTGCTGCAGCGTCGCCGCGATGAAGCGCTGCTGCGCGTGGTGCAGTGTCGCACCGAGCGGCAGCGCCATCGCGTCGTCCGACGTGTGGTCGGGCGGCATCGCCGGCTTCGGCAGCGCGACGTCGATGCCGTCGTCCGCGAGGATGTACGCGCGCTCGATCGTGTTGTGCAGTTCGCGCACGTTGCCGGGCCACGAATACGCGCGCAGCGCGGCGATCGCCGCGTCGGTCAGCCGCTTGTGCGAGCGGTGCCGCGCGTTGAGCGTATCGACGAACTCATGCGCGATCGCCTCGACGTCGCCGTTGCGCTGGCGCAGCGGCGGCACATACAGCGCGAACGCGGCGAGACGGTAGAACAGATCCTCGCGCAGCCGGCCGTCGCGCACGGCTTCGGCCGGATTGTGGCGGGTCGCCGACAGAATACGCACGTCGAGCGGAATCGACTCGGTGCCGCCGACCCGCACGATCGCGTTCGATTCGAGCGCGCGTAGCAGCTTCACCTGCAACGACGCGGGCATCTCCGCGATCTCGTCGAGCAGCAGCGTGCCGCCGCACGCGGCTTCGAAGAATCCCTCGCGTTGCGCGACCGCGCCGGTGAAGCTCCCTTTCTCGTGACCGAACAATTGCGCTTCGGCGATGTCCGCCGGAATCGCGCCGCAATTGACCGGCACGAACGGCCCGTCGCATCGCGCGCTGAGGTCGTGCAGCCGGCGCGCGACGATATCCTTGCCGACCCCGCTTTCGCCGGCAATCATCACGCTGGCGCGGGTCGGAGCGATTTTCTCGATACGGCCGAGCAGCGAGCGCATCGCCGTGGAGCGGCCGGACAGCCGGCGCGCGTCGGCGCGTTGCTTCGGACGGTTTGCGGATTCAGTCATAGGTGTCAGCGAGCCGTTTTGAAAATCGGCATCGCGCATTCCCTTCATTGCAATATTTATATCGACAGCGAAACCGCACGGAAGGTGCCGGAATATAGAAATTTCCAATGCCCGGTGCGCTGCTCGAAGAAACAGGCGATTGGTGGGGCACGATACCGATATGCGGCAGCCGATACCGGCTGCCGATGCCTTTTTACAGCCGGTGTATGAAAAATCGAAACTCGGCGCCAAGCGCGCTCCGCGCAAACGTGACAGGGAGGCCGAGCAACGCCACGCGGCGCCGCGTGCCGCGGGCTGCGCCGCGACGTCGCCGGACGCCACGCCGCGGGTACGCGCGTTGCGGAGCCTCATAGGCTCGCCCGGTCCGTTTGACGGCATGCCGTCAAGCGACGGTCGCCGGGGCGATGCAGGGAAACGATGAGGACCTTTACCCATGAGCTGTTCCGGCAGGGCGCATGGGTCGTGCTGGCCGTCGGGGTGGCGTCCGCGCTGCAGGCGTGGGCGATTCACCTCGTCGGCATGCATGCTCCGTTTGCGCCGCTGCCTTTCTACGCCGCCGTCGCGGCTGCAGCCTGGCTGACGTCGTTCGGCGGCGGCCTGGCCGCGACCGCCGCGAGCGTGGCCGTGATCGGTGCGTTGTGGTGGCGCGATGTGCCGCTGCCCGCGCTGCTCGCCCAGGCCGGCGCCTTCGTCGCGATCAGTTTCGTCGAGTGCGTGCTCGTGATGGCCGTCAAGCCGCTGCTCGCAAGCGATCGGCTGCGCGGGGCAGAAGATGCCGAAGAAGAAGACGCACGCCCGCCGCACCGCGAACCGGCGCCCGCGGCGCGCTCGCTCGACGACATCCTGCTGCGCCGCGTGGTCGATGCATCGCCCGACGCGATCATCGGCGTCGATGCCGTCCGGCGGATCACGAGCTGGAACCCGGCTGCGCGGCGCCTGTTCGGCGTCGACGCGGCGGCGGTGATCGGGCACGACGTCACGACGCTGATCGCGCCGCGCTGGCTGCGCTTGCATCCGGTTCCCGCGTCGTTCGCGAACGCGCGCGCGCCAGCCGGCCCGCTCGACATCCTGTGCCTGCGCCACGACGGCGGCCGCTTTCGCGCGACCTTCGCGGCGGCACCGATCGTCGACGCGCAGGGCACCTGCACCGGCCTGTCGCTGACGCTGCGCGAGGCGCACGAGCGCCGCCGCGACGAGCGGCGCGACCTGCGTTCATTGCGCGGCGCCCGCGACGCTCGCGTGCAGGCCGACGAGTCGAACAGGCTGAAGGACGAATTGCTGGCCACCGTATCGCATGAACTGCGCACGCCGCTGAACGTGATCTACGGCTGGGTCGAGGTGCTGCGCAGCGCCGACGGCCAGGGCTTCGCTCACCAGGCGCTCGATGCGATCGATCGCAGCGCGCGGTCGCTGTCGCGGATGGTCGGCGACTTGCTCGACGCCTCGTCGCTCGCGACGGGCCGGATGCGGCTCGAGCGCGCGCCCGTCGATCTCGTGCGCGTCGTGCACGAAGCGGTGCGCGGCCTCGGTACGACCGCGGAGGCGAACGGTCTCGAACTGTCGACCGAGTGCGCGATGTCCAACTGCGTGATCTCCGCGGACGGCGAGCGCGTGCGCCAGGTGCTGTCGAACCTGCTGTCGAACGCGATCAAGTTCACGCCGCCGGGCGGCCGCATCAAGGTGTCGCTGACCCGGGCCGGCGCGCGCGTGCGGCTGTCGGTCGCCGATACGGGCCAAGGCATTTCCGCGGACCACCTGCCGCATCTGTTCGATACGTTCAACGGGCCGGAAGGCGCATCCGCGTCGCCGAAGCGCGGCCTGGGGCTCGGCCTGTCGATCGTGCGCAACATCGCACGGCTGCACGGCGGCGAGGTCACGGCGGCGAGCGCGGGTGCAGGGCGCGGCACGACCGTGACCGTGATGCTGCCGGTGGACTGGGGCGCCGACGATCTGAACGGTCACCCGTTACGGCCGAGCGGTGCGTCGACGGCGGTCGCGCTCGATGGTCAGCGCGTGCTGGTGGTCGATGACGATGCAACGTCGCGCGCGAGCCTCGCGGCGGCGCTCGAAACGCTGGGCGCCCAGGTGTCGACCGCGCAATCCGGGCACGACGCACTCGACGTGGTCGCGCGGCAGCACCCGAGCGTCGTGCTGTCCGATCTCGCGATGCCGGACGGCGACGGCTTCTGGCTGCTCGACCACATCCGCCATTTGCCGGACGGCGCCGGGCATCTGCCCGTCGTCGCGGTGACCGCGCATGCGGGTACGGCGGACCGGAACCGCGTGATGGCCGCCGGCTTCGACGCGTATCTGTGCAAGCCGGTCGACATGCCGACGCTGGCCGGCGTGATCGTCGACGTGTCGCCCGCCGGAGGGCACCGCTGACGCCCGGCGGCCTCCGCAACGCCACCAGGCGGCACGATGAAGGATCGGACAACACCCATCGCGACTTCAGCGACATCGACGTGCAGGCTCACGGCCGCATGGCCGCATGGCCGGGTGGCCGGGTGGCCGGGTTGACGGACAGCGTTCCCGACGAGCGGCAACGCGCGAGCGCGATTTCGGTCGTGCAGGACGTCGACGGTGCGTACGGCGTGCGCGACAGGCCGCGGATCCGCTGGAAGTCACGTGATGCGCGGGCAAGCGTCGGGCCGATCGGTCGACCGATACGGAGGTCAGGATGAAAACGAACGACAGGCACCCGCGCAGATCCGCCGCGTCCATGCTGGTATCGGGCATGCTCGCGGTGTTCGGCGTGCCGGCATTCGCGCCGGCGCATGCGCAGGCGCCGCCGGCATCGTCCGTTCATGTCGCGCCGGGCGTCGTCCGTCCCGGCCAGACTGCCGACGAGGCGGACATGGCGCGACGGCCGAGCGGCATCGACGCGGAATTCGTCGACAAGGCCGGCATCGTCTGCAAGACGGAGCTGCAGGCGAGCCAGCTCGCGCTCGATCGGTCGTCGAATCCGGACGTGAAGGCCTTCGCACGCCGGATGGTCGACGATCACGTTCGCATGACCGCGGAGTTGCGCCGGCTCGGCGCGCAAAAGGGCTTGCCCGTGCAGGCGCGCATGCTCGTCGACCCGGCGGTGACGACGCTGCGAAGCATGAATGGCCGTGCCTTCGACAAGGGGTACATCGAGCTGGCGGGACCGAACGCGCACGAGGCGGCGATCCGGCTCTACGAAGCCGAAGCGCGCGACGGCCACGATCCGCAGCTTCGCGCGTTCGCGGCGGACACGCTGCCGACGCTGAAGGCGCACCTGGGCGCCGCGCGCAAGCTCGAGCGTTCGATCGCGGCCGCGCGCTGATCCGCACGGCGAACCCGCAGGTCCGTCAGCGCGGCCGCGTGCCGCTTTCCGGGCCGCCCGGCGACGCCTCGTAGGGCGGCGCGTCGAGCGCCGTTTCGCCTTCCTCGATCAACCAGTACGGCGATGCACTGTAGTACGCGTGCAGCCCCTCGGCCCAGGCGGGATCGGCCATCGTCGGCCAGCGGTCCTGCTCGAAGCCCGGCGCGTCGCGCACGCGCTCGGTCGGAACGGGCAGCACGAAGCAGCGGCGCTCGGCATCGAGCGTCAGCACGTTCCACGGCACCGCGAGCAGCTTGTCGCCGATCCCGGGCAACCCGCCCGACGACACGACCGCATACGCGATCCGGCCCGAGTGGACGTCGAGCATGATGTTCGTGATCTTGCCGATGTCGTCGCCGTCGATCGTCAGCACGCGATCGTCTTTCAGCGTGCCGGCGGCCATCACGTCCGGCCCGGGCCCGCCAGCCGAACGGCCGCGGTCGCCGACGATGCGCGCGTGCGTGCGCGACGGTCTGTCCGTTGTCATCGCTGTTCTCCTGGTCGAGGCGGCGCGGCGTACACGGCGCGCGGGCCGCACGAGTGAGCGTGGCCGATCAGCGGCGGCGCGGCAGGGACACGTCCTCGAGCGTATTCGCCAGCTCGTCGCGTGCCGGGCCGCCCGCGCGTGTCGCGATGTCGCCCAGCGACACCATGCCGACGATCTGCCGGTTGGCGTCGAGCACCGGCATCCGGTGCAGCTGCACGTCGGCCATCCGTTGCTGCACGTCGCCGACGCCGTCGTCCTCCACGCACCACTGCACCGGCGCGGATGCGACGACCTTCACGGGGGTATCGGGCGCATGCCCGTGCGACAGCGCGCGCACCGCGAGATCGCGGTCGGTCACGATCGCGACCAGCTCGGCGCCGTCGCACACCGGCAGCACGCCGATGTCGAAGCGCTGCATCAATTCGGCCGCATGGCGAATCGTGTCGGTCGGCGCGACGCACACTACGTCGCGCGACATGATTTCATTGACGCGATACATGAACGCCTCCTTCGTGAGGGAGACGATGTGGAAGCAGGACGCGTGCCGCGTTCAATCGGCACACGGAGGGCTTGCGCGGCCGGGCCACGGAGAAATTTGCCAGCCGGCTTGTACATCTTCCACGGCGGCAACCGCGGCCGCGGTCGCGCGCAACGCTCAGTGGCCGACGCCCGTCATCACGACGATTGCCAGGACCAGCGCGCTCTCGATTGCGGCCAGCGCCGCGACGCCTGCGGCGCCGCTGACTTCGTGCCATGCACGTTCGATGCGTTTCATCACTTCACTCCGGTTGTGCCGGCCCGACGCTACGCTGCCGCGCATCGTGGGCCGGGGTGCCGCCGTCAGCCGTGATCGCGGGGCGGTGGCGGGGCGTCGGGCGCGCGACGTTCGCGTTCGCCGGACGGCCTGGCGGGGTCGATGCGGGTCGCGCCGCCGACGGCGGGCGGATCGCTGGCCGGGAACGTCTCCTCGAGTCCTTCGTCGATGCGCTCCTCCGTCTTGTCATCAGACGGCTTGCGCGACGCGGCGAGGACGAGCAGGCCGGCAGCCGGTGACACGGCATCACGGCAACCGGGGGCGTATACGGTCATGATCGAACCTCCTTACAGGTAACGACGGGCGCAAGCGCCATGCCCGTGCAGCGCGGGCGGCATGACGCCTGCAGCCGTCGAGCCGGCCGGGCTGGCGGACACGTGGCCCGCCAGCCGCCGGCGTGGACGAGAGGACAGCGTGATGAATGAACCCAAGAAAAGGATACGTGACGACGCGAACGTGTGCGGCGACGATTTCAGTCAGGTGCGCGAACGTTTCGACGCATGACCGGATGCGCGGTCGCCCCACCGGGCAGGCACGTCGCTTGCGCGCGCTCGCCGCGCCAATCGACACGCGCGAGCCGCCGCGCAGGAGTGCGATGAATATGCGATCCATGCTGCACCGTCCCGAACCGACGCCCGATTTCGATCCCGATCCGGCGCTGCCTGACCACGACGATCCGGTCGATCCGCCCGTGCCCCCAGGCCTGCCGCAGGGCGATCCGCCGTCGCGGCCGCCGCCGATGCGGATGCCGGGCGGGCGCAGCGAACCGCGGCGGGCCGCGCGATCACTGAAAGGAGGACCATCATGGACATTCACGTGCAATCGCCGGACAAGCGCGCGATCGCTCAGGTGCTGGGCCGCTATTTCGAGTCGCGTTCGTTGCGGTATCACATCGAGGAGTTGCCGGGCGGCGTGCTGCATATCGGCTTTCGCGCGAGCGGCCGCCCGGTCGCCGTCACCGTGTCGTTCGACGACACCGCCTACGACACCTACACGCACTGGGACGCGAGCCAGAAGCAACTCGCGCTCGGACGTCTCGCGGACGGCTTCTCGCGCATGATGGCGAAGCGCAGCCCGGCCGCGCTCGCGGGCGACTATCACGTCGAGCGTTTCTGATTCCGCAACCCTGCGCCGGTTCATGCCGGAATGTGGCAAAGTGCCCGTGCTCAACGGGCGCTTTGCGGCTTCGCGTGCGCCGGCGTAGGATGTTCACAATTCAGCGCACGCTACGTTCGCGCCGTCGGCTGCCCGCCGTTGCAGCCGATCAGGCTGCGACGCGCTTTCCCTCAGGTTCGTTTCGTGCAACCGACGGAGACCGCCTTGATGACCGTTGCCCGCCCGTTGTTGTCACCCGGCACTCGCCGGTTCGTGTCCGGCCTGTCGGCCTTCGCCGCGCTGGCGGCGGCCGGTGCCCGCGACGCGTCGGCGCAGACGCCTTCGCCGCTCGGCGAATGGCAATACTCGGCGGGCGTCCCGCTGCAGAAGCTGTTCAGTCCGACCGTCCCCACGTGGCAGGTCAGCGTCGGCGCCGCGATGACGCTGCAGCCGCGCTACGCGGGCTCCGACCGCTATCGCGTGATGGGCGGCCCGAACTTCGACGTGCGCTATCGCGACCTGTTCTTCCTGTCGACGGGCGAGGGGCTCGGCGCGAACGTGCTGCGCGGGCCCAACTGGCGCATGAGCCTGTCGGTCGGCTATGACCTCGGACGCCGCTCGGCCGACGACCTCGACCACCTGAACGGGCTCGACAACATCAATGCGGCGCCGGTGATGAAGCTCGCGGCCGACTACGTGATCTCGAAGGATTTCCCGCTCGTGCTGCGCGCGGATGTGCGGCGCAGCATCGGCGGCTCGAACGGCTGGGTCGGCGATTTCTCCGCGTACATGCCGATGCCGGGCAGCAACGAACACTTCTTCTGGTTCGCCGGGCCGACCGTGTCGTTCGCCGATTCGCGCTACATGAACAGCTGGTTCGGCGTGAACCCGGGAGCGTCCGCGCGTTCGGGGCTGCCCGCCTATTCGTCGGGCGCGGGGATGAAGTCGTTCGGCGCCGGCGTGACGATGGTCTGGTTCGTCAACAAGCACTGGTTCGTGACGATGGACGGCGCGATCGAACAGCTCGTCGGCCGCGCAAGGCGCAGCCCGATCACGCAGCAGTCGACGAACGGCGTGTTCGACATGTCGGTGAATTACCAGTTCTGACCGGATCGGCACCGGCGGGACGTCCACGGGGTGGGCGCGGCATGCGGCATGTTTCGTCACATTTGATATGATTCCGACCTGTACAAACGTACAGTGATCGATCCCCGTGACGCCTGCATCGCCGACGCCCCCGGCGTTTTACTACCTGACCAATTTCGAACGCGCGCTGGCCTGGCTCGGCGAGCGTTACGACGACCTGCTCGACGCGGGCGAACACGCATTTCTCGCACATTTCGCGCAACTGCCGAAAGCGTCGCGTGCGTTGCTCGTGCGAATGCTGATGCGCAGCGGCTCCGACTTCCGCGCGAGCAAGCTCGTATACGACGAAATCGGCTGCCCGCTCGACGCGGCCGCACCGCTCGTCGCGCTCGGGTGGGTCGATCCGGCGCCCGCGCTCACGCTCGACGCGCTGTTCGCGTTGTCGACCAAGGCGGACCTGCTGAAGGTGTTCCCGTCGCTCGCCGCGCACGCGGGCGAGCGCAAGCCCGACTGGCTCGAACGGCTGCGGCCCGCGCACGACGTGGCGCAACCGCTCGACGCGTGGTGCGCGCAGGCCGACGATCGCGTGCTGCGCGTGACGGTCGGCGCGCTGTGCGACCGGCTGCGGCTGATGTTCTTCGGCAATCTTCATCAGGACTGGAGCGAATTCGTGCTCGCCGATCTCGGCGTGTTCCAGTACGAAAGCGTGCCGTTCGCGCCGTCGTCGCGCGCGTTCCAGCGGCGCGACGACGTCGATACGTATCTCGCGCTGCAGACCTGCCGCGAAGCACTCGATGCATGGCCCGACGACCAGCCGTTCGACGACCTGCTGCAGGCGATCGACGCGATCGGCTGCGCGCGGCCGTGGCTCGCGACGCGCCGCGCGAAGCTGCTGTTCACGCTCGGGCAGACCTGCGAGCGCCGCGCCGACTGGACCGCCGCGCTCGACGCGTATGCGCGCAGCGCGTGGCCGGGCAGCCGGCACCGGCGCATTCGCGTGCTCGAACGCTGCGGACGCGACGACGCCGCGCTCGCGCTGGCGCTCGATGCGCGCGGCGCCTTCGAAAGCGACGAGGAGCGCCAGCGCGTCGAGCGGATGCTGCCGCGCCTGCAGCGCCGTCTCGGGCAACGGGTCGAACGCGCGGGCAGCGCGCCCGACGTGCCGCGCGAAACGCTCGTGCTGGTGCGCCCCGAAGCGTTCGTCAGCGTCGAATACGCGGTGCGCGACCATCTTGCCCAACCCGCCGCGCCGGTTCACTACGTCGAGAACACGCTGATCAATTCGCTGTTCGGGCTGCTGTGCTGGGAGCCCGTGTTCGCGGCCGTGCCCGGCGCGTTCTTTCACCCGTTCCAGCGCGGCCCGGCCGACCTGCATGCGCCCGATTTCGCGCTGCGCCGCGCGGACGCGTTCGCTGCCTGCTTCGCGCAGCTCGACTCGGGCGCATACCGCGACACGATCCGCCGGCACTACGCGACGAAGCTGGGGCTGCAGTCGCCGTTCGTGTTCTGGGGCGTGCTGACCGACGAACTGCTCGACGAGGCGCTGGCATGCCTGCCGCCCGCGCACCTGCGGCTGTGGTTCACGCGCCTGCTGGCGGATATCCGCGGCAACCGCTCGGGGCTGCCCGATCTCGTCCGTTTCTGGCCCGGCGAGCGGCGCTATGAACTGATCGAGGTGAAGGGCCCCGGCGACCGGCTGCAGGACAACCAGACGCGCTGGCTCGCGTACTGCGTCGCGCACGGCATTCCGGTGCGTGTCGTCGACGTCGAATGGGCCGGTGCCGAGCGGGCCGAAGCGGCGGGGCTGTCCGCATGAGCTACGTCGTGGCGGTGCGGGCGATGTGCGAGTTCACCGCGCGGCGCGGCGATCTCGACCTGCGCTTCACGCCCGCGCCGACCGCGCTCGAAGGCATCGCCGGTCACGGCGCAGTCACGTCGAAGCGCGGCGCGCGCTACGAAACCGAGATCGCGCTGACCGGCACGTGGGGCACGCTCACCGTGCGCGGGCGCGCGGATGGCTACGATCCGGTCGCGAACCGGCTCGAGGAGATCAAGACCTACCGCGGCAGCCTCGACGCGATGCCGGCCAATCATCGCGCGCTGCACTGGGCGCAGGCGAAGGTCTATGCGCACCTGATGTGCGATGCACGCGGCCTCGCGGAAATCGACGTCGCGCTCGTGTATTTCGACATCGTGTCCGAGCGCGAGACCGTGCTGACGGAAACGCTGAACGCAAGCGTGCTCGCCGCGTTCTTCGCCGAGCAATGCGCGTGCTTCGTCGGCTGGGCCGAGCGCGAAACCGCGCATCGCGCGGCCCGCGATGCGGCGCTGCGTGCGCTGACGTTTCCGCACGGGCAATTCCGCAGCGGTCAACGCGAGCTGGCCGTGTCCGTCTATCGGGCGGCGCGCGACGAGCGCTGCCTGATGGCGCAGGCGCCGACCGGCATCGGCAAGACGCTCGGCACGGTGTTCCCGCTGCTGAAGGCGTGCGGCGAGGGCGAGCTCGATCACGTGCTCTTCCTGACCGCGAAGACGCCCGGCCGCGCGCTCGCGCTGGAAGCCGCGACCACGCTCGGTGCCGGCACGGCGGCGCTGCCGCTGCGCGTGCTGGAACTCGTCGCGCGCGACAAGGCGTGCGAGCATCCGGACCGCGCGTGTCACGGCGAATCGTGCCCGCTTGCGCAAGGCTTCTACGACCGGTTGCCGGCGGCGCGCGACGCGGCGATCGGCGCGGGGTTGCTCGATCGCGACACCGTGCGCGAGGCGGCCCGCGCGCACGGTGTCTGTCCGTACTACCTCGCGCAGGAGCTGGCGCGCTGGTCGGACATGGTGATCGGCGACTACAACTACTACTACGACGGCAGCGCGATGCTGCATACGCTCGCGCAGCAGAACCAGTGGCGCGTCGGCGTGCTCGTCGACGAGGCGCACAACCTGCTCGATCGTGCACGCAAGATGTACAGCGCGTCGCTCGACCCGTTCGCGTTCGCGGCCGCGCGCGAGGCCGCGCCTGCGGCACTGCGCAAGGCGTTCGACCGGCTCGCGCGCGCGTGGGGCACGCTCAATCGCGCCCAGGCCGAGCGCTATGCGGCGTACCCCGAGATTCCGGGGCCGATCGTGTCGGCGGTGCAGAACCTCGTCGCGACGATCGGCGAACACCTGACCGATGCGCCGCGCGCGAATGGGGACGCGCTGTTGCGCTTTCATTTCGAGGCGATCCAGTTCGGCGTGCTCGCCGACGCGTTCGACAGCGCGTCGATCTTCGACGCGACGCTGCACGGCGAGCCGCTGCCGCACCAGTCCGGGCTCGACGGCGTCGCGCCGGCAGCGCGCAGGCGCCGCATCCAGTCGACGCTGTGCGTGCGCAACGTGATTCCGGCCGGTTTTCTCGCGCCGCGCTACGAAGCCGCGCGCGCGACCGTGCTGTTTTCCGGCACGCTGAGTCCGTTTCATTTCTATCGCGACACGCTCGGGTTGCCGGCCGATACCGGCTGGCTCGACGTCGACGGGCCGTTCCGCGCCGAGCAATTGACCGTGCGCGTCGCGAGCCACGTGTCGACGCGCTGGCGCGACCGTGACCGTTCGCTCGAACCGATCGTGGACCTGATCGCCGCGCAGTATGCGACGCGGCCCGGCAACTACCTCGGTTTCCTCAGCAGCTTCGACTATCTCGGGCGCGTCGTCGCGCTGATGCGGGCTCGCCACCCGGACGTGCCCGTGTGGGCCCAGGCGCCCGGCATGGCCGAAAGCGAGCGCGACGCGTTTCTCGCGCGCTTCGACGCGGGCGGGCGCGGGGTCGGCTTCGCGGTGCTGGGCGGTGCGTTTTCGGAAGGCGTGGACCTGGTCGGCGAGCGGCTGATCGGTGCGTTCATCGCGACGCTCGGGCTGCCGCAGGTCAACGACGTCAACGAACAGATGCGGCGCGCGATGGATGCGCGTTTCGGCAACGGGTACGACTACATGTATCTGTACCCCGGCTTGCAGAAAGTCGTGCAGGCGGCCGGGCGCGTGATCCGCACCGAACACGACGAGGGTGTCGTGCATCTGATCGACGATCGTTACCGGCGGCGCGAGGTGCGCGATCTGTTGCCGCGGTGGTGGCGGATCGGGTGAGGGTGATGTGCGTCGGGCACGTTCCTACAGCACGTTGAGCATCGCGAGCGCGGCTTCCTGCAGATGCGGCAGCACGCGCCGCACGGCCGCGTCGGTCGTCTCCGAGCCGATCGGCATGTTCGTGCTCAGCGCGGCGACCACTTCGCCGTGACGGTTCTTCAGCGGCACCGCGATGCCGCGCACGCCGACCTGCAGTTGCTGCTCGATCACCGCGAAGCCCGCGTCGCGCGCGTGGTCGACCTGTTCGAGCAGGCGCGGCTTGTTGGTGATCGTGTGCGGCGTGAACGGCGCGAGTTCGGTCTCGTCGAGCCATGCGCGGACGGCCTCGCGATCCGGATGATGCGCGAGCAGCACGACGCCCGGCGACGTCAGCGGGGCGGGCACGCGCGCGCCGAGCACGAAGCCGGTCGTCATCACGCGCGACACGCCGTTGCGGGCGATGAACACGAGTTCCCAGCCGTCGAGCACGCTCACGTACGCCGATTCGTTCAGCGACGCGCTCAGTTGCTGCAGATAGGGCTGGACCGTGCGCGGCAGGCGCGCCGAATCGAAGTACGACCAGCCGACCCGCAGCACGCGGGGCGTGAGGCCGTACAGCTTGCCGTCGGTGTACACGTAGCCGAGCGATTCGAGCGTCAGCAGGTAGCGCCGTGCGGCCGTGCGCGTGAGACCGGTGCGGGCGGCGGCCTGGGTGGGCGTCATCCGCGCGTGCTGGCTGTCGAACGCCTCGAGGATCATCAGGCCTTTTTCGAGGCCGGCAATCCAGTCGCGTCGGTCGAGGTCGGGGGTTTTCATCGTCGGTGGCGCATGGGTGGATGCGCGGTGTTCGCGCGGGAATGGGCGATTATCGCGCGAGTCGCGCTGCAATGCGACATGCCTTGCCACCCATTCGGCCAGCTGTGCGAACCCGCATCGGAGATATGCACTCATCGATGTATATCCATGGAGGTTCATATGCAGGTTGCAAAGTGGGGCAATAGCCTGGCGGTCCGCCTCCCGGCCAGTGTGGTCGACGCACTGGAGCTCCGCGAGGGAGACGACATCGAAATCGTGGTCGACAGCCCGCGCGTTTTCGCGGTGAGTCGCAAGCCGCGGCCCGACGAGCTTCTGCAGCGGTTGAGGCGTTTCAGGGGCAAGCTGCCCGCCGATTTCAAGTTCAGCCGGGACGATGCGAATGAGCCGGATTGAGTCCGAGAAATCGTTCGTCGACAGCAATGTTGTGCTTTGTCTGCTATCGGAGGACGAAACCAAGGCGAACCGTGCGGAGGCGCTGTTCCTTCAGCGGCCGACCATCAGCGTCCAGGTACTGAATGAAGTCGCCAGTGTGTGCAGCCGCAAATTGCAGATGCCGTGGCGCGAGGTGGGGAATTTTCTGGAGCCGATCAGGAGTTTGTGCCAGATCGTGCCGATCACCGTCGATGTGCACGACCGCGCGCGACGGCTGGCGGAGTGGCATCGCTTGTCCTTCTACGACGCGTGCATCGTGGCGACTGCATCGATCGAAGGATGTGAATACCTGTACACCGAGGACATGCACGACGGTTTGCAAGTGGACGGTGGTCCGGTACTGCGAAATCCGTTTGCTTGAGGGCCGACGATCGAGGGCCCGTTCCATGGACGCTGTCGATCGAACCTGAAAAGAGGAGGAACCGGATGCGACGCGACCGTTACGCGCGCCGCATCCTCAATGACGTTACTCGCTGCTCGTCCACTCGACGTTCGCGCCGACCGAACGCAGGTTTTCGACGAAATGCGGGTGCGCGCGGCGGATCGGCAGCGCGTTCATGATTTCCGAGCGGCCTTCGATGCTCGCGGCCACCATCAGCAGCGCGATCGCGACGCGGATGATGTACGGGCTCTCGACGCGCGCCGGCGTCAGCTGCAGCCCGCCGAACGTGATCAGCCGGTGCGGATCCGACAGCAGCACGTGCGCGCCGAACTTCGACAGTTCGCCGGACCAGCCGAGCGCGCCGTCGTAGACCTTGTTCCAGAACATCGCGCTGCCTTCCGCGCGCACCCCGAGCGCGATGAAGATCGGCAGCAGGTCGACCGGCAGGTACGGCCACGGCGCGGCTTCGACCTTGGTCAGGATGTTCTGCGTGAACGGCCGGCGCACGCGCAGCGGGCCGTCGCGTTCCGCGCGGGACCAGCCGTCGCGGTGCGTGACGTTCACGCCGAACTTCGCGAACGTGCGGTCGATCAGCGGGAAATGCTCCGGCGACGAGTTGCGCACCGTGATGTCGCCGCCCGTGATCGCGCCGAGCGCGAGGAACGTCGCGATTTCGTGGAAATCCTCGGCGAAGCGGAATTCGCCGCCGCCGAGCTTGCCGCCGCCCGCCACGCACAGGCGCGACGTGCCGATGCCTTCGATCGCGACGCCGATCATCGCGAGGAACTGGCAGAACTCCTGCACGTGCGGCTCGGACGCCGCATTCATCAGCGTGGACGTGCCGCCGGCCGCCGTCGCGCACAGCGCGAAGTTTTCGGTGGTCGTCACCGATGCATAGTCGAGCCAGTGATCGTTGGCCGTCAGCGGGCCGTCGGCGCGGACGATCAGCGAATCGGGCGTGCGCTGGATGTGCGCGCCGAAGCGCTCGAACACTTCGACGTGCGGATCGATTTCGCGCACGCCGAGCGTGCAGCCCTTCACGTCGTTCTCGAGGCGCGCGACGCCGAAGCGCGCGAGCAGCGGCGGAATCAGCATGATCGACGAGCGCATCGCCTCGGGCAGGCGGTGAACCGCCGGGTCGAACGTCGTGTTGCGATGGTGGAGCTCGAGAATGCCGGTCGTAAAGTCGACCGACACGTCGCTGCCGAGCGTGCGGAAGATGTCGAGGATCTTGCGCACGTCGGTGATGTCCGGCACGCCGACGAGGCGCAGCGGCTGATCGGTCAACAGGGTGGCGCACAGGATCGGCAGGACGGCGTTCTTGTTCGCGGACGGCTTGATGTCCCCGCGCAGCGGAGTGCCGCCGTGGACGATGAGATTCGACATGATATGGGGGCGTATCTATGACTGACGTAGGCCCATATGATGCCATTGGTCGACGGGTGGCGTGGAATGTTCAGAGGGGGAAAAGGGCTTCTGCGCACGGGATTGACCGTGTTTGACGTTGGGCGGGGGCAGGGCCCGTCCGGCTGGCGGGGATGGCAGCCGGTGCGGCAGTGGCCGGCGCGTATCGCGGCCGGCCATCCGGTCATTCCGTCACTGTGCCGCCCGCATCCGTGCCGCGACCACCAGCGAGATCAGGCAACCCACCGCGAGATAGCCGGCGCCGCACGACGGCAATTGGCCGATCGGTCAAAATGCGCGATTATCGCTCTAATATGTGCGATTATCGAACGATTTTCAGGTTTGCACCAAGCGAGACGCGCATATCCCGTTCAGCCAGGGTTGCCGCCGTGAACGATCTGGTTAAAATCGGGACCATCAAAACCTCGCCCGAATCGGGCGGGCGCCTGGCCTCCATGTCGGCCGGGCGTGCCGCACGCGCCGGGCGTCACCCCCAACGACCGCATGCCCCCGGAGACTGGAATGCCCGGCAATTCCCACCCCCTGTCCAGCGATACGCCGCCCGTTGCCGATCCGGCTGCCAATCCGCTCGGGATGGCCGGACTCGAATTCGTCGAGTTCGCGGCGCCGGTGCCGGATGCGCTCGCGCAACGCTTCGAGCAGCTCGGGTTCAAGGCGATCGCGCGCCATGTCAGCAAGAACGTCACGCTGTACCGGCAAGGGCAGATGCAGTTCCTGATCAACGCCGAACCCGATTCGTTCGCTGCGCGCTATGCAGAGGAATACGGGATGGGCGTCTGTGCGATCGGGTTGCGCGTGGCCAGCGCGCGACGCGCGTTCGAGCGTGCGATCGAGCTCGGCGCGTGGGCGTTCGAGGGCGAGCGGATCGGGGTCGGCGAGCTGAAGATTCCCGCGATCCAGGGGATCGGCGATTCGCACCTGTATTTCGTCGATCGCTGGCGCGGACGGGATGGTCAGCGCGGCGGCGTCGGCGACATCTCGATCTTCGACATCGACTTCCGGCCGATCGACATCGCGACCGCGCATACCGATCTCGATTGCGCGGGCACGGGCCTGCAGCAGGTCGACCACTTCACGCAGACGGTCGGCGCGGGGCGCATGCGCGAGTGGCTCGACTTCTATCACGACCTGCTGCACTTCCGCGAAATCCACGAAATCGACGCGCACTGGCATGTGTCGGAAGAATCGCGCGTGATGGTGTCGCCGTGCGGCGCGGTGCGGATTCCGGTGTACGAGGAAGGCACGCGGCGCACCGAGCTGATGCACGCGTATCTGCCGGACCATCCGGGCGAAGGCGTCCAGCACGTTGCGCTCGCGACCGACGACATCCTGGCGAGCGTCGACGCGCTGCGCGCGAACGGCGTCGAATTCATCGAGCCGCCGGCGCGCTATTACGACGAAGTCGATGCACGGCTGCCGGGGCACGGCGTCGATCTCGACGCGCTGCGCCAGCGTGCAGTGCTGGTCGACGGCGAAATCGGCACCGACGGCGTGCCGCGCCTGTTCTTCCAGACCTTCGTCAAGCGCCGGCCCGGCGAGATCTTCTTCGAGATCGTGCAGCGTCAGGGGCACCACGGATTCGGGGAAGGGAACCTCGCGGCACTGGCCCGCGCCCGCGACGCCGGCTGAGCGGCAATCACCACGGCCGCGACTGCGGCGAGATCGGGCGCGTCCGTCACACGCCCGCGGCCGGCACACGGTTCGGCGCCGGATCGTTCGGCGCCTTGAGCGCGCATGCGGTACCACCCGGCGTGTACATCGACACGACGCAGCGATTGCAAGACGTGCAGCCAGACTGCGCGATTCGACCGTCGCGCAGTTCGTTCACGAAACCCGGCTCGAACACGAGCGCGCGGGCAAGCGCCACCGCGTCGAATCCTTCGTGCATCGCCAGCACGACGTTCTCGCGCGAGCGCACGCCGCCGAGATAGGCGAGCGGCATCCGGACGGCCGCACGCACCCGCTTCGAATGCTCGAGGAAATACATCTCCCGAAACGCGCCCATCCTCGGCTCGGTCAGCTTCTGCAGCGCCATCGCGGCGCACACGATCGCGTTGTCGGCGTTCGCGCGCGCATCGCCGGGCAGCGGGCTGCCGAACAGCTGCCACACCGACTCGACATTCATCCCGCCGCTCAGCACGAGCAGGTGCGCGCCCTCGGCCTCGAGCCGCCGCGCGATCTCGCATGCGTCGTCGACCGTGCCACCGCCGTGCACGCCTTCGGTCACGCCGATCTTGCAGACCACGGCGAGATCGCGGCCGACCGCATCGAGCACGCGGCGCAGCACCTCGACGGGAAACGCCGCGCGGCGCGCCGCATCGCCGCCGTACGTGTCGCGGCGACGGTTGTACAGCGGCGACAGGAACTGGCTCAGCAGATAACCATGCCCCATGTGGATCTCGACCGCGTCGAAGCCCGCGTCACGCGCATGGCGCGCCGCGCGTGCGAATTCGTCGGCGATGACGGCCATCTGGGCGCGCGTCATCGCCTGCTTCAGGAAGCGGCCGCTCATCACGCCGACCTTGTTGAAGCCGCCCGACGCGCTCAACGGCCGTTTCGTCGACAGCGACGGCAGGAACGTGAAGCAGCCGCCATGCGTGATCTGCGCGGACGCCGCCGCGCCGTGGCGGTGGACCGCATCGGTCAGCGCGCGGAAGTGCCGGTCCGTCGGCGCATCGAGCCGCGCCTGGTCGACGAAGGTGCGACCGTCGTCGCTGACCGCACAGTACGCGACGGTCGTCAGCGCGGCTCCGCCTGCGGCGATGCGCTCGTGAAACCCGACGAGCGCGCGCGACGGCACGCCGTTCGGCGTCATTCCTTCGTTGGTCGCGGACTTGATCAGGCGGTTGCGTAGCGTCAGCGGGCCGATCCGCAGCGGGCTGAACGCGGTATCGAGCGCGGCGGTTTCCATGTCGGGCGGGCGTCGGGAATGGGCACGGCGACCATTGTGCGGCGTCGGCGCGGGGCCGCATCGTCCACGTGGACGACCCGCCGCCGGGCGCGCGCCCGTACCGCCTAATCGGCCGCGCCCAGCTTGCGCGCCTGGCGGCGCATCCCGTCGAAGATCGCATCGGCCACGTCCGCCGGGAAATCCGCCGGAATCCGAGACGCGACGTCGGCGATCACCGGTTCGGTGCGTGCCGCCACATCGGCCATGGCCGCGCGCACGTCGTCTTCGGTCAGACCGACGCGCGCGCCTTGCGCGATCCAGTGACGCGGCTGGATGTCGCCGATCACGTAATGGCGATTCTTCCCGCACACGGCCATTGCGAGCCGCGCGCGCCGCGGCGGCAGCTGGTTGCGGCGCGTGCCGATGATCGGATGCGCGGACAGCACGTCGTACAGCGGCGTGCTGCGATACGTGTTGCCTGGCAAATGCGCGATGCTGAAATTCTTCGCGTGGCCGTCGATGGCCGCGAGCACCCAGAACACGAGCTGCGTGACGAAGAAATTCATCCGGTCCCGCGCGGCATCGGCGGAATTCGCGAGGATGCCCATGATCGTCGCGATGCCGGGGCCGCCGTCGGATTCGTATTTGGCGCCCGACGGCGTGCCGGTCGCCTGGCACATGTCCTCCTGCGGCAGCCGCAGGATCCACGTGCCGTCGCGGGACGGGCGGCGATCGAAGCGCTCGACGATCAGCGCCTTCTGGTCGTCGAACCGGCCGATGTCGCACGCGGCGACGGGCAGGCCGTATGCGGCGACGATCTTCGCACACAGCCATTCGTTCTCGACCGATGTGCGCATGTCGGCCTGCATGTTCCCGACGCGCCCGAGCGGCAGCTTGAAGATATGCGTGGTCGGCGTGCTGCCCGCCGGCAGCAGCCAGCGATTGCCGTCGCGCAGCAGCGCGGTCTTTTCCTGCGCGCCGGCGATCGACAGGCGCAGCTCGCCGTCCGGCTCCGCGTGGCCGGGCAGTGGTGCGGCGGTCGCGTGACGCAGCACGTCGGCCACCGCCGCGTCGTCGAGCGCGGTGCCGTCGATCGATTCGAGGTCGACCGGTGTTTCGTCCGGCGGCAGCAACTGCAGCGCCCCGACGCAATCGCGGCCGATCGACGCAAGCAGTTCGAACGGCGCCGTCGACCCGAGCCGGTAGCGCTGCGCGATGCGGCGGCGGATCGGCTGGCTGTCCGGCAGCAGGTTGTCGAAGTAGTCGGCGACGATCGCGCCCTGATGCGGCTGGTTGCCCGGCGTGAACGGCAGCGACAGCGACAGCGGACGCCCCTGCGGATCGTCGACCCACGCCGGCAGGTAGACGAGGCGCTCGACGCCGCGCCGGACTTCCCAGTACCCGACCGGGATGCCGTTCATCCACAGGTCGAGGCGGTCGTGGCGGGGGCGGCGGCCCATCGTCACCAGTCCTCCCGCTTGGTGTTCCGAGGCTTGTCGGGCGTGGCCGGGGCAGGCCGTTTCCGCGTGGCGGCGGATGGAGCCTTCGCCGCGGCCGGCGGGCGGGCCGGCATATCGGACGAGGCGGACGAGCGGGATGAACCGGACGAGCGACCGCGCGCGGCCGGGGCGCGCTTGAGCACTGGCCCGGTGTCATCGGGTGCCGCCGCGGCGTCCGGCGTGGCCGGCTCGAGCGCCAGGCGAACGCCGAGCACGTTCAGCACCTTGAAAAGCCGCTCGATACTGACCGCGGACGGATTGGCTTCGAGCTGCGCGTACGACTGCTGCGTCACGCCGAGGCGGGCGGCGAGCTGCGCCTGCGTGAACCCCGCCGACTTCCGGAAGCCGACGAGGATCGGGCGCAACTGGCTCAAGGTCTGGACAGGAAATGCCATGGGCTCTCTGCGAAATGACAGGCGATCGCTTGTAATCGAAAAATACAGTCTATGGTATGTATCGTCAAAATACAAATCCAAGACTGTATTTCATAAAAACAAACGATAGCCTGTCAGGCGGAAACCCGTGAGTCGGTGCCGGGACGCGCGGGGCGCGCCCGCGAGTCAGGCATCACACCGCCCGCAGCGGGCTCGCATGCGCGGCGCGCGCGCTTTCCGGATCGTCATCGCCGAGCGGGATGAATGCCATGATTTCCAGGTCGTGCCCCGACAGCGCCGGCAGCCGGAACGGGCTCGACAGCACGTTCAGCCGCCGCACGCCGAGGTCGCGCAGGACCTGCGATCCGATCCCCGTCACGCGGCCGTCACGGCGCGCGTGGCCGGCGGGCGTCCGCATTGCGTCGCCGCGCATGTCGCAGTCGAGCAGCACCGCGACCCCGCAACCGGCCGCATCGATCCGCTGCAGCGCCGCGTGCAGCGGCCACGAATGCGCTGACGGCTCCGCGTCGAGCAGGTCGAGCAACGAATGGCATTCGTGCACGCGCGTCAGCACGGGAGTCGACGGATCGGGTTCGCCGCGCACCAGCGCGAGATGCGGCGCACCGTGCACGGCATCGCGGTACTCGATCGCGCGAAACCGGCCCCACGGCGTCTGCAGCGGCCGTTCGCCGACGCGTTCGACGAGCGATTCGCGCTCGCGGCGGTAATGGATCAGGTCCGCGATCGTGCCGATCTTCAGCCCGTGATGCGCGGCGAACGTCTTCAGCTCGGGCAGCCGCGCCATCGTGCCGTCGTCGTTCATCACCTCGCAGATCACCGATGCGGGCGTGAGCCCGGCGAGCGCCGCGAGATCGCAGCCGGCCTCCGTGTGCCCCGCGCGCACCAGCACGCCGCCCGGGCGCGCGGTGATCGGAAACACGTGGCCGGGCTGCACGAGATCGTCGGGACACGCGCCCGAGCGGACCGCCGCGCGGATCGTCCGTGCGCGATCGGCCGCGGAAATGCCGGTCGTCACGCCTTCGGCTGCCTCGATGCTCACGGTGAACGCGGTACCGAACGGCGTGCCGTTGTGATCGGCCATCGGCGGCAGGCGCAATTGCTCACAGCGCTCGGCGGTCAGCGTCAGGCAGATCAGCCCGCGCCCGAAGCGCGCCATGAAGTTGATCGCTTCGGGCGTCACGTGATCGGCTGCGATCACGAGGTCGCCTTCGTTTTCGCGATCCTCTTCGTCGACGAGCAGGACCATCCGCCCCGCACGCAGCTCGTCGACGATTTCCGGCGTACTGGCGAGCATCATTGCGCCTCCGTCGCGTCGAACGCGCGGCGCAGCGCGTCGGCGCCGAACGTCAGCACACGGTCGGCCGCGTCGACCGCGCCGAGCATGCTCGCGAAGCCGTGCAGCTGGCCCGGCCAGCGCACGAGCGACACCGGCGTGCCGGCCTGCGCGAGACGCTGCGCATACGCTTCGGCCTCGTCGCGCAACGGATCGAATTCCGCGCTGACGATGGTGGCCGGCGCCGCGCCCGACAGGTCCGTCACGGCGAGCGGGCTCGCGAGCGGCGATGCGCGGTCGGCGCCGTCGTCGAAGTACTGGCGCTTGAACCAGCGCATCGCGTCCGCCGTCAGGAAATAGCCTTCGCCGAGCGAATCGTACGACGGATGCTCGGTCGCGCAATCGACGACCGGATACAGCAGCAACTGATGCGCGATCGCGATGCCCGACCCGCGCAGCTGCAGCGCGGCGACCGCGGCGAGGTTGCCGCCCGCACTGTCGCCGGCCACCGCGATCGCACCGACGCGCGCGCCGAGATCGCGCGCACTGGCGGCGGCCCAGCGCACGGCATCGCACGCGTCCTGCGCGGCGGCCGGGAAGCGCGCTTCGGGCGCGAGCCGGTAATCGACTGACAGCACGAGCGTGCGCGCCCGTCTGGCGAGACTGCGGCACAGGTTCGCGTGCGAATCGATGCCGCACGCGACGAAGCCGCCGCCGTGGAAAAACACGGTCAGCGGCAACGGACCGTCGGCGTCGGGCCGATACAGCCGTGCGGACAACTGACGGCCCGGTGCCGGGATCTGCCTGTCCTCTTCGGCGGCAATCGCGTCGCCGGGCGCGAATGCGCTGCCTCCGGCGAGACTCGCGCGGTACGCGGGCACGGTCAGTCGATCGAAATCGATCGCGGGCGCTTGGGCGAGCGCGGCGAGCAGCGCTTGCGCCTGAGGGTCGAGCGGCATTGGAACTCCTGTCTGAATCGGATGCGGTCTGAATCAGGTAAACCCGCGTCGCGGTTTTCCCTGAGCCCGCGCCGGACGCTTGCCGGCACGGCCTGACGGGCATTCCAGCGCAGCCGGCAGGGCGCCACATCATCCGATTGGACGATGGTTCGCGCGCCCGGATGGCCAAAGCTCCCCATTCAGTGAATGTCCCGATGACGCCGGAATTAAGACGCGTCTTAATCATGGCGGCGCGGATGAATCGCACCGAACACAAGTTGCATGGAGGATGGAGCGTGCTGATGGAGACGAGATGGGCCCCGCAGGAGAGCCAGTCAACGAGCGAGGAGGCCGACATCGGCGTCGCGGATTTCAGCGAGCTGATGGCGCGCATCTATCAGGGGCCGATGGAAACGCCGCCGTGGGCGGGTGCGCTCGAGATGGTTCGCCGGTTGCTGCAGGCCAACTACGTGACGCTGATCCTGCGCGCGGCCGCGAGCGATCGCCGCGCGCCGCTGTCCGTGCATGCATCGGAGTTCGGCCCGGTCGTGCCGGGTGATGGCGAAGCGTCGTACAACAACTACTACTATTCGCTCGACCCGTTCGTCGGCCTGCCGGCCGATCGCGTGGTCACGGTCGACGACGTGTTCGGCGATACGGGCTGGCTGTCGAGCGAACTGTACAAGCAGTTCCTGAAGCCTCAGGACGTGCGCTACATCCTCGGCGCGGACCTGCGCACGCCGTCGGGCGTCGAGTGCCGGTTCCGCGTGTGCCGCAATCATGCGTCGAAGCAGTTCTCCGCGCGCGACAAGGCGATCTGCGCGCTGCTGCTGCCGCACCTGAAGCGCGCGGTCGAGCTGCATTCGCGGCTCGACACGGCGGAGGTCGAACGATCGATCTACGCGAACGCGATCAACCGGATGCAGATCGGCACGATCACGCTCGACGAGAACGGCACGATCATCGACATGAACGGCGTCGCCGACGAGATCCTGAAGCAGAACAACGGTCTGACGATTGCGCGCGGCACGATCGAGGCGACCGATGCGCAGGAGAACCGCACGCTCAAGCGGCTGATTCGCCACGCGGTGATGGGGCACCACGGCACGGCCGCGGCGATCGTCGAGGCGATGCCGATCACGCGCGGTTTCGACAAGCCGCGCCTCGGGCTGCTGGTGCGTACCGTGCTGCTGTCCGACTGGTCGGAGGACAACAAGCGGCGGCCGGCCGTCACGCTGTTCCTGCGCGACCCCGACCGCAAGCCGCAGGGCGCGCAGGAAATCATCCGCAAGCTGTTCGACCTGACGCCCGCCGAGACCTCGCTCGCGCTGCTGCTGACGAACGGATTGACGCTCGAGGAAGCGGCGGAGGAATCGGGGATCAGCAAGAACACGGCGCGCACGCACTTGCGCGCGATCTTCTCGAAGACGGGCGTGACGCGCCAGGCGACGCTCGTGAGGATCCTGCTCGGGAGCGTGGTGCCGCTGGGTTGATCGGGGCGGCACGTCGTACGCCGCCGCGTCGATATCGGGCGCATTCGTCTGCCGATACATCGGCCGTGATCGGTGTGTGCGCGTCAATACGATCGCAGCGTCATGATGTAAGCGAGGCTCGCATGGTGCGAGCCTCTTTCGTTTCATGTGGGACCGATGGCCGGCACCGGACGTATCGGAGGTTTCAAATCGTCGCGCGTGCCGATGCCACGCGCATCGTCGTCGCGATCGTCACGCCTGGCGCGTCGAACGCCTCGCCCACGCCGACAACGCCGGCCACCGTGCGCCACCACGCCGCGTCGTTCATTTCAACAGTGCGAGCAGGTCGTCCAGCGATTGGCGGCAGGCCGCGGCGTCGGGCTTGTCGGCGCGCAGCGCGGCGAGCGAACGGTCGATCGCCTTGTCGATCACATGCCAGTCGGCGGCCGAACGCGGTTTCAGCGACGGCTCCGCATCGTCCCATTTCGTTTCAAGATCCTTGATGCGGGTCTTCGCGCCGGCGAGATTGCCCGCGTCGACGAGCTTGTGCGTATCCGTGACGATGCCGCGGAACGCGGACAGGTCGCCCAGCTTCGCAGCGGTTGCCGCGTAGACGGGCGAGACGAGGATGGTCGAAACGGGGCCTGCGGCGAGTGCCGCGAAGACGGCGGCGAGCATCAGTTTTCGAGTACGCATGTCATTTCCTTTGGGGAGTCGGACGGGGAGCAACAGGGCAAGGCAACGCGACGGTCATCGCGTGCTCGCCTGCCGGTTGGCGAGCGTCGTGCATGCGACCAGCAGCACGATCGACGTCAGGAACACCGCGCTCGTCGTCGCGGCGCCCAGCCCGATGCCGCCGTATTCGCGGGCCTGGGACAGGAAATCGCCGAGCGACGCGCCGAGCGGGCGCGTGAGGATGTAGGCGAGCCAGAACGCGAGCACGCGATTCGTGCCCAGCCGCATCGAGACGGCGACCAGCGCGATCGCCGCACCGAACGACACGATGCCGAGCCGGAACCCGAGGCCGAGCGCTTCGGTCGCCAGGTCGCCGGCGGCCGTGCCCAGCGCGAACGTCAGCAGGATCGCGGCCCAGTAGAACGCTTCGCGACGCGTCGTGACGATGGTCTCGATCGACAACGTCCGCTCGCTCCGGTACCAGGCCGCGAACAAGGCCGCGAGCGCGATGGCGAAGCAAGCGGTGCTCGCGTACAGGCTGACGCCCAGCCCGTCGGTCAGCGCGTCGGTGATCTGCGTGCCGACGATGCTGACCAGCACCACGTTGAGCCAGTACAGCCACGGCACGCAGGCTTTCGCACGGAACTGCAGCACGAGCGCGCAGACGAGCAGCGAGGCCATCAACGCGTCGGTGACCGGCACGCCGAGGCCGGCGCGGACGGCGAGAGAGTCGGCGCCGGTTTCACCGACGGTCGTCGACAGGATCTTGATGATCCAGAAGACGGCGGTGACGGCGGGCAGCTTGTTCAGCAGGGACGTCGATACGGCAGGCGGGCGCGGATTCACGGATCGCTCCTTGAAGAGGCGCCGTCATCCGGGGCGGCGCGGGTCGGAGCCCTCGGTCGAGGACTGGGCGCCACTATGCGGGCTGGATGCTTAACGGATGCTTATCGGACGGAAGGGACGGGAATCGCGCAGGGTGACCGGCGGCAGCGATGCAGCGACCGGTCGGAGCGCATATCGCGCGGCGGGAATGAAGCATGCTCGCGATCGCGCGATGGCGTCGATGCAGACGAATGAAAAAGGGGGAATCGATGGGAATCTACGGTCGATACATTGTTCCGCGACTTTGCGATCTGGCGATGCGCAATGCGATGCTGGCGCCGTATCGCGAGCGTGTCATCGCAGGCGCAGCGGGGCGCGTGCTCGAGATCGGCTCCGGATCGGGCCGGAACCTGCCGCTCTATCGCGACGGCGTACGCGGCGTATTCGCGCTGGAACCTTCGGCGGAACTGGTCGAGATGGCGCGCCATCGCGCCGGGCAAGCCGGTGCGCCAGTGGACTTCCTGAGGGCGTCCGCGGAATGCATTCCGCTGTCGGACGAAAGCGTCGACACGGTGGTGAGTACCTGGACGCTCTGTTCGATTCCCGATGCCGGCCGGGCGCTCCAGGAAATTCGACGCGTGCTGGCGCCGGCGGGGCGACTCCTGTTCGTCGAGCACGGCCTCGCGCCGGAACCCGGTGTGCGCCGTTGGCAGGATCGCCTGACGCCCGCGTGGTGCTGCATCAGCGGCGGCTGTCATCTGAACCGTCCGATCCGGTCGCTGATCGAGCGGGCGGGTTTCGAGTTCGACCAGATCGATACCGCCTATGCGTCAGGGCCGCGCTGTTTCACTTACTTCTACAACGGCATTGCACGAAAAGTCCGTGGCGTTACCGGATGACGGCCGCGAAGGATGACGGGGCAATCTTCATCACGCCGTCGCCGTGCGCTGGCCGAGGTGCGTGAAAGTGATGATGACCGGGACGGGATGACGCGCCGGCACGCTGCCATGGAAGAGCGCACACCTTCAGTAGCGGCGC
The DNA here is from genome assembly GCF_003854235.1 of Burkholderia sp. Bp8998. Taxonomy (NCBI): domain Bacteria; kingdom Pseudomonadati; phylum Pseudomonadota; class Betaproteobacteria; order Burkholderiales; family Burkholderiaceae; genus Burkholderia; species Burkholderia sp. Bp8998. The sequence continues at coordinate 241,602 of NZ_QTQF01000002.1, forward strand.
AGATCCTTCACCAGCAGCCCATCGGGTGTCCACCTTCCGGCATCCAGCGTCCCTAAAAGCATCGTGCGCGGTGGAGGTCCCTCGGGGTCGTGATAATGAACGATGCGTTGCTGGATGCCCGTGATCACGATCACGTGGCCGATTCGAGGCTGATCGGGTCGTTCCAGAAAGTGACCCGCGGCCCAGATCGGACCGGACTGGGTCAGGACCGAGGCGAGCCACTCGGGCGTGATGACCGTCGGCTGATCAAGCGGCACGAGCCCTTCGATGGCGCACAAGTGGGCGATCTTTTCCGGCGGGAGCCCCTGGTCCGCCTGCCATAGCGCCGGAATGCACGGGCGCGGCCCGGGACGGTGGTAGTACGAAACCATGCACGCCGCGGCATACCAGCATGCGTTTTTCAGCGCTCTGGATCCTGACTTGGTTCTTTTTGCGCCGCTCTGATCGACCATCGGCACGTTCAGTCTGACATCTACCATTTCGGGTCTCCAGGCAGGAGGGATCCGTAAAAGAGTATGAAGAATCGGACGCGGCGACAACCATCCTGACGGGCGGCCTCATCGCGACGATCGGCGTGCGTGGGGCAACGTTCACTGGCTCGCGAACGTGGCAGGACAGGAGAGCAATCAAATCTCAACATTATAGAAGTAATGTCAAATTTAAACCCCGGTTTGATTGGATATCTAACGGTTTACGTTATATTATTTACGAAATTCCCTTCGAAGCCCGCCATGTCCGATCTTGCCGCCGACGAACCCCGCCTGACCGCCGAAATCCAGCGCCTCAAGGCCAACTTCCCGAAAACCCGCGAGCTGTACCGCGAAGCCTGTGCGCTGCTGTTTTTCCGCTTCGGCATCACGCCCACCGCGAACCGCCTCTACCAGCTCGTTCGCAAGGGCAGCATGAGCACGCCGACGGCTGTTCTCGGCGAGTTCTGGGCCGAGCTTCGGGAAAAGAGCCGGGTGCGCATCGCGCATCCGGACTTGCCGGCCGATCTGCAGGCGGCAGCGGGCGAGCTGGTCGCCGCGTTGTGGAGCCGCTCGAGCACCGATGCCGCCGCGGCGCTCGATGCACTGCGCGCCGAAGTCGAAGCCGAGCGGGCGGCGGCGAAAGCGGAGGTCGCCGCATTGCAAGCCGACCTGTCCCGCACCGAAACCGCGCTGGAGCACCGCACGAGCGCGTTGCTGGCGGCCCAGGTGCGCATCCAGGAGCTCGAGCAGGCGAGGGCGGCCGACGAAGCATCGCGCCGCGCGCTGCAGGCGGAAGTCGAGCGACTGAAATCCGACAACGCGGACGCCGATCGAGCGCTGGCGCAGGCGCGCGCCGATTTCACGTCTCAGCTCGACCGGCTGCGCGACGACGCGGGCCGGGCCGAGGAACGCTTGCGTGCAGCGGAGAAACGGGCGCTTCAGGAGATCGACCGCGAACGGCTTGCGGCCGCACGCACTCAAAAGGAACTCGACGCGGCCACGACGCGCGCCGAACAGCGCGATACGCAGCACCGCAAGGATCTCGCGGCGCTGCAGGCGCAACTGGCCGACACGCAGCATCGCTGCGGCATGCTCGAAGGTCAGCTCGACGGCGTCCGCGCGGCCAATGCCGCCTATGTCGGCGAACTCGATGCGTTGCGTGCCGAACGCGCGTCACGCCCCCCGGTCCCCGTGCGCAGGGCATCGGGTCGACCAGCAAGCGGCAACTTGCGTGTGGCGAAGCCGGTCGCCCGAAAGCGCGCTCCGAAGCCTGCGTGACATGGCGCCACGGTGCGGCGACAACGCGCCCGCGACGCGGCGCGATTCGGGTAAAGTGCCGCTCAATTCGCCGGCTCGACGTTGCTAGACGACCGGTCTAATCGTTGCTAAGATACGCCATCATGAATGCATCTTCAGGCGCGGAAGTCCGCCAGCACATCCTGAATATCGCGAAGCCGATCATGCTCCACAAGGGGTTCTCGGCGGTCGGTCTGAACGAGATTCTCGCCGCGGCGGGCATCCCGAAGGGCTCGTTCTACCATTACTTCGGCTCGAAGGAGGCGTTCGGCGGGGCGCTGCTCGAATCGTATTTCGAAGGCTATCTCGAGCATCTCGACAACCTGCTCAGGCATCAGGCCGGCACGGGCGCGCAGCGCCTGATGACGTACTGGGGCAACTGGCTGCACACGCAGTGCGCGGACGATCCGGAAGGCAAGTGCCTCGCGGTGAAGCTCGGCGCGGAAGTGTCCGACTTGTCGGAGGCGATGCGCGCGGTCCTGCGGCGCGGCACCGACCAGATCATCGAGCGGCTCGCGGGCGGGATCGAAGCCGGGCTGGCCGACGGTTCGCTGAGCGGCGTCGACGATCCGGCGCATACGGCCGCGATCCTTTACGAGCTGTGGCTGGGGGCGACGCTGCTGGAGAAAATTCATCGGAACCGCAAACCGCTCGAACGCGCGATGCTCGAAACACGGCGGATGCTGAACCTGCCGTCCTTCGAGCCTGACGGAGTGCAGTCGTAACGTAGGGCGCGCACAGGCGCGCCTTGTTTTTGCGTGTTTTCTAGACGACTGGTCTACTCACGCCGAAGTCCAATTGCATTACTGCGAGGGCGCGGCTCCGCCGGCAGAATCGCCGGCACGGCCGCTGCCTCGCGCATCAAGGTTGTCGACCATTGATCCGATCGTGCCCGTGGCACGTCCATTCCTGTTGACGGAGGTTTCCATGCCGCAAAGCAAGGCAGCAAACCGCAGAATCATCCTGAACGCGCGCCCGGTCGGCGCGCCCACCCCGAGCGACTTCCGTACCGAGACCGGCGACGTGCCGGTGCCCGGCGCCGGCCAGCTGCTGTTGCGCACGGTCTGGCTGTCACTCGACCCGTACATGCGCGGCCGGATGAGCGACGCGCCGTCGTATGCGCGGCCGGTCGAACTCGGCGACGTGATGGTCGGCCGCACGGTCAGCCGGGTCGTCACATCGAACCTGCCCGCGTATCGCGAAGGCGACCTGGTCGTCGCGGGCGGCGGCTGGCAGGACTATTCGCTGTCCGACGGCAACGATCTCATTCCGCTCGGCCGTGACTTCGCGCATCCGTCGCATGCGCTCGGCGTGCTCGGCATGCCGGGGTTCACCGCATACACCGGGCTGCTGAAGATCGGCGAGCCGAAGGCCGGCGAAACGGTGGTCGTCGCCGCCGCGAGCGGGGCGGTCGGTGCGGTGGTCGGCCAGATCGCGAAGCTGAAGGGCTGCCGCGTGATCGGCATCGCGGGCGGTGCCAACAAGGTCGCGTACGTGAAGGACACGCTCGGCTTCGACGACTGCGTCGATCACCGCGATCCGCAATTCGCCTCAGGCTGAAGGACGCCTGTCCGAACGGCATCGACGTCTATTTCGAGAACGTCGGCGGCGCCGTGTTCGACGCGGTGTGGCCGCTGCTCAACGACCATGCGCGCGTGCCCGTGTGCGGCATCATCGCGCACTACAACGACGCGGCGTACGACGACACGGCGGTGTCGTCCGGCCGCGATCGCGTGCCGGCGCTGATGGGCACGATCCTGCGCAAGCGTATCCGGATGCAGGGTTTCATCATCCTCGATCACTATGCGACCGGCTATGCGCCGTTCCTGAAGGAGATGAGCGCGTGGGTCGCGCAGGGCAAGGTGAAGACGCTCGAGGACGTGGTCCCCGATCTGGCCGATGCGCCGAATGCGCTGATCGGCCTGCTCGCCGGCAAGAACTTCGGCAAGGTCGTCGTGCGCGTCGGCCCGGACGATCTGGCCTGACGCGGCGCGTCCGTTTGCACGCTGGCGTCACCCGGCGCCGGCTTATGGCATGCTCGATGCCGTTTTCAAAGGAGTGAAAAACATGGCGCTTTATGTAATGGCCTCGGTATTTCCGAAACCCGAACACGCGCAGGCCGTCGAGGCCGAATTGCGCGGCATGGTCGCGGCATCCCGCGCCGAACCCGGCAACCGCCGCTACGACCTGTTCCGCGAACAGGACGGCTCGCCGGCGCTGCACCTGTTCGAGATCTACGACGACCAGGCCGCGTTCGACGCACACCTCGCGAGCCCGTACTTCACCGCGTTTCGCATCAAGTCGGCCGACTGGTTCTCGGCGCCGCCCGTCATCAAGGTGCTGTCGGGCATCGACGCGGCCGAATAACCCGCGCCGAACCACCGCCGCGGCTCACCCCACCCGGGCCGCGCGGCAGCCGCTGCGCCGCTGCGCTGCGGCGATGAACCACCCGGTGCGCCGGTCGCGCCGCGTCCCCAATACACCGGCCCCGGAGGCTGAATGGTCACCCTCAATATCAACGGCGAGAACCGCACGATCGACGCCCCCGACGACATGCCCCTGCTGTGGGTCCTGCGCGACGTCGTCGGCCTGACCGGCACGAAATTCGGCTGCGGGATCGCGCAATGCGGCGCATGCACCGTGCATCTCGACGGCGTCGCCGCGCGCGCGTGCGTGCTGCCGGTCGCGGCCGTCGCGGGCCGCAGGATCACGACGATCGAAGCCGTCGGCGCGACGCCGGCCGGCCAGAAGGTTCAGGATGCGTGGCGCGAGCTCGACGTCGTCCAGTGCGGCTATTGCCAGTCCGGGCAGGTGATGGCGGCCACGGCGCTGATCGCGTCGAACCCGAGCCCGAGCGATGCCGACATCGACGCGGCGATGGCCGGCAACATCTGCCGCTGTGGCACCTACAACCGGATTCGTGCGGCGGTGAAGCACGCGGCGAAGGGGAATTGACATGTCGCGAGGACTGATCGAAGCAGGTCGCGCCGGCGCTGGCGTGTCGCGCCGTGCGTTTCTCAAGGCGGGCATGTCGCTCGGTGCGGCCGCAGGCGGCGGCCTGCTGCTCGGCTTCAGCATGCCGGCGGCGGGCGATGACGCACGGCGCTCGGTGATCGGCGGCGATGCGGACGAAAGCACGCGCGCCGGCGTATTCGCGCCGAACGCGTTCGTGCAGATCGACCGCGGCGGCAAGGTCACGCTGGTGATGCCGAAAGTGGAAATGGGCCAGGGCGTCTATACGGCGCTGCCGATGCTGATCGCCGAGGAACTCGAGGTGCCGCTGTCGAACGTCACGCTCGACCATGCGCCGCCGAACGAGAAGCTGTTCCTCGATCCGCTGCTCGGCGGCCAACTGACGGGCGGCTCGACGTCAGTGCGCTACGCGTGGGAGCCGCTGCGCCGCGCGGGCGCGACCGCGCGCACGCTGCTGGTTGCGGCGGCCGCCAAGCAATGGAACGTCGATCCGGCCACCTGCAAGGCCGAAAGCGGCGAAGTGCGGCACCCGCCGAGCGGCCGGCGCGCATCGTACGGCCGGCTCGCGGACGCCGCGTCGAAGCTGCCGGTGCCGAAGGACGTCGCGCTGAAGCAGCCGGCCGATTTCAAGCTGATCGGCAAGCCGGTGAAGCGGCTCGATTCGCCGGAGAAGGTCGACGGCACCGCGCGGTTCGGGCTCGACGTGCGCCTGCCCGGCATGCTGTACGCGGTGATCGTGAACAGCCCGGTGTTCGGCGGCACGGTCGCGAGCGTCGACGAGTCGGCGACGAAGAAGATTCCCGGCGTGCGCCAGGTGGTGCGCGTCGACAACGCGGTCGCGGTCGTCGGCGAGCACACGTGGGCCGCGAAGCGCGGCGCGTCGGCGCTCGTCGTCAAATGGAACGAAGGCGCGAACGCCAAGGTATCGATGAAGGACATCGTCGCCGATCTCGCGCAAGCCGCCGCGAACGGCAAGGGCGCCGTCGCGCGCAAGGAAGGCGACGTCGGCCGGGCGTTCGCGAATGCGAAGACGCGCGTCGATGCCGTCTACGAACAGCCGTTCCTTGCGCACGCGACGATGGAGCCCGTGAACTGCACGGTGCAGGTGCGTGCCGACGGCTGCGAGATCTGGGTCGGCACGCAGGTGCCGACCCGGGCGCGCGATACGGTGCAGCGGCTCACCGGCTTCGCACCCGACAAGATCGTCGTGCACAACCATCTGCTCGGCGGCGGCTTTGGCCGGCGGCTCGAGACGGACATGATCGGGCAGGCCGTGAAGGTCGCCAGGCAGGTCAACGCGCCGGTGAAGGTCGTGTGGACGCGCGAGGAAGACATCCAGCACGACATGTACCGCCCGTACTACTACGACAAGATCTCGGCCGGCCTCGACGCGAACGGCAAGCCGGTCGCGTGGCAGCACCGGATCGTCGGCTCGTCGATCATCGCGCGCTTCGCGCCGACGGCGTTCAAGGACGGCGTCGATCCCGACGCGGTCGAGGTGGCTAACGACCTTCCGTACGACCTGCCGAACCAGCTCGTCGACTACGTACGCCAGGAGCCGCGCCACATCCCGACCGCGTTCTGGCGCGGCGTCGGGCCGACGCGGAGCACGTTCGTCGTCGAGAGCTTCATCGACGAACTGGCCGCACAGGCCAAGACCGACCCGGTGCAATACCGTCGCGCGCTGCTCGACAAGACGCCGCGTGCGCGCAACGTGCTCGACGTCGCGACGAAGGCGGCCGGGTGGGGTACGCCGCTGCCGAAGGGGCAAGGGCGCGGCGTCTCGGTGATGCACGCGTTCGGCAGCTTCTTCTCGATCGTCATCGACGTCGCGGTGGCGGACGGCGAAGTGCAGGTCAAGCGCGCCGTGTGCGCGGTCGACTGCGGGATGGCCGTCAATCCGGGCACGATCGAGGCGCAGGTGCAGGGCGGCATCATCTTCGGGATCACGGGCGCGCTGTATGGCGAGATCACGATCGAGGACGGCCGCGTCGTGCAGAGCAACTTCACCGACTACCGGATGATGCGCATCAACGAGACGCCGCCGATCGAGGTGCATCTCGTGAAGAGCGGCGAGGCGCCGGGCGGAATCGGCGAACCCGGTACGGCGGCTACCGCGGCGGCCCTGTCGAACGCGATCTTCGCCGCGACCGGCAAGCGGCTGCGCAAGCTGCCGGTCGGCGGCCAGCTGAAGACGGCCTGACGGGAGGGAGAACCATGCGAAACCGCACCCCGAATCGTCTGAAACACCTGAATCGCGCCGCTCACACGCTCGGCGCCTCGTTGATCGCGCTGTCGGCGCTGATGGCCGGCATGGCGGCGCACGCCGCGCAACCGGCACCCGCCGACAGCGCGCTGGTCGCACGCGGCGCGTATCTCGCGAAGGCCGGCGACTGCGTCGCGTGCCACACCGCGCCGCGCGGCACACCGTTCGCGGGCGGCCTGAAGATGGTCACGCCGATGGGCGCGATCTACACGACCAACATCACGCCCGACCCGGATACAGGCATCGGCGGCTATACCGAAGCCGAGTTCGCGGGCGCGCTGCGCAAGGGCGTCGCGAAGGACGGCCATCACCTGTATCCGGCGATGCCGTATCCGTCATACGCGAAGCTGCGCGACGACGACGTGAAGGCGCTGTACGCGTACTTCATGCACGGCGTCGAGCCGGTGAAGCAGGCGAACCGGGCATCCGACATTCCGTGGCCGCTCGACATGCGCTGGCCGCTGGCGCTGTGGAACGCGGTGTTCCTTGACACGACGCCTTATGCCGACAAGCCGTCCAGGGATGCGATGTGGAACCGCGGCGCGTATCTCGTGCAGGGGCTCGGGCATTGCGGGTCGTGCCATACGCCGCGCGGCGTCGGGTTCCAGGAGAAGGCGCTGGACGAAGGCGGTCCGGCGTTCCTGTCGGGCGCGCCGATCGACAACTGGTTCGCGTCGAACCTGACCGGCGAGCACAATACGGGGCTCGGCCGCTGGAGCGACGCGGAGGTCGCGCAGTTCCTGAAGACCGGCGCGAACCAGCATGCGACCGCGTTCGGCTCGATGGTCAGCGTGATCAACCACAGCACGCAGGAACTGACCGACGATGACCTGGCGGCGATATCCCGCTACCTGAAGTCGTTGCCGGCCGTGGGCGGCACGGGCGCGCCGCCTTACCGTCATGATCCGAAGGCGACGCAGGTTGCGTTGAGTCGGCCGGCGAACGATCCGGGCGCAAAGGTGTATAACGCTTACTGCCTGCATTGCCATGGCGTGGACGGTCGCGGCTACGCGCCGCTGCTCGCGCCGCTCGCCGGCAACCCGAACGTGCTCGAAGCCGATGCCTCGTCGCTGATCAACGTGACGTTGAACGGCAGCGAGTCGCTCGTGATCGGCGGCGTGCCGTCCGCGTATCCGATGCCGGCGTTCGCGAACCAGCTGAACGACCGGCAGATTGCCGACGTGCTGACGTTCATGCGCGCCGGCTGGAACAACAACGCGCCGGCCGTGCAGGCGGCGGACGTCGCGAAACTCCGCAAGGCGACGGCGGCCGCGCGCTGAGCGCGGCTGAACGTGACGGATGACGACGGGCATGCGTGCCGCGTACCCGTCGTCGAACATTGCCGGGTGCAGGGCGCCTGGCAACGCAGTGCTTTCTGTCAACCGGCGCGCGGCCGTTCGCGGCAGCGCGCGTTTTATCGACGTAAAACTGGGGTGTCTGGATGGCTAACGTGACTTATACGGATACGCAACTGCTGATCGACGGCGAGTGGGTCGACGCCGCGAGCGGCAAGACGATCGACGTCGTGAACCCGGCGACGGGCAAGGCGATCGGCAAGGTGGCCCACGCGGGCATCGCCGATCTCGATCGCGCGCTGGCCGCGGCGCAGCGCGGTTTCGAAGCATGGCGCAAGGTGCCCGCGCACGAGCGCGCGGCGACGATGCGCAAGGCGGCCGCATTGGTGCGCGAGCGCGCCGATACGATCGCGCAGCTGATGACGCAGGAGCAGGGCAAGCCGCTGACGGAGGCACGTGCCGAAGTGCTGTCGGCAGCCGACATCATCGAATGGTTCGCGGACGAAGGCCGCCGCGTGTACGGCCGGATCGTGCCGCCGCGCAATCTCGGCGCGCAGCAGACTGTCGTGAAGGAGCCGGTCGGTCCGGTCGCGGCGTTCACGCCGTGGAATTTCCCGGTCAACCAGGTCGTGCGCAAGCTGAGCGCCGCGCTCGCGACCGGCTGCTCGTTCCTCGTGAAGGCGCCGGAAGAAACCCCGGCCTCGCCGGCCGCGCTGCTGCGCGCGTTCGTCGACGCGGGCGTGCCGGCCGGCGTGATCGGCCTCGTGTACGGCGATCCGGCGGAAATCTCGTCGTACCTGATTCCGCATCCGGTGATCCGCAAGGTGACGTTCACGGGCTCGACGCCGGTCGGCAAGCAGCTCGCCGCGCTCGCCGGCCAGCACATGAAGCGCGCGACGATGGAGCTGGGCGGCCACGCGCCGGTGATCGTCGCCGAGGATGCGGACGTCGCGCTGGCGGTGAAGGCCGCCGGCGGCGCGAAGTTCCGCAACGCGGGCCAGGTGTGCATTTCGCCGACGCGTTTCCTCGTGCACAACAGCATCCGCGACGAATTCACGCGCGCGCTGGTCCAGCACGCCGAAGGGCTGAAGGTCGGCAACGGCCTCGAGGAAGGCACGACGCTCGGCGCGCTGGCGAACCCGCGCCGGCTGACCGCGATGGCGTCGGTCGTCGAGAACGCGCGCAAGGTCGGTGCGAGCATCGAGACCGGCGGCGAACGGATCGGCTCGGAGGGCAACTTCTTCGCGCCGACCGTGATCGCGAACGTGCCGCTCGACGCGGACGTGTTCAACAACGAGCCGTTCGGCCCGGTCGCGGCGATCCGCGGCTTCGACACGCTCGAGGACGCGATCGCCGAAGCCAATCGTCTGCCGTTCGGGTTGGCGGGCTACGCGTTCACGCGCTCGTTCGCGAACGTGCACCTGCTCACGCAGCGCCTCGAGGTCGGGATGCTGTGGATCAACCAGCCGGCGACGCCGTGGCCGGAAATGCCGTTCGGCGGCGTGAAGGATTCGGGCTACGGTTCGGAAGGCGGGCCGGAAGCGCTGGAGCCGTATCTCGTCACGAAGTCGGTGACGGTGATGGCGGTCTGACGATCGTTCGACCGCGTGCGTGCCGCCTCGAGTGCGGCGCGCACGTTGCGTCGCCGCGGGCCGGGTGTTGTGCCCGGCCTTGTTGTTGGTTTCGGGTCCTTTCTGCTTCGTTCGCTGTCGGCTTTGCCCGGTCATGGCGGTCGTACCCGTCGAGCACGGGACATGCGGCGCCCGCCGCTCAATGCCGGCCGCTGCCGCGATAGCTTTCCACTTCCGCGTCGTACGCCGCGAGAAACGCCTTGCCGAACACCGACGCGAAATCGTCTTCGATCGCGAACACCGTGTCGCGATGGGTCGCCGCATAGCGATCCCACATCCTCGCCTTGTACAGCGCCGGCACGCGCTTCTCGTACCAGCGCATCGCATCGCCGCGCTCGCGCAGCCGTTGCGGCGAAAAACGTGTCAACAAGTCCATCAGCGCGGCGCGCATGCCGGCGACCATGCCGATCTGGTGCGCGTGCAGATCCTGGAACGCGTCGCTGACCGCGCTCTGCGGCGACATGAAGCCCGGCATCGGCAGCCCGAACATCTGGCGCAGCACGGCGCCGCCGTCAGGCAGCAGCTTCAGCGGATTGTTCTCGCGATCGAGCAGCATCGTCATGTGCGCCTTCACCTCCCGCTTCAGGATGCTGCGCGACGACAGCAGCTCGACCGTGCCGTTCGCGAACAGCGCCAGCAACTGTCCGGCGATGTACAGCTGTTCGGCCGACCACTGATGCGATTCGGCGGCCGTATCGAGTCCTGCACCCTCGAAGAACGCATTCAGCAATTCATCCGGCGTCGGCACGCGGTGCGCCTGCGGTGCAGCCTCGTCGGCCGGCCGCGGCTCGGCGTGCGCCGCCGCCGGTTGCACGCGCACGTGCTGCGTCCACTCGGGCGCGTGGTCGGCCTGCGTCGCGGACGATACGCCGCGATCCGCATGGCTGCGTTCCGCCGGTGATGCCGAACCCGATCCACCGATATCGGGCGACGACTGCGTGAACAGGTCGAGCGGATCGATCGACAGCTGATTCAGGTCGCGCTGCGACGGCACCGATGGCGCGGCCGGCGCGGTGCGGCTTGCCGGCTGCGCAGCCTCCCTGCGCGCCGTGCCGGACCGGTTGCCGGCGTCCGCCGCCTTGCCGCGCGGGGCGAGGCGATCCTGCAGCAGGCCCCACAACCGGTTGCCGGCGCCTTTCGTCTCGCCGTATGCGCGCGCGGCCGTCTCCGGCGCGCGTCGCGGGTCGGTGCTCGCGTTGGCGGCGGACGGCATGTCGACGACGGGCGCCGCATGTCCGTCGTCACGTTCGGCACGCAGCATGTACGGCCCGATGCGGATGATGTCGCCGCTGTTGAGCGGCCGCTCCTGTGCATAGCCGACCGGCTCGCGATTCACCTCGATCGTCGACACGCTGCTCAGGTTCTTCAGCAGGCACGCGTCGTCACCCACCTGCAGCAGGGCCTGCAGCCGGGAAATCTGCCGGGTGTCGTCGCGCAGCACGAGATGATTGTCGGTGGCCCGGCCGATGGTGCCGCCGGGCGGGTGGAACACGACGGCGTCATAGGAGTCGCTTTCGACCGGCTCGCCGGCATGTTCGATCACGATCAGTTGCATGTCATACGTCGCTCGGTGGTGAAGCGCTCGCGGGGAAACCGGTTCGTTCAGGATGACGACGCATGTCTGCGGCGCGCGAATTCGAACGCGGGCCCCCAGATCGGATGCCCCTTCTCGGCGGGGGACAAGTCGAAGCGCGGGTTGAGGTCGAGAATCTTCGAGAATTCGGCGCGGCATTGCGCGATGCGGTTCGTCACGCAATAGCTGAACGCGAGCAGCTTGTGCGCGGCGACCTGCGTGTCGGTGTCGGCCCCGTCGATCTCCTTCGCCCGGCTCAGGAGCGCGATCGTGCGTCCGTAGTCGCCGGCGCCATAGGCCGCGCGCGCGCTGTCGACCGCGGCGCGCGCAGCCGACTGCGTGGGGGACGTGCCGCACCCGCCGACTCCCAGCAACAAGGCGCCGAGAAAAATCACGATCGATGAACGGCCTTTCATTTTGAAATGAAATATTTGCGTAATTGGAGGGTGTTGCACAAGCGCTGTTGGATTCTAGTGCCAATCATGCCGGCCGATGCCGCCGTTACGTTTTGTTTCAATTGGCAAAATGCGTTCGAGTTACCGCTCAAACTAATTCCCGGTTTTCGACTTGTTAATCCATAAAATCGATTCTATAGTTCGCTGTGCTTTTTGGATTCGTCAGTTGTTTGCCCGACGCCCGTCAATGGCCGAAGAAGCGGGCCGTCCATTCGGCCACCGCAAACAGCCTGACACGACCCACGGGGCGTGACCATCCACCGCCGACGGCTGGCAGGCCTGGGTTCAGCGTCCATATAGCAAGTGTCCATGCAAGAGAACCGGGCCGCCGCCGCGAACCGGTCGGATTAACACGTCTTCTCGAAATGACCGAAATCAATTCAATCCATCGTCATCACCCCAATTTCGATCCCGGCTCGCAATTGGCGATTTGACCCGGCTTTTTACAAGAATAAATTGCCGCATGGAATTTCAATGGAAGGATATGCAAGTCACATAATTACCGGTAAATTAATTGTCCCTTTTTAATCCGGAGCTCCGATTTCGCTTATGGGAATCGGCGGGGGAATTATTGCGCTGCGAGGGTGGAATATGCGTTGGCGGTCCAGCGGGTTCATCGTGTTGGGATGTGCATTGCTGTTGCCCGGATGCGGCGCCACCGAGCGGGCCGCCGCGGTGCCGTATGCGATCACGGTCGACGTTGCGCCCGACGTCAACCCTGACTTCAACCGCAGGCCGTCGCCGATCGTGCTGAAGGTGTTCCAGCTGCGCGCGGCGTCGGCGTTCGATGGCGCCGACTTCTTCTCGCTCCAGGACAAGCCCGAGAACATCCTCGGCGCGGACCTGCTCGGCACCGACCGCGTGATCCTGCGGCCGGGCGAGTCGCGCACGCTGCACTACCGTGGCAATGTCGAGGCCGGTGCGATCGGCGTGATCGCCGAATACCGGATGCTCGACAGGAACCGCTGGCGCCTGACGGTGCCGCTGCCGCGCGCCAGGCAGCTCAACGTATACAAGTTCTGGCAGACGTCGCCCGGCGAGCTGAAGCTGTCGATCGCGGTCAGGAACGGTGGTCTCGCGTTGAACGACCCGCGGGGGCGCCCATGACGGAACCGACGATGTCCGCGACGCCGGTTGCAGCGCTGCGTCAGCGCGTGGTGTGGACCGAAGGGATGTTCCTGCGGCCGCAGCATTTCCAGCAGCTCGAACGGCACTGGGAACGCTACGTCGCACTGCGCTGCCTGCCGCTGCAGGGGTTCTACTGGGGCTTCGACACGCTTGAGATCGACCGTGAGCAGCTGGCACTCGGCAAGGTCGCGTTGCGGGCGGCGGCGGGCGTGATGCGCGACGGTACGCCGTTCGACCTGTCGCATCCCGACGATCTGCCCGAACCGCTCGACATACCGGCCGATGCGAAGGACCGGCTCGTCGTGCTCGCGCTGCCGCTGTGGCGCGGCGGCGGCGAGGAGGTGTCGTTCGGCGCGGACGCGGGCAGCAGCGGCAACGCAGACGTCGCCCGCTACGTCGTGCGCGAATACGAAGTGGCCGATGCGAACGCGGTCGCGCTCGGCCCCGCGCTGCTGCAGACGGGGCGCCTGAACGTCCGGCTGATGCTCGACACCGAGCTGACCGGCGACTGGCATGCGCTCGGCGTCGTGCGGATCGTCGAGCGGCGCACCGACGCCCGGCTGCTCGTCGACGACGGCTACATCCCGCCGCGCCTGGTCGCGCAGCGCGACTCGGCATTGCTCGCCTACACGCGCGAACTGCACGGACTGCTCACGCAGCGCAGCGACGCGCTGGCCGAGCGCCTGTCGGAACCGGGGCGCGGCGGCGTCTCGGAAGTCGCGGATTTCCTGCTGCTGCAGCTCGTGAACCGCTATCTGGCGCTGACCTGGCACGCGCAGCAGGACGTCGCGACGCATCCGGAGGCGCTGTTTTGCGACTGGCTGAAGCTCGCGTGCGACCTCAGCACGTTCACGGCGGCCGGCCGGCGCCCGCAATCGCTCGCGGTCTACGTGCACGACGACCTGCGCACGAGCTTCGCCGAACTGATGACGGAGCTGCGCCGGTCGTTGTCGACGGTGCTGGAGCAGAACGCGATCCAGATCGAGCTGCGCGACGCGGGCAACGGCATCCGGGTCGCGACGCTCGCCGATCCCGCGCTGCGCGACACGGCCGGCTTCGTGCTCGCGGTGCGCGCCGACATACCGGCCGACAGCCTGCGCGCACGGTTTCCCGCGCAGGCGAAGCTCGGCCCGGTCGAGCGGATCCGCGACCTGGTGCAGTTGCAGCTGCCGGGCATCACGATGCGCCAGCTGCCGGTCGCGCCGCGGCAGATCCCGTATCACGCGGGACATACGTACTTCGAGATCGACAAGGGCAGCGACCTGTGGAAGCAGCTGGCGCGCTCCGGCGGTCTGGCATTTCATTTCGCCGGCGAATTCCCCGGACTCTCGATGGAATTCTGGGCGATACGCGGGTGAGGGCGGGACAGCGCGATGAATTCTTCCTCCGATTCGATCTCCGCCGGCGCAGGCGGATTCGTGCCGCCGAATCCGGGCGGCATGCATCCGGCCGCCGCATCCGGTGCGACCGGGCCGACGGCCACGCAACCGCGCCCCGGCCGCTGGGCCGCGAGCGGCACGAACCCGCTCGTCGCGGCCGCGAACCCGCTGCTCAATCTCGTGCCGCAGATCCGTTCGACCGTCCATCATCCGAATCCGGCGTGGCTGCGCGAGCATCTCGTCGTCGAGATCCGCCAGTTCGAGGCGCGCGCGCAGGAAGCCGGCGTGCCGTCGGAGGCGATCATCGGCGCGCGCTACTGCCTGTGCACGGCGCTCGACGAAGCGGCCGCCCTCACGCCGTGGGGCGGCAGCGTGTGGTCGTCGCACAGCCTGCTCGTGTCGTTCCACAACGAAACCTGGGGCGGCGAGAAGTTCTTCCACCTGCTCGAACGGCTGTCGCAGCAACCGCGTCAGCACCTCGATCTGCTGGAGCTGCTGTATTTCTGTCTGGCGCTCGGTTTCGAGGGGCGCTATCGGGTGCTCGACAACGGTCATGCGGAGCTCGACGCGCTGCGCTGGCAGCTGGCTCACACGATCCGTTCGGTGCGCGGCGAATTCGATCCCGCGTTGTCGCCGCACTGGCGCGACGTCGTCACGCGCGACGTGTCGCGCCGCTTCGTCGTGCCGCTGTGGGTCTGCGTGGCGCTCGCGCTGCTGATCGGCTTCGGCGTGTTCGTCGGGCTGCGCGTCGCGCTGGCCGGACATTCGGACCAGCTGTTCGCGTCGATCGACGCGCTGCACGTGCCGAAGCTGCAGCCCGCGCAGGCGCCGCCGCGCCCGGCGCCGGTGCCGCGGGTCGCGAAGTTCCTGGCCCCCGAGATCGCGGCCGGCCTCGTGTCGGTGCGCGACGACGCCGATCGCAGCGTGATCGTGCTGCGCGGCGACGGGCTGTTCAAGTCCGGCTCGACGTCGGTGATCGACCGTTACGCGCCGGTGCTCGCGCGGGTCGCGGATGCACTGAACCAGGTGCCCGGCAACGTTCGCGTGACCGGCTATACCGACGACACGCCGGTGCACACGGCACGCTTCGCGTCGAACTGGGATCTGTCGCGCGAACGCGCGGAGGCCGTGCGCAGCACGATCGCCGCCCGCCTCGATCATCCGGAGCGGCTCGCGGCCGAGGGGCGCGGCACGCTCGATGCGGTCGCGCCGAACGATACGCCCGCGAACCGCGCGCTGAACCGGCGCGTCGAGATCACGCTGCTGCCGGCGCCCGGCAGTATCGCCGTCGGCGCGCGCACGACGCAGGGAGCCAACTGACATGAACCAGGCTGTCGCGCGTTTCGTCCGGCCGTTGCCGTCGCGGGAAATCTGGACCTTCGCCGGTCTCGTCGTGCTCGCGTGCTTCGTGTGGCTCGCAGGGCCGCTGTTCGCGTTCGCCGAAGTCCGGCCGCTCGAGAGCGGCTGGGCGCGCGCGGTGACGATCACCGTGCTGTTCGCCGCGTGGGGCGTACGCGTCGCGTGGCGCAGCTGGCACGCGAGCCGCCTGAACGCGCAGTTGCTGAACCAGCTGCGCGCAGCCGCGCCCGGGCCGGCCACCGCCGACGATCCGGCCAAGGCCCAGCTCGACGAGCTGCGCAGCCGCTTCGACGAGGCCGCGACGCTGCTGAAGAAAGTCCGCTTCGGCCAGGCGGACACCGCGCGCAAGGGGCTGGCGCGCTGGTTCGACCGGATGTCGCGCCAGTATCTGTACCAGCTCCCGTGGTACGTGTTCATCGGCGCGCCGGGCTCGGGCAAGACGACCGCGCTGGTCAATTCCGGGCTCAGTTTTCCGCTCGCCGAGCAGTTCGGCCGCGCGGCGATTCGCGGCGTGGGCGGCACCCGGCACTGCGACTGGTGGTTCACGAACGACGCGGTGCTGATCGACACGGCCGGCCGCTATACGACGCACGAAGGCAATCGCGCGCTCGACGAAGCCGAGTGGAAGGGCTTCGTCGAGCTGCTGAAGAAGTACCGCACGCGCCAGCCGCTGAACGGCGCGATGCTGACGATCAGCGTCGCCGACCTGGTCGGTGCGTCGGAGGCCGAGCGCACGCAGCACGCGATGGTGCTGCGCAAGCGGTTGCTCGAGCTGCGCGCGCAGCTCGGCATCCGGTTTCCCGTGTACCTGCTCGTGACGAAGGCCGACCTGCTGGCCGGCTTCGCCGAGTATTTCGGCACCTTCGGCCGCGCGGAATGCGCGCAGGTGTGGGGCTTCACGTTTCCGCTCGCGCAGAGCGAGGCGCCGGGCTTCGACCTGCGCGCCGCATTCGACCGCGAATACCGGCTGCTGCACCAGCGGCTGAACGACGGGCTGCCCGAGCTGCTCGCGACGCAGACCGATGCGCGCCAGCGCGAGATGGCGTACCTGCTGCCGCAGCAGGTCGCCGACCTGCAGGACATGCTCGGCCAGTTCGTCGCCGAGGTGTTTTCCGTGTCGAGCTTCGAACCGATGCCGATGCTGCGCGGCGTATACCTGACGAGCGGCACGCAGGAGGGCACCGCGTTCGACCGCGTGATGAGCGGCATCAAGCGCTTCCTGAAGATCGAGGGCGTGCCGCCGGTCGCGCAGGTCGGCTCGACCGGGCGCAGCTTCTTCTTGAAGTCGCTGCTGCAGGAGCACATCTTCCGCGAAGCCGCGCTCGCCGGCAGCGACCTGCGCTGGCATCAGAAGCGGCGCGTGCTGCAGATCGCCGGCTACGCGCTGCTCGCTCTCGTGAGCGTGATCGTGCTGGTCGCGTGGCTGCGCAGCTACGTGAACAATCGCGCGTATCTCGACCGGATCGCGCAGCGGGTGCCCGCCGTCGATGCGCAGATCGCCGGTGCGAAGTTCTCGGATGCGGCCGACATCGCGCGTTTGCTGCCGGTACTCGACGCGCTCGGCGGGCTCGCGAATGCCGGCGGCGTCGACCGGTCGCATCCGCCGCTCGCGTACCGCTGGGGGCTCTTTCAGGGCGAGAAGATCGACGAGGCCGTCGACGCCGTGTACCGGCGCGCGCTCGACGACGTGCTGCTGCCGATCGCCGCGCGCCGGATGGAGGCCGCGCTGAGCGATGCACGGCCCGACGAAACCGACTACGCGTATGCGGCGCTGAAGGCGTACCTGATGCTGTACGACAGCGCGCACTACGACCCCGCGTTCGTGCAGGCCGTCGTCGACCTGGAAATGGAGCGCGCGCTGCCGCCCGATTTCTCGCCGGCCGAACGCTCGGCGCTGCGCGCGCATCTCGCCGCGCTGTTCGGCAACCGCGTGGCCGTGTCGCCGTATCCGATGGACGAGCGGCTCGTGGCCGACGTGCGCGACCGGCTGCGCCAGGTGCCGTTCTCGCAGCGGCTGTACCGCCAGCTCACGCGCACGCTGCGGCCGGCGACTTCCGCGTTCGACTTCAGTGTCGCGCGCGCGGTCGGGCCCGACGCATCGCTGGTGTTCCGCCGCCAGAGCGGCAAGCCGCTGTCGGAAGGTGTGCCGGGCCTCTATACGCGCAACGGTTATCGCAACGTGTTCTCGCCGCGCGTTGCCGGCGAGGTCGACGCGTACGGGCGCGAGGAGGTGTGGGTGCTGAACCTCGGGCTGTCCGAGATCCCCGGGCCGAACGACGCCGGCGCGTGGGCACGAGACATCCGCCAGCTGTACCTGAACGACTACCTGAAGATCTGGGACGACTATCTCGCCGACATCAAGCTGCAGCGCACGGCGACGCTCGCGCAGAGCATCCAGGTCGCGCGTGCGCTGTCGTCGGCGGATTCGCCGCTCACCCGGCTGATGATTGCGCTGGCGCGCGACACGGCGCTCGGCGATGCGCCGGGCGGCGCACGCACGCTCGCATCGCGCGCGCAGGACAAGGTCGACGAGGCGCGCAGTTCGCTGTCGCAGATCTTCGCGGGACAGGGCGCAAGCGACGCGAATCCGTCCGCGGCGGCGCCCGCGAGCCCCGAGCAGATGGTCGACGGCCACTTCGCCGGGTTGCGCGCGTTCGCGCCGGTCAGCGGCGACCAGGCGCAGGCATTCGACGCGGTGCTGAAGTCGATCGACGCGCTCTATACGTACCTGACGGCCACCGACGACGCACTGCGCAGCGGCGCCCAGCCGCCGCCGTCCGACGCGCCCGCGCGGTTGCGCGCGCAGGCCGGGCGGCTGCCGACACCGTTCCGCGAAGTGCTCGACGATCTGTCGAACGTCGCGAACGGCAGCGTCGCGACCGTCGAGCAGCGCAGCGTCGCGCAGCGGGCTGGCGCGAACGTCGGCGACTTCTGCCGGCAGGCGATCGCGGGCCGCTATCCGTTCGCGCGCGGCTCGTCGCGCGACGTCGCGCCGGCGGACTTCGCGCAGATGTTCGCGCCCGGCGGCCTGATGGACGATTTCTTCCAGAAGAACCTCCAGTCGATCGTCGATACGACGTCGCACCCGTGGCGTTTCGCGAACCGCAACGCGGACGCCGATCCGGCGGCGGCCGCGATGCTTGCGTCGTTCGAGAAGGCCGCGGTGATTCGCGACGTCTATTTCAGCGGCGGCGCGCGCACCGCGCAACTGAAGGTGCAGGTCCAGCCGCTCGAAATGGATCCGTCGATCACGGAGATGGTGCTCGACGTCGACGGCCAGATTGTCCGCTATGCACACGGTCCGCTCGTCCAGAGCGCGGTGGACTGGCCGGGCCCGCGCGGCAGCAGCCAGGTGCGGCTGCAGGTGTCGGGGCAGGCCGGCGCGGCCGACGGCTTCACGACCGACGGGCCGTGGGCGCTGCACCGGCTGTTCGACCGCGCGGCCGTGTCGGCCGGACGCGGCTCGGACCAGATGGTCGCGCGCTTCACCGTCGACGGCAAACCGCTGGTACTGCAGGTGAATGCGGGCAGTGTCCGCAACCCGTTCAGGCTGCCCCAGATGGAGTCCTTTACATGCCCTCCGAAGCAATGAGCCGCCTCCCGCCGCTCACGCGCGCCGATGGCGACGCCCCGGCCTGGTACGGAAAGATTCCCGGCGCCGGCGACTTCGTGAACAGCCGGCTGCCGCACGCGCTCGCGCTGTGGTGGGAACGCTGGCTTCAGCAAGGGTTGGCCGCGATGCGCCAGCGCGGCCCCGACGAGATCGCGCGCCACTACACGGTCGCACCGGTCTGGAATTTCCTGGTGCCGGCGGGCGCCGGCGCGTCGTGCGTGCAGGCAGGCTGTCTCGCGCCGAGCTGCGACCGCGTCGGGCGCTACTACCCGGTGATCGTCACGCTGCCGATGCCGGCAGCCGATTCCTGGAACGGGCTGCCGGACGCGGCCGACGCGTTCTACTGGCAGATCGGCCATGCACTGCTCGACGCGATCCGGCATGCGCGCGCGCCGGCCGATCTCGAGCAGGCGCTCGACCGCGTGCGGCTCGCGCCGGGCGGCGAACTGCCCGCGGAAGGCGTCGACGCAATCCCGGCGACGCTGCCGGACCGGCCGACGCTGGCGGCATGGCCCGGGCTGTCCGGCTATTTCGATCCGCACGGCGGGACGAGCTTCTGGTGGACCAATCGTGCCGACGGCTCGCCGCTGCGCACGCATGCGCATACGGGCGTGCCCGACAACGCGCTGTTCCTGACGCTGTTCGGCGGCTAGCGAACGGCGGCGGGCAACGCATGCAACACGGATGCGGTATCGCGAGGTGGACATGAAGGACCCTTCATCGAGAGACAACGACCACGACACGGCAACCCGCGGCGACGCGCCCGAATTCACGGTGCGGCCGCTGCCGCTCGGTCACCGCCTGGGCGAGCTGCAGCTCGACGAGGTGCTGGGCATCGGCGGCTTCGGCATCGTCTATCGCGCGTTCGACCGCACGTTGCGGCGTGCGGTCGCGATCAAGGAATACATGCCGTCGATGCTCGCGACGCGCGGCGGCGACTACACGGTGTCGCTGCGCTCCGAGCGGTTCGCGCAGGCGTTCGACGCGGGACGCGGCGCGTTCCTCAACGAGGCGCGCCTGCTCGCGCAATTCGACCATCCGGGGCTCGTCAAGGTGCTGCACTTCTGGGAGAGCCACGGCACCGCGTACATGGTGATGCCGTTCTACGAAGGGCGCACGCTCAAGCAACTGCTCGACGGCGGCATGCGCATGAGCGAGACGCAATTGCGCAACATCGTCGGCGCGCTGCTGGGCGCACTCGACACGCTGCATCGCGCGCAGTGCTTCCATCGCGACGTCGCGCTCGACAACGTGCTGATCCGCCCGAACGGCAGCGCGATCCTGCTCGACTTCGGCGCGGCGCGCAAACGCATCGGCGATCTCGTCGACGACGGTGCGATGATGATCAAGCCCGGCTATGCGCCGATCGAGCAGTACACCGACGACCCCGCGTTCAGCCAGGGGCCGTGGACGGATCTCTATGCGCTCGGCGCGGTGATGCACGCGATGATCACCGGCGAATTGCCGCCCGCGGCCGTCGTGCGCAGCATCAAGGACACGTACCGGCCGCTCGCGTCGCGCGAGTTGCCGGCCGGTGAGGTGTACAGCCCCGCGTTCCTCGCGGCGATCGATCACGCGCTGCAGTTGCGGATTCCGGATCGTCCGGAGTCGGTCGTGGCGTTCGCGGCGGAACTCGGGTTGCGGGACGTCGATCGGGCCGGCGGCGGGTATGGCGCAGTCGTTGCGCCGCCGGCGGTCGATGCGGGGGGAGGCGGGGAACGGAAGGTGGCTTCGGGTGTTTCCGATGCTTCCGGTGCTTCGGGTGTGGCAGACAAAGCGTCGGCTGCGGCCGTAGATGAGCGATCAGCGTCACAGCCCGAAGCGCATGACGACGCGAGCATGCGATCGGCAAGCGCCGGGGCGGACGTCGGGCAGCGCGGTGCAACGGCTACCGGGAACCTGAACGGAACGGCAGAGCCGATTGCTGGTGCTGGTGCTGGTGCTACGACATCGACGTCGACATCCTCGTGGGGGACATCGCCGTCTTCCCGCACCCCGCGCCGCCCTTCGTTCATCGCGGCGGGCAACCGGCGCATGCCGATCTACGTCGGTGGCGCGCTGGCCGCGCTGATCGTCGTCGGCATCGCCGCGACCTATCTGTCGCGACCCGCGCAAGTCGCGAGTGAACCGGAAGCCGCCGCAAGCCAGCCGCAGGCCGGTGCCGCATCGTCAGCCAGCGAGTCGGAAGCGACGCTCGCGCAGCGCGGCCCGACGCCGATCGTCGTGCCGCCGTCGAGCCTGCCGGCCGGATCGTCCGCGCAGGTGCCACCGCCATCGCTGGCCGCCGCGCCGGCCAGCGCGCCCGCCGTCGGGGCAGTCGGGGCCGCCGCGTCCGCGCCGCAGGTCGCGACGACCGCCACGGACGTCGCGGGCCCGACACCGTCGCCAGCCGGCTCACGCTCGACCATCGCGCCGGCCGGCAGCCTCGACGCGTCGGAGCGTGTCGTCAACGTGCCGCCGTCGGAGGCCACCGCGTCGCCGTCGACCGCACCGGTGCCCGCGCAGACGTCGCCATCGGAAGCCGACACGGCCGTCGCCGCGGTCAGCGCGCCGGCTACCGAGCCGCGTCCGCCGAAGCAGGAAACCGTCCAGGTGCGCTTCAACGTACGCCCGTGGGGCGACGTGTACGTGAACGGCGCACGGCGCGGCGCGAGCCCGCCGCTGCGCTCGGTGTCGCTGACACCGGGCGTCTATCAGATCGAGATCCGCAACGGCTCGCTGCCGCCGTTGCACCGCACCGTGGCGATCGACTTCGGCAGCAAACCGGTCAACATCGACTATGCATTCGAATGACGTCAGCCAGGCGGCGCTGGCCGCCGCCTTGTCCTCGCCGTCGCCCGGCCTGCCGGCGGCGACGCCGCGCGCCGACCTGATCGGCCGGCTGCTCGCGGACGTCGCGCCCGATGCGCCGTGCGGCCCGAACCTCGAATACGACGCGGATTTCCTGCAGCTTCAGGAGCGCGCGA
This sequence comes from Burkholderia sp. Bp8998, assembly GCF_003854235.1. NCBI lineage: Bacteria > Pseudomonadati > Pseudomonadota > Betaproteobacteria > Burkholderiales > Burkholderiaceae > Burkholderia > Burkholderia sp. Bp8998. The sequence continues at coordinate 264,006 of NZ_QTQF01000002.1, forward strand.
CGCCGCGCGCCGAGCAGCAGTACGGCGACACCGTGATCCCGGCCGAGATGCCCGACTGGCGCGCGGTCGAACGCCTTGCACTCGCGCTGGGCGAGCGGACGAAGGACCTGCGTGTCGCCGCGTATCTCGCGCGCAGCTGGACTGAGCAGCACGGCATTCCCGGCTACGCGGACGGGCTCGCGGTCGTGGCGGGCCTGATCGAGCGCTGGTGGGACGATCTGCACCCGCGCCTCGACGCCGACGGCGAACCGGACCCGACACCGCGGATGAACGCGCTCGCCGATGTCGCCGGCGCGCACGAGTGTGCGCGCGCGGCACGGCGCCAGCCGCTGTTCGACGGCGGCCCGAGCGTGCGCGACGCCGAACGCGTGCTCGACGGTCGCGACGAAACGGGCGGCCCGGCGGCAGGCAGCCGCGATGGCCTGATCGCCGCGCTGTCGACCGCATGCGACGACGGCCGCGTGCCGATCGACGCGGTGCATGCCGCGCTGCGCGCACTGGACGCGATCCGTGCGCGCGTGACGGACCGGCTCGGCAGCGAATGGTCGCCCGACGCGAGCGATACGGAGAAGGCGTTGCAACGCATCGCGCGCGAGATGCCGGAGCCGGAGCCGGCGCCGGCGCCGGCGCCGATGGCGCAGCAGTCCGCACCGGACGGTTCGATTTCGGCCACGCCGGCCGCATCCGGCACCGCGCGAGCCGCATCGGCGCCGGCCGTTCTGCCGAACGCACAGGCCTGGCGCGATGCCGAGGTCACGAGCCGCGACGACGTGCGGCTCGGCCTCGACAAGATGTGCCGCTATTTCGAACTGCATGAGCCGAGCCACCCGGCGCCGCTGCTGCTGCGGCGCGCGCAGCGGCTGCTCACGCTCGACTTCTACGAAATCATCCGGGATCTCGCTCCGGAGAGCCTGCCGAAGCTGGACCTGCTGAGCGGCGAGCGGAGCGAATGAAGCAGGCCGCCGTCCACGCGGCGGCACTGTACACGCAATCTGATCGATGTGAAGGAGTAGACGATGACGGACAGAACCAAGGCGGCAGGCAGCGGGCAGAAGTTCATCGCGCGCAATCGGGCGCCGCGCGTGCAGATCGAGTACGACGTCGAGACCTATGGCGCCGAGCGCAAGGTGCAGTTGCCGTTCGTGATGGGCGTCATCGCGGACCTGGCCGGCAAGCGCGCCGAACCGCTGCCGGACCTGCCGGAGCGCAAGTTCCTCGAGATCGACGTCGACAACTTCGACGAGCGGATGAAGTCGGTCGCGCCGCGCGTCACGTTCCAGGTGCCGAACACGCTGACCGGCGAAGGGCTGCTCAACGTCGACATGACGTTCGAGCAGATCGACGATTTCTCGCCGGCGGCGATCGCGCGCAACGTCGACGCGCTGCGCCGGCTGCTGGATGCGCGCACCGAGCTGTCGAACCTGCTGTCGTACATGGACGGCAAGCACGGCGCCGAACAGCTGATCGAGCGCGCGATCAACGATCCCGACCTGCTGAAGACGCTCGTGCGCGAGTCGCACGCGGACGCGCGGGACGGCGACGCGACCCGAACGGAGGCCCGCGATGAATGACCCTGTCCAGTCCCGCGCCGCTACCCGCGACGCACGCGCCGCCGCGCAACCGGCAGCCGCGCCCGGCGAGTTCGCCGCACTGCTGCAGAAGGAGTTCAAGCCGAAGACCGCCGAGGCGCGCGAGTCGGTCGAGCGCGCGGTGCGCACGCTCGCGCAGCAGGCGCTCGAACATACGGTCGGCATGACGACCGACGCCTACGGCAGCGTGAAGCAGATCATCGCGGAGATCGACCGGAAGCTGTCCGAGCAGATCAACCAGATCCTGCATCACGACGACTTCCAGACGCTCGAAGGCGCGTGGCGCGGCCTGCATTACCTCGTCACGCACACCGAGACCGACGAGTTGCTGAAGATCAAGGCGTTGCCGGCGTCGCGCAACGAGGTCGGGCGGATGCTCAAGCGCTACAAGGGCGTCGCGTGGGACCAGAGCCCATTGTTCCGCAAGATCTACGAGGAGGAATACGGGCAGTTCGGCGGCGAGCCGTTCGGCTGCCTCGTCGGCGACTTCTACTTCAATCACAGCCCGCCGGACGTCGAGATGCTCGGCGAGCTGTCGAAGATCGCGGCGGCCGCGCACGCGCCGTTCATCGCGGGCGCATCGCCGGAGCTGATGCAGATGGATTCGTGGCAGGAGCTGTCGAATCCGCGCGACCTGACCAAGATCTTCCAGAACACCGAATACGCGGCGTGGCGCAGCCTGCGCCAGTCGGAGGATTCCCGCTACGTCGGCCTCGCGATGCCGCGTTTTCTCGCGCGGCTGCCGTATGGCGCACGCACCAATCCGGTCGACGAATTCGACTTCGAGGAAGACACCGACGCCGCGAATCACGACCGCTACACGTGGGCGAATTCCGCTTACGCGATGGCCGCCAATATCAACCGCTCGTTCAAGCAGTTCGGCTGGTGCTCGTCGATCCGCGGCGTCGAGTCGGGCGGGGCAGTCGAAGGGCTGCCGAGCCACACGTTCCCGACCGACGACGGCGGCATCGACCAGAAATGCCCGACCGAGATCGCGATCAGCGACCGCCGCGAGGCCGAGCTCGCGAAGAACGGCTTCATGCCGTTCGTACACCGGAAGAACTCCGATTTCGCGGCGTTCATCGGTGCGCAGTCGCTGTACCAGCCGGCCGAGTACCACGACCCCGACGCGACCGCGAACGCACGGCTGTCCGGCCGCCTGCCTTACCTATTCGCGTGCTGCCGCTTCGCGCACTACCTGAAGTGCATCGTGCGCGACAAGATCGGCTCGTTCCGCGAGCGCGACGACATGGAGCGCTGGCTCAACGACTGGATCATGAACTACGTCGACGGCGACCCCGTGAACTCGTCGCAGGAGACCAAGGCGCGCAAGCCGCTGGCGGCCGCGCAGGTGGTCGTCGACGAGGTCGAGGACAACCCCGGTTACTACACGTCGAAATTCTTCCTGAGACCGCACTACCAGCTCGAAGGGCTCACCGTGTCGCTGCGGCTCATCTCGCGGCTGCCGTCCGCGAAGGCGGCGAACGAGTGAGCGGCAACCGGCATTCGACCCAACGGACTCAACATTCAACCCGGCATTCAACCTGATTTCGCACCGAAACGGAGACGGCAATGGGCGTGGCAATGTTTATGAAGGTGGACGGCGTGACCGGCGAATCGGCGGACGCGCAGCACAAGGGCTGGACCGACATCGAATCGTTCACGTGGGGCGCGAGCCAGCCGGGCGCGATGGCGAGCGGCAGCGGCGGCAATGCGGGCAAGGCGAGCTTCAACGATCTCGTCGTGGCCGCGTACATGGACAAGGGCGCGCCCGCGATCATCAAGAACTGCGCGAGCGGCAAGCACTTGCCGAAGGTCGAGATCTCCGCGTGCAAGACCGGCGGTTCGCAGATCGAGTTCATGCGCGTGACGCTGCAGGAAGTGCTCGTCACGTCCGCGCAGGTCGCGGGCATCGATCCCGGCGACGCGGCCGACCGGCTGATGATGCACTACGGCTTCCAGGCCGCGAAGGTGAAGAAGCAGTACTGGCAGCAGAACGACAACGGCGGCAAGGGCGCCGAGGTGTCGGTCGGCTGGAACATCAAGGAAAACACCGAGATGTGACCGCGGACCGATGACGATGGACGACCCGAAAACCCGCGACGGCCCGCACGGCGGCATGCGCGACCGGCTGCAACCGGCGCTGCTCGACCGGCTGACCGACGACGCGCCGCAGCGCACGACCGATCCGCCCGGCACGCAATGGATCGGTGCCGAGCGCCTGCGCGCGGCCGTGCTGCGCGATCTCGCGTGGCTGCTCAATACGCGCAACGCCGAGGACGGCTTCGTCGACTGGGCCGCGTTCGTGCACGCGCAGGCATCGGTCCTCAATTACGGGATGCGGCCGCTCGTCGGCAAGCCGATGTCGGGCGTCGAACGCATGTCGGTCGAGGCGTCGATCCGCGACGCGATCGTCCGCTTCGAGCCGCGCATCGCGCCCGACAGCGTCGAGGTCCGCAGCATCGCCGATGCAGCGGACGGGCGCGCCGGCGAACGGCGTCACAACGTGCTGCTGTTCGAGATCCGCGGCACGCTGTGGTCGATCCCGCATCCGGTCGAATTCGTGCTGCGCTCCGACCTCGATCTCGAGACGGGTGCGATGTCGCTGCAGTCGTCAGCGGGAAACTGACACGATGGATACGCGCCTGCTCGACTACTACAACCGCGAACTCGCTTACCTGCGCGAACTCGGCGACGAATTCGCGCAGCAGTTCCCGAAGGTCGCGGCGCGGTTGCGGCTGCACGAATCGGGGCCGCCCGATCCGTACGTCGAACGATTGCTCGAAGGCTTCAGCTTCCTCACCGCGCGTGTGCAGTTGAAGATGGACGCCGAGTTTCCGCGCTTCACGCAGGCGCTGCTCGATGCCGTGTATCCGGGCTATCTCGCGCCGTTGCCGTCGATGGCGATCGTGCGGTTCGCGCCGATGCTGAACGAAGGCAGCCTCGCACAGGGCTGGCGGTTGCCGGCCGGCACCGCGCTGCGCGCGCGGCCGGCCGCGTCCGAGCAGACCGCGTGCGAATTCCGCACCGCGCACGACCTGACGCTGTGGCCGCTCGAACTGACCGACGCGGCCGTCACCGGCGCGCCGTCGTGGCTGCCGCGCGGGGCCGTGCCGGCGCGCCAGGACGCGCGCGGCGCGCTGCGCGTCCGGCTGAAGGCGCGCGGCGGCGCGAAACTCTCGCAACTGCCGCTCGAGCGGCTGACCTTTCATCTCGCGGGCCCCGAGCGCGACGCGCTGCACCTGCTCGAACTGATCGCCGCGCATGCGCTCGGCGTCGTCTGCCACGATCCCGGGCAACCGCCGCGCTGGCTGCATACGCTCGACGCCGACACGATCGTCCACGAGGGTTTCGACCCGGCGCAGGCCATCCTGCCCGACGACGGACGCAGCTTCCATGGGTACCGGCTGTTGCGCGAGTATTTCGCGTTTCCGGCGCGCTTCCTGTTCTTCAGCATCGGCGGGCTGCGTGCCGCGCTTGCGCGCGCCACCGGCGACGAGTGCGAGCTGACCGTATTGTTCGACCGGCACGATGCGGCGCTCGGGGCGGCCGTCGATGCGCGGCATCTGGCGCTGAACTGCACGCCGGCCGTGAACCTGTTCGCGCGCCGCGGCGACCGCATCCGGTTACTGCCCGGCGCGCGCGAGCATCATGTCGTCGTCGACCGCAGCCGGCCGCTCGATCACGAGATCTATGCGGTGCAGCGGCTCGCGAGCGAGCAGCGCGACGACGGCCAGTCGCGCGAATTCCGGCCGTTTCACGCGTCGTTCGCGAGCGACGACGGCAACTACGGCGCGTACTACACGGTGCGGCGCGAGCCTCGGCTGGTGTCCGCGCAGGCACGCGCGAACGGCACGCGCACCGGCTACGTCGGCAGCGAAACCTACGTGTCGCTCGTCGACAGCCAGTGCGCGCCGTACGACGAGACGATGCGCTACCTGTCCGTCGACACGCTGTGCACGAACCGCGATCTCGCGCTGCTGCTGCCGCCGGGCGATGCGAACGCGTTCACGCTGCGCATCTCGGCGCCCGTCGAGCGTGTCGTCGCGATTCGCGGCCCGTCGCGGCCGCGCCCGCCGATCGCCGATGCGCAGACGGCCTGGCGACTGATCCGCCACCTCGGGCTGGCCCGGCAGACGCTGACCGATCTCGACGACGAGGAGGGCGCGCACGCGCTGCGCGAGCTGCTCGGCCTGCACGCCGACCCGGCCGATGCCGCGATGCACCGACAGATCGACGGCGTGCGGCGCGTCGCGTTCTCGCCGGTATTCCGGCGACTGCCGGCGCTCGGACCGCTGATGTTCGGACGCGGCGTGCAGGTCGACGTGACCGTGGACGACCATGCGTTCTCCGGCGACAGCCCGTTCCTGCTCGGCGCGGTGCTCGAACAGTTCTTCGCGCGGCACGTCTCGATCAACGCGTTCGCCGAATGCGTGCTGACCAGCGCGCAGCGCGGCACGCTCGCGCACTGGCCGGCGCGCATCGGCAGGCGGCCCGCGATATGAAACACGAGATACCCTCCGGCGCGCAGCCGGCCGCCGATGCCGCACGCCGCGATGCCTGGTGGGCACGGCTGCGTGCCGCACCGCACGGCTACGACCTGTTCCAGGCGCTGCGCTGGCTCGATGCGCTGTCGCCCGGCCGCGCACCGCTCGGCCATGCCGCGCGGCCGCGCGACGAACCGGTGCGGCTCGGGCAGCAGCCGTCGCTCGCGTTCGCGGCGTCGATGCTGGCAGGCGTTACCGACGGTGACGGTGGCGTCGTACGGCCGCGCATCGCGATCCATGGCTTCGGGCTGTTCGGGCCGAATGGACCGTTGCCGACTCACCTGACCGAATACGCACACGAGCGCGCGGCCCAGCACGACGACCCGACCTTCACCGCATTCGCGGACCTGTTCCATCACCGGCTGATCCTGCTGTTCTACCGGGCATGGGCCGACGCGCAGCCGACGGTGAGCCTCGATCGCCCCGGGCGCGCACGGTTCGACGCGTATGTCGCGAGCCTGGTCGGGCGTGCTGCGCATGCCGACAGGCCGGCCGCGCGGGCCGATGCCGAACGTCCCGCTGCCGACGCGCTCGCGCCGCACGCTCTCTATTTCCACGCGGGTCATCTCGTCCGGCACACGCGCAACCCGGAAGGGCTCGTGCAGATCCTGCGGCGCCATTTCGGTGTCGACGCGCGCATCGTCGAGCACGTGCCGCGCTGGGTCGCGATCGAGCGCTCGCAGCGCTGCGTGATCCGCGCGACGCGGCCGACCCTGCGCGTCGGCGGCGTCGCGCTCGGCATCGCGGTGCGCGATGCGCAATCGCATTTCCGGATCGTGCTCGGGCCGCTGTCGCTCGACGCGTACCGGCGCTTCCTGCCGGGCGGCCCGCACGCGCGGCAGCTCGCGCACTGGGTGCGCGAGTACGTCGGCATCGAGTTCGACTGGGACGTGCAGCTCGAACTGGCGGCTGACGCGGTGCCGGCGATCGCACTCGGCGCGGCGCAGGGCCTCGGCCGTACCGCTTGGCTCGGGCAGCGGCTCGAAGCGGGGCCCGCGCGCGATCTCGTCGTCCGTTACGACGCGCGCCGTGTCGGCCCGCCGCGCACCGGCGCCGCCCTCCATCGCGAAACCGCCTAAACGGGAACCATCATGTCCGATATCGGTCGCGTCAACCTGTTCGGAAAGCTCAATCCGCTCCTCTACGAGACGCTCGAGCAAGCGACCGGATTCTGCCGGCTGCGCGGCAATCCGTACGTCGAACTCGCGCACTGGTTCAAGCAGCTCCTGCAGCGACCCGACGGCGACCTGCAGCGCGTGCTGCGTCGGTTCGAGATCGACGAGGCCGCCATCGAACGCGGGCTCGTCGCCGCGCTCGACCGGCTGCCGCGCGGCGCGGGATCGGTGTCGGACCTGTCCGTGCACATCGACGACGCGGTCGAGCGCGCGTGGGTCTATGCCACGTTGAAATACGACGCGACGCGGATTCGCGGCGCGGTCCTGCTGCTCGCGATCCTGAAGACGCCGCAGTTGCGCAACGTGCTGTACGCGATCGCACGCGAGCTCGAGCGCATCGTGCCCGACGTGCTTGCCGACGAACTCGAAGCGATCGTCGATGGCTCGCCCGAAACGCCGTCGGCCGCGCAGATCGGCGCGGGTGGTGATTCTTCGGCGCGCGCCGCAGCCTCCGCATCGGCCGCCGACGGTTCGGCGCTCGCACGCTTCGCCGTCGACCTCACGGCCCGCGCACGCGCCGGCGAGATCGATCCCGTGATCGGGCGCGATCCGGAGATCCGCCAGATCGTCGACATCCTGCTGCGGCGCCGGCAGAACAACCCGCTGCTGGTCGGCGAAGCGGGCGTCGGCAAGACGGCCGTCGCGGAAGGCTTCGCGCTGCGGATCGCCGCGGGCGACATGCCGCCGTCGTTGCGCGACGTCGCGCTGTACCTGCTCGACATCGGGCTGTTGCAGGCCGGCGCGAGCGTGAAGGGCGAGTTCGAGAGCCGGCTGCGCGGCGTGATCGACGAAGCGATGTCGTCCGAGCGGCCGGCGATCCTGTTCATCGACGAAGTCCATACGCTCGTCGGCGCGGGCGGGGCGGCCGGCACCGGCGACGCGGCGAACCTTCTGAAACCGGCACTCGCGCGCGGCCTGCTGCGCACGATCGGTGCGACCACGTGGTCCGAGTACAAGCAGTACATCGAAAAGGATCCCGCACTGACGAGGCGCTTCCAGCTCGTGCACGTGCTCGAGCCCGAGGAGGCGGCCGCCGTGACCATGCTTCGCGGCCTCGCCGCGAAGCTCGAAGCGCACCATCGCGTGCTCGTGCTCGACGACGCGCTGCAGGCCGCCGTGACGTTGTCGCACCGGTATATCCCCGCGCGGCAACTGCCGGACAAGGCGATCAGCCTGCTCGATACGGCTTGCGCGCGCGTCGCCGTCAGCCAGCACGCGGTGCCGGCGCCGATCGAGGACGCGCGGCGGCGTATCGACGGCTTGCGCGTCGAGCGGGAACGGATCGGGCGCGAGTGCGCGCTCGGCAGCGGCGACACCGCGCGGTGCGACGCGATCGATGCCGAGCTTGCCGCCGTGCGGACGGAATTCGATCGGCTCGACACGCGCTGGCGGGCCGAGCGCGATGCGTTGACGGCGATCGTCGAGTCGCGCGCCGCGCTCCTCGACGACGAGCCGTCTCATGAGATCACCGCCGCCGCGCGCGCCGACATTCAGGCGCGTCTGGCCGCCGCGCAGCAGGCGCTGGCCGAGATGCAGGGCGACGCACCGCTCGTGCTGCCCGCCGTCGACACGCATGCGGTCGCCGCCGTCGTCGCCGACTGGACCGGCATCCCGCTCGGCCGGATGGTACGCGACGAGACGCAGGCCGTGCTGAAGCTTGCCGAGACGCTCGGCGAACGCGTCGTCGGCCAGCGCCATGCGGTCGAGCTGATCGCCGAACGGATCCAGACCGCGCGCGCGAAGCTCGACGATCCGACCAAGCCGCACGGCGTGTTCCTGCTGTGTGGACCGTCCGGTGTCGGCAAGACCGAGACCGCGCTCGCCTTGGCCGACACCCTGTACGGCGGCGAGCGCAATGCGATCACGATCAACATGAGCGAGTTCCAGGAGGCGCACACGGTATCGACGCTGAAGGGCGCGCCGCCCGGGTACGTCGGCTACGGACAGGGCGGGGTGCTCACCGAGGCCGTGCGCCGGCGGCCGTACAGCGTCCTGCTGCTCGACGAGATCGAGAAGGCGCATCGCGACGTGCACGAGATTTTCTTCCAGGTGTTCGACAAGGGCTGGATGGAGGATGGCGAAGGCCGCGACATCGACTTCCGACATACGGTGATCCTGCTGACCTCGAACGTTGGCGCCGATCGCGTGATGCAGCTGTGTCGCGATCCCGACCATCTGCCCGACATGCAGACGCTCGCCGACGCGCTGCGTGCGCCGCTGCTCGACGTGTTCCCGGCCGCGCTGCTCGGCCGGCTGACCGTCGTGCCGTACTACCCGCTGACCGATGCGATGCTCGCGCGCATCGTTGACCTGCAGTTGCGGCGTTTCGAGAAGCGGATCGACCTGCATCACGGGATCCGGCTGCACTGCACCGACGCGGCGACCGCGCTGATCGTCGAGCGCTGCCGGACCATCGAATCCGGCGGCCGGATGGTCGACGCGATCCTCACGCATGCCGTGATGCCGCGGATCGGCCGCGCGATCCTCGAGGCCACGCTCGAAGGCCGCGCGCTGGCGTCGATCGAGGTGAGCGCGGCCGGCGGCGAATTCGCTTACCGGTTCGACGAGGAGGGAACGACGTGAATCGCGTATTCACACTCGACAGCCCGCACGGCGACGACCTGAAGTTCCACACGCTCGACGGCAGCGACGAACTCGGTCGCCTGTTCGAATTCCGGATCGAGGCGCTGGCGGACAGCCACAGCCTGTCGCTGAAGGACATGCTCGGCAAGCCCGTGACCGTGCGGATCGAGCAACAGGATCGTTCGACGCGCTACCTGAACGGGATCGTCGCGCGCGCGACGCTGGCCGGCCGGCGCGCCGAACGGCACTACGGTTACGAGCTGATCGTGCGGCCGTGGCTGTGGCTCGCGACGCGCCGCTCGGACTGCCGGATCTTCCAGAACCGCACCGTGCCCGACATCGTGCAGGAAGTGCTCGCGCCGTATGGCTTTCCGCTCGAGAACAAGCTGGCCGAATCCTATGTGCCTCGCCAGTACTGCGTGCAGTACAACGAAACCGATGCGGCGTTCGTGTCGAGGCTGATGGAATTCGAGGGCATCTATTTCCATTTCCGGCACGCGGCCGACAGTCACACGCTCCTGCTGTGCGATGCGATGTCGTCACACGTTGCGTTGCCCGGCTACGAAACGATTCCGTACATCGCCCACGATCGCACGGCAATCTCCGACGAGGAGCACATCGACGCGTGGCTGCCCGCGCAGGAAGTGAGCGTCGGCAAGCATCAGACCACCGACTACGACTATACGAAGCCGCGGGCCGATCTGTCGACGCAGAAAGTCGACCCACGCGGCCACGATCACGACAGCTTCGCGTCGTTCGAATGGCCGGGCGGGTATCGCGACGATGCGCCGGGTGCGCATTACAGCCGCGTGCGGCTCGAGGAACAGCAGGCCGAGCATGAGCGGGCGAGTGTCGAGACGGACGTGCGGGGTGCGGCGCCTGGGTATCTGTTCACGCTCGAGCATTGTCCGCGTGCTGACCAGAATCGGGAGTATTTGATCGTGCGGTGCCAGTACCGCTTTCAGGAGAACGCTTACGCGAGTGATCAGGGCGCGGAGGCCGTCGTGCATCGGACGATGATGATCGTGCAGCCGTCGAGCCTGCCTTACCGGTCGCCGCGCGATACACCGCGGCCGCGAACCAACGGGCCGCAGACGGCTACCGTGGTCGGGCCGCCGGGGGAGGAAATCTGGACCGACCAGTATGGGCGCGTGAAGCTGCAGTTTCGCTGGGATCGGTACGGGCAAAGCAATCAGGATTCGTCGTGCTGGGTGCGGGTGTCGAGCCCTTGGGCTGGGGGCGGGTTCGGGGGCGTGCAGATTCCGCGCGTGGGCGACGAGGTCGTGGTCGATTTTCTGAACGGCGATCCGGACGAGCCGATCGTGACGGGGCGGGTTTACAACGGCGAGAAGATGCCACCGTGGGGGCTGCCGGGGAGTGCGACGCAGAGCGGGCTGCTGTCTCGGTCGTCACCTGGCGGGTCGGCCGAGCATGCGAACGCGTTTCGGTTCGAGGACAAGAAGGGCGCCGAGCAGCTATGGATGCATGCGGAGCGGAATTTCGATGCGGAGACGGAGGCCGATCACACGCTGTCGGTAGGTAACAACCACACGCATACGGTCGGGAACGACGAAACGATGCAGGTGAAGAACAACCGGCAACGCAGTGTCGGGCAGAACGAAACGGTGAAAATCGGCAAGAACCGGGTCGCGCAGATCGGGGTGGATGAGACGCATGGGGTGGGTGGGAACCGGATGCGAACGGTCGGGAAGAAGGAGACCGTGACGATCGCGTCGGATCGTGAGGCGACGATCGGCGGCAGCCATACGGAATCGGTCACGCATGGCAAGACGGAAACGATCGGCGAAGGCAAGACGCTGAACGTCGGACAGATGTATCAGACGACGTCGCAGGACATGAAGACATTGGTTGCGTCGGCGCATACCGAAGAGATCGGCACGCGGACGTCGACGATCGCGAATGCGCATACGCACACGGTCGGCGGCGAACACACCGTCAATGTCGGCGCGAACCATACGACGAACGTGCAGCATCAGGTGCTCGTCAACGCCGGCGACCAGCTTTCGCTCGTCTGCGGGATGTCCAGCATCGTGATGAAGAGCGACGGCACGATCACGATCCAGGGCGTCAACGTCGCATCGACCGGCACGAACACCCATAGCGTGAACGGCAAGACGGTGACGTCGTCGGCGACTGCCGAGCACACGGTCGAAGGTGCCGTACTGAAACTGAATCCGTGACGGAGGCCCGCACGAATGCAGAACTGGCAGCCGACCAATCCGGTGGAGCGCAGGTTCATGGATGCGCACGCGGACTGGATGAGTTTCGCGAAAGAGCAGGACGCGCGATTGATGATCTGGCAGACCGACGAGACGGATGCGGATCTCGTCCACCTGTATTTCCAGGTTCAGGATGAAACGTCGTGCGCGGTCAGGACCATGCGGGCGTCGTTCGTCAATGAAGCCGGTTATGCGTCAGCGTTGGCGGATGAGCTCATCGCGTTCTACGACAGCCGGCGAGCGGCATCCCATGCTCAGGGCGTGCGTGCCGACTGGCAGGCGCCGTATGACGACGGCAACAATCCCGTGCTGTATCTGTTCGCGGTCGCCGACAGCCTGATGCAGCACCATCCGGATATTTTTCCGGCAATGGTATTCGTGCTGGAGCCGGTGAAAGTGCGGGATGACGCAGCATGGGTGCGCTGGATGGATGACTTGCTGTCGATCATTGCGGTCGCGCCGCAGCTTGCCGAGCGTGTGCGCTTCGTCGTGCCGCGTATCGATATCGCACCATTTTCTGCGTTGATGCAACGGCATCGCGCCGCGGTGCGCGTCGTGCACGGCAAGTATTCAATGGCGAGCGTGCCGCGCGAATTGCTGGCGGAATCGGGCGAGCGCGGGCCGAGCGGTGAGTTTCGACGGCATTTCGTGATGCTGACCGAGATGATCGAAGGCGGTAATCCTTCTCGGCTGGAGGAACTGCGTGCGGCGGCGCTGAAGGTCGCGGAGCGTGAGCAGTGGTTCGATCAATGCGTTGTCGTGCACCTGATTGCGGGGGCCGCGTATCTGAAATGGCGCGATCGGGAGCGGGCGATCGAGGCTTACCAGAGCGCCGCCAGCAGCGGCATGCGCGCGGTCGAGGCGGGGCATCCGGCAGGGCACAAGCTCGTAGCAAACGGGTTGTTCGGCGAGGCGAGCGTGCATTTGACGCACAAGGACTATGCGCACGCGGCTTATTGCTACGAGCGTGCGACGGCGTCGACTACGGCGGCGAAGGACGGGCTGATGACGGTCGAGGCCTGGCGGATGAGCGCCGTGTGCTGGGAGCGGGCAGGGGAGCGAGAGCATGCGCTGGAGGCCGGGTTCAATGCGCTCGATGCGGGGTTGATGATCGACGAGCCGATGCGGGCGAACAGCAACCTGCCGATGGTGGTCGAGTGGATGGTGTCGCAGCTGGGTGTACAGGACCGGCGGCGCAACGCGCTGAGCGAGAAGGTCGCGGCGTTGCGTGGCGGGCGCTGAGCGGGGGCCGACACCGTGGCACTTCCAGCCGTCAAGCATCTCGATCCCGTTGTTGGCGTGGACGTTCATTCGGTGCTGGTTACGCCTGGTACACCTCCGGTGTTCCTGCCGCACCCTCATGTCGGGTTCATGCTCGATAAGCGCGAGTACATCCAGGCAGCAAAAGCGGTGGTCGGCTGCATTGCGATGATGATCGTGCAGGAGAAGGCGACCGAATACATCGAAGATCATCCCGAAGATGTGACGAAGCTGGAACATCAGGCCGATGAAGCAAACCAGCAGGTCAACGACTTGATGGGGGGCGGCAAGCTGCCCGACTTCAAGGACGATCCCGACGTCGCGAAGGGGATGCGGCTGGCGAAAGAGGCCAACAAGATCAAGAACCGCATAAGTGATGATCTCGGTTCGAACGTCGGATCGGGGGGAAGTAGCGGCAGGCCGATTTTTGTGAACGGGATGATGCGGGCCACGGCAGGGACGCATGCATATCACGTTCCAGGGTTGCATTTCCCGCTCGGGGAATCGTTTGCGCCGCCGCCTGAGGAGGTTGAACCGTCGAACGACGGGGAATCGTTCATGGGCAGCAAGACGGTGCTCGCCAACAACGATCCGATGTCGTACATGGCGCTTGAGGCGTTGAGTTGCTGGTCGATTGGGATGGAGCCGCCTCCGCATAACAGCGCGCATACGGATCGGACTTATCCGTCGATGCCGAGTTCGGTGATGTTGCCGATTCCGTCTGGAAGGCCGGTGCTGGTTGGTGGGCCGCCGATCATGAACATGGCTGCGGCGGCGAAGGGGCTGTTCAAGGCGTTTCGGGGATCGAAATGGGCGAAGGCGCTGGCAGATAAGCTGAATTTGAAGTCGGGGTTCTTAAGGTGCAATGTGCTGAAGGCGGAACCGGTCGATGCAACGACGGGGGAAGTTGTCGTTCAGCAGCACGATTTCACCGTGTCGGGGCGGTTGCCGCTCGTTTGGGAACGCTATTACGCCAGCCACGATACGTATGCAGGTGAGATCGGCGCAGGTTGGCAGACGCCTGCCGATATCCGGCTTGAGCTGACGGAATCCGAGATCGGGAGCGGCGTCGTGGCGCACTTTCCCGATCACGTAACCGCGTTCAATGCAATGCCGGCCGACGGTGGCTGGCCGGACCGTGTATATGACTGGCAGCATGGGCATGCGCTCTATCGGCGTGACGATCGGCTGGTGCTTCGCACGCGTACCGGGCTCGAATACGAGTTTGCGTCGCCCGCACACCCGCCTGCGCTGGAATGGCATGCGGCCGGCACGACATCGATCCTGCCCGTTGGACAGATGACTGACCTTAACGGCAATGCGTGGAAATTCGATCGTGGACCGGGCGGCAACCTGGCGTGCCTTGTCGAGTGGAAGGGCAAGGACGCAACTGGCCGCGTGATCGAATGTCTGGCGGGTTCCGCCTTCGGAAAAGGCCGTACGAGCCTGCTCACCGGGCTGACACTGATCGATGCCGATGGCGGCGCACATCCGCTTGTCAGCTACGAACACGACTGGAACGGGAATCTCGTTGCGGTGCTGGACGCGATGAGCCAGACGCAGCGATTCACCTACACCGACGGACACCGGATGGCCAACCACACAAGTGCCCGGGGAATAGCGTTCTACTACAGTCACCGCCAGCATGAAGACGGCGTATGGCGCGTCGATCACGCGTGGGGCGAAGACGGCCTGTTGGATTATCGCTTCGTGTTCGATCTCGGGCATCGGGAAACGAAGGTCATCGATTCGCTAGGGCATGTGACGATCCTGCAGACTAACGAACGCGGCATGCCGGTGTCGCTGGTCGACCCGCTGGGCGGCCTGACAAGTTACCGATATGACGAGCAGGGGCGCACGTGTGCGGAAACCGATCGCTCCGGGCGCACCACGACGTGGGCATACGACGCATATGGCAATCTGGTTGGGCAGACTCCCCCGGACGGGAGAGGCACGCATACTGAGTACAGCGCCGACCATAAACCGGTATGCGTGACCGCCTGGGACGGTAGACAGTGGCACTATGCCTGGGACGAGCCCGGCAACCTGCTGGCGCAGACCTTGCCGTCACAAGCCTGCGCTCGCTACGGATACGATCGGTTTGGCCAACTTGTCACGCATATGGGACCGCGTGGCGCGGTGACGCGCTTCGACTACGATCTCGATGGCAATCTCTCACAGGTCATCGATGCGCTTGGTCATTGCACCCGGTACACGCATGATGCGCGGGCCAACGTCATTCAGTCTGCCAACGCGCTGGGGCAAGTGAGCCGCTATGAATACGATCGAAACGGCAACCTGACACGGGCACTAGAGCCTGGGCAGCAGGAGATGCGTTGCAGCTATGACGCCGACAACAATCTGGTGCGCTACTGCGATCCGAATGGCCAGGTGACACAACTGGAGTATTCCGCGTTGGGGCAAATCACCAAACGGCTAACACCGGACGGTAACGTGGTCGAATACCTGTATGACACCGAGGAGCAATTGATCGGCGTAGTCAACGAGTGCGGCGAGCACTACCAGATGAGACGCAATGCGTTGGGGCAGGTCATCGAAGAAATCGACTATCGCGGGCAAGTACGCAGGTATGAATACGACCTGAACGGAAGACCTGCTTATAGCACCGATCCTTTGGGTCAATCGATCGCCTACCGAACCGATGTGCTTGGACGCATCATACAAAAGCGCATACTCGATCCCCGGCAACCGGACGGATTTCGTATCGAAGCCTTCGAATACGACGCCTGCGGCAATCTTGTCGTTGCAGAAAATCCCGATTGCCGCGTCGAGCTCACCTACGACGCTGCCGGCCGGGTAACGGAAGAAAAGCAGGGGGACGATTTCAGGATCACGAACGACTACGATGCGTCGGGAAATCGCGTTAAACGCCGCACATATTCGACAAGCAGTGGTAAGCCGGTAATCCATGAGATTCGCTACGCATACGATGCGTTGGACGCGGTCAGTTCAATCCAGATCGACGACGAGGTCGCGATCAATCTGGAACGAGACGAACTGGGCCGGATTTCCACCGAGCGTCTGGGGAGTGAACTTCGGCGTGAAATGTCATACGAATCGAGCGGGTTCCTGGACTCCCTGACTGCCCTTGCAGCATCTGGAACGCTCTTTACGAGCGAATACACCTACGATGCGAATGGGGAAATGATCGAGAAGCACGACTCCCGATCCGGCATCGAGCGTTTCGAGTATGACCCGGTAGGGAGGTTGACCGGACACCTCGACCGGGCCGGCAAGATTCACCGCTTCCGGTATGGCCCGAATGGTGATCTGCTGAAAACACGAGCCCGACTGAGCTCCCAGACCGGCGTTTTTGGACAAGGGCAGCAGACCGCCACGTGGATGTGCGAAGGCGAACATGACGGCTGCAGGTATGTGTACGACCGGATAGGCAATCTCGTGCGCAAACAAGATGAAGAACAGGACCTTTTTCTCCATTGGGACGCTGCAGGGTTACTGATCGAAACCCGGACAGTGCGGCAGCGCCTCAATACATCCGGCGAATCAGGTCGAATATCCACCGCATTTACGCGCTACCAATACGATGCCTTTCATCGGCGAGTGGGGAAATTCACGGAAATTCAAGATGACGCCATCGCGAGCGATGATGAGCCACACATAACTTCGCATCGATTTTTTTGGGATGGAGATAATTTGGTATCGAGCCGGTCGGTTTGCGGGGCACAAGCCATCGATTCACAAAAATCCGACGACAACGCCGCAGAAAACGTCAACAATCACAATGATATTCTTTATTTTTATTACCCGAAATCCTTTCGCCCGATAGCGTTAATTGAGCCTGTTTCAGGTTGCAGCGATCCGACATCGGGTGCCAAAGCGCGGTTCTTTCACAACGATCCCAACGGGGCGCCGATGCATCTTACAGATATTCGCGGCGCGATTACCTGGGATGCCGACTACCAAGTCTGGGGGGCGACAACGTCCCAAAACGATACAGGGCAACCGCTGCGCTTTCAGGGGCAGTATCGTGACCACGAAACAGGGTTGCACTATTGCCGATATCGCTATTACGACCCGTCGAGCGGACACTTCATTACGCCCGACCCGATTGGACTGCTGGGAGGATCGAATGTCTACCGATACTCGCCAAATCCGATCGCCTGGACAGATCCGCTTGGACTTGCACTGCGTCTAGTCCAGCACAGCTATCACGAGTTGCCGGATTACGATGAGATTGCGGGCTACCTGGCGGGGATGTCGCAGGAACAGTTCGACGCCATGAATCTATTCGAAAAAGGAAATGCTCAGGCCGTCCGAAATCTCGCGGCAATGAGGCTGAAGTCTACTGACTCCGGATTAATCATCGCGCCCAGCATTCCCAGCGTACTCCACGGTGAAATTAATACCCTGATGGCCCACCCGAATTACACCGACATCGATTACCTGATGTCGGAGCGCGCTCCATGCCCGAAGTGCGCTGCGGGTTTGAGATATTTAAGCCAAAGGTTGGGGCGCGACATCACCGTCCATCATGTCTATCCATACATACGTGGCGACCATGCTACGGGTCAGCGGATTATCACCGCGCGATGCGCGGCGCGCGCGAGCATATCGCCCCCGTGATTCAGAAACGCTCGGTGTACGCCTTCTTTGACTTGACATAACGTGAATTATCAAAGTTAAATTTGGGTGTAAGAGCAAAGTTGTAATGTCGCATCTGAGCAAAGTTGAAATGTCGTAGCTCAAGGGTTTCGGCGCATGCTGGCGGCGGTTCGAACTGCCGGGATGGCGCATCGCATAGCTGCGCCGCATATTCATTACATTGACGTGCGAGCGTGCGCGCCGCTTCGAGGTCGCCGAAATACACACCCGGCGCCGAGACCGATAGCAGCGCCGCCTGAATTCCATTCGCGTTCATCACGTCGAGCGACGCTTGCGCATACCATTCCGGCAATGCCGCGCCGGCTACCATCTGTATGCCCTGCCTCGACATCGCATCGCGATAGGCCGGCGGAACGAAATCATGATGGACGTCGATTCGATGCACGATCATCTCCGGCATGAAACATACGATATGGATGGCGAAATATTTTTCAAGCGTGTCTTTCCGGTACCGAAATTCCGCCTACGTCGCCGCTCGGGACGCGTCCCGGGCGTTCGCCAGATCCAGCGCCACGTCGACGATCATGTCTTCCTGACCGCCCACCATGCCGCGCCGTCCCAGTTCGACGAGAATATCGACCGTACCGAGGTCATATTTTCGGGCGGCCAGTTCGGCATGGCGCAGAAAGCTGGAGTACACGCCGGCATAACCGAGCGCGAGCGTCTCCCGGTCGACGCGCACCGGGCGATCCTGCAGCGGCCGTACGATATCGTCCGCCGCATCCATCAGCCGGTACAGATCCGTGCCGTGACGCCAGCCGAGGCGCTCGGCCGCCGCGACAAATACCTCGAGCGGCGCGTTCCCCGCCCCGGCCCCCATCCCCGCCAGGCTCGCGTCGACACGATCGCACCCTTCCTCGACCGCAACGATCGAGTTCGCCACGCCGAGACTCAGATTGTGGTGCGCATGAATGCCCACCTCGGTGTCCGGTTTCAGCACATCCTTGAACGCGCGGACGCGATCGCGCACGTCATTCATGTTCATCGCGCCGCCGGAATCCACGACGTAGCAGCAGGTCGCGCCATAGCTTTCCATCCGCTTCGCCTGCTCGGCCAGTCCGGCTGGCGTGTGCATGTGACTCATCATCAGGAAGCCCACGGCCTCCATGCCGAGTTCACGCGCGAATTCGATGTGCTGGCGGGAAATGTCGGCTTCCGTGCAATGCGTGGCGACCCGCACGATGCGTGCGCCCGCGTCGTACGCGGCGCGGAGATCGTGCACGGTGCCGATACCGGGCAGCAGCAGCGTGGCGATCTTCGCGTGGGTGACGACATCGGCGACGGCTGCGATCCATTCCGGGTCCGTGTGCGCGCCGAAACCATAGTTGAAGCTGCCGCCCTGCAGGCCGTCGCCATGCGCGACTTCGATCGAATCGACCCGTGCGGCATCGAGCGCCGTCGCGATCTGCCGCGCCTGCGCCACGCTGTACTGGTGACGAATCGCGTGGCTGCCATCACGCAGCGTCACGTCAGAGATATAGATCTTCTTGTCCATGGGCGGATTTCTCACGTTGCGTCGCGCAGCATGCGGGCGGCGACCTGTTCGGCCATCGCCCGGGCCGCGCTCGTCATGATGTCGAGGTTGCCGGCGTAGGCTGGCAGGTAGTGGGCGGCCCCCTCGACTTCGAGGAAGATCGAAGTCTTGAGTCCCGACATGTGTTCGCCGACACCAGGAATACGAATCGGCCGATCGGATTCGATGCGATCGAACTGCACACGCTGCTTCAGGCGATAACCCGGCACGTACGACCGCACCGCGTCCACCATCCGCGCGATCGAGGCTTCGATGTGCGCTTCGTCGGCGAAATCACTCAGCGTGTACACCGTATCGCGCATCATGAGCGGTGGCTCGGCCGGATTGAGCACGATGATCGCCTTGCCTCTTGCTGCGCCGCCGACCGTTTCGATCGCGCGCGCCGTCGTCTCGGTGAACTCGTCGATGTTGGCACGCGTGCCCGGTCCCGCGCTCCTGCTCGAGATCGAAGCGACGATCTCGCCGTAGTGGACATTGGCGACCTGCGACACCGCCGCGATCATAGGGATCGTCGCCTGTCCGCCGCACGTCACCATGTTGACGTTGAGCGCATCCAGATTGCGCTCGCCGTTGACCACGGGAATGCAGTACGGACCGATCGCCGCCGGCGTGAGGTCGACCACGCGGATGCCGGGCTTGATCGTGCGCAGGAACGCATCGTTGTGCGCGTGGGCCCACGCCGACGTCGCATCGAACACGATGTCGATGTCGGCAAACGCAGGCATCCGCGCGAGCCCCTCGACGCCTTCGTGCGTCGTGGCGACTCCCATCCGGGCTGCACGCTCCAGCCCGTCCGACGCAGCATCGATCCCGACCATCGCACCCATCTCGATATGTTCCCCGTGCCGCAGGATCTTGATCATCAGATCCGTGCCGATGTTGCCGCTGCCGATGATGCCGACCTTGAGTTTCCTGCTCATTGAGAGGCTCCTTTGCCGAGACGGCAATGCACGCTGCCAAGCGCGCCGATTTGCGCGTGAATCGTGTCCCCGCTCGCCACCGCCACCATCGGGCCAAGCGCACCGGACAGGATCACGTCACCTTCGCGCAGGCTCTGTCCATGACGCGCCAGCGTACAAGCGAGCCAATAGACCGCTCGCAACGGATGGCCAAGGCAGGCGGCACCGACGCCGGTCGAGACGACGTCGCCGTGCTTCATCATCGTCATACCCAGCTCGCCGAGCGAAAGCCTGCCGAGCGCCACGGGCTGATGGCCGAGCACGTACGCGCCGCACGACGCATTGTCGGCGACGGTGTCCTCGAGCGTGATCCGCCAGTCGGCGATTGCACTGTCGACGATCTCGAGCGCCGGCAACGCATAGGCCAGCGATGACACCACGCGGCTATAGCTCGGTGCGTCGTCGTCGAGATCGCGACCAACGACGAACGCGACCTCGGCCTCGATCTTCGGTTGCAGCAAGCGATCCATCGGCACGTCGTCTCCGTCGAGATGCTCCATGTCGTCAAACAGCACGCCGAAGTCAGGCTGGTCGACCCCGAGTTGCCGCTGCACCGCGAGCGATGTCAATCCAATCTTCCTGCCGATGACGCGCGCGCCGGCAGCGGTTCGCGCCGCCGTGTTCGCTTCGGCCACCGCATAGGCGGCAGCGAGCCCGGCAATGCCGAACCGCTCGGCAATCGGTTCGATCGGAGTGCGCGTCGCGCGCGCATTGCGCAGCGCATCGGCGGCGGCATGAATACGGAAGTCATCGGGCAATGGACACATAATTGACGGAATGAGAGAGTCGGAATTCAGGCAGCCCTGGCGAGCGACGCCGCATCGGCTGGCACGGCCGCACGGGTACCGCCGCGCGTATTCGGCATGCCGAGCTGGTCGCGCAGGCGCGTTACCGTGCGATCGAGTTCGGTCACGGGTACGAGGGCGAATACGAACCGGTCCGGCCTGAGGATCGCCACGGCCTTGTCGCGAAACCCTGCCTTCGCGAACCACGCGATCATGTTGCCGTCAAGGTCCTCGACCTCGGGTGCGCCACCATTGCGGTTGTCGCGCTCGACACCCTCGAGCCCCTGCGGACGTCCGCCGTACGAATAGAGCGTGACGTACCGTACCGACAACGCCTGCAGCACTTCAGCGGACGCGGCATCCAGATGCCGGGACGGATCGACGTTCAGGCCAACGAGCGAGAATCCGCGCCCGAGCACGTCGTCCATCCGCTGCCTCGCGCCGTCGAACCGGCGCACTTCGGGTTGCGGGGCAAGCGCCCCCTCCGGGCCGTTGCGGCGACGTCGCGGCAGGCCGACGTACGCGTTCTTCTTGTACACGGGCGCCGGCTTGAAACCACCCTCCTGAAACCAGCGCCTGAGCGGCGGGATCATCCGGATGACCGCGAGCGACGTGTCGCGCACAAGCGTGCCCAGCGGATTGCGGACGGACACGACATTCTTCAGCAGCACGGACACGTCGATCATCGCCTTGGCGTGCGCGTGGCGCTCCGACTGGTAGGTATCCAGCAGTGCGTCGCCGGCGGCGTCGCGCAACACGAGGTCAAGCTTCCACCCGAGGTTGTACGCGTCGCGCACGCCGGAGCTGGCACCCTGCCCCATGAACTGCGGCGTCATGTGCGCCGCGTCGCCCGCGAGCATCACGCGGCCGACCCGCCATTTGGCCGCGATCAGCGCATTGAACGTGTAGACGAGCTTGCGCTTGACGACGAACTGGTCCGGATCGACGAACCGGGACAGGTACGCGCGCACCGTCTCCGGCCGCTCCATGTTTTCTTTCGTTTCACCGGGCATCAACATGAATTCGAAGCGGTGGAACTTGCCGGGCTGTACGCAGCTCACGACCGGCAGCTTCGGGTCGACGACGAAATTGAAGTACGGCAGGTGACGCAGCGCGTCTGTACCCGACTTGCGCTCGATATCCACGACGAGCCACGGTTCGGGAAAGCTCTTGCCGGCCATGTCGATGCCGAGCCGCGTGCGCACGATGCTGCGCCCGCCGTCCGCCCCGACCAAGTACCGCGCCCGCAGCGATTGCATGTCGGGGTCGGCATTCAAGCTCGTACGCGCATCCGTGGCTTCGCTGAAGCGCGCTTCGCGCGTGGCCTGGTGCACGATGGCGACACCGTCGACGTCCTGCGAGAAATCGACGACTTCGCGCCCGCGCCGGATCGTGACGTTCGGATAGCGCGATAGCGTGTCGGACAACGTCGTTTCGAGATACGGCTGATAGAAGAAATTGATGATCGGCCAGCCGAGCGGTCGCCTGCGCGGCATGTACTGCGTGATCGGCGTGCCGTCGGGGCGCACGAGCTGCACCGGCGTTTCCATCATCATTCGAGCCTGCAGTTCGTCGGCCACCGCCAGATGCTGGAAGATCCGCATGCATTCGTCGTCGGTATAAACAGCACGGGCATTGCCGTAAAAGACCGGCTCGCGCTCGAGTACGACGACGCGATGGCCGGCCTGGCCGAGCAAGTGCGCGAGCACGAGGCCGGTCGGCCCGAGTCCCACGATCGCAACGTCGCACGCATCGTCCTGATGCACTACGCTCATGTCTGGTCTCCCTGGATGATGAACTCCGGATGCAACAACGACGCGAACGCGCGACGTGCGCGGCCCAGCCGGGCGCGCAAGGTCAGGTTCTCCGGGCGATGACCCCACAAGCTGATCCCGCGGTAGGTCGTCGTGCTCCACGCGCGCTCGTCCACGACGATCGGGTTCCAGCCTAGTTCCATCTCGAAACCGGACGGCGTCCGTACATAGAACGAAAGCTCGCGGTCGTTCGGATGCTGGCCGATCGCATTGGCGATCGGGTATCCCTTTGACCTGCATCGCAAATAGGCCTGCGTCACGTCGTCCAGCGACGCGCACTGGAGATTCAAGTGATGAATCTGCGTGCGTATCGGATTCAGGCGAATACCTCGCGTCGCCGCGGTCGCGAGCGAATGGTGGCGCTCGTTCAGCCGCAGAAATGCGAAATCGAGATTCAGGCCATCGATCTTGTCCTCGATTTCGTCGGACAGGCGCGCGTCGAATACCGCTTTCCAGAATGCCTGCATCGCTTCCGGCCGACGCGTCGTGATCGCGACGTGCCCGAGGCCCGACGCGCCTGTCACGAATCCGCTTGCCTTCATCTGCAACGGCGAATCGGTCAGCACCGCGTCGGTGAACAGCTCGGTGCGCAGCCGCTTCGGTCCGGTGAAGTACCAGAATCGCGTCACGCCTCGCAACGCGGCTTCGTCCGCACTGCCCTGCCGCACCTCGATGCCGAACGCGGACAGCCGCTCGAATGCAAGCTTCAACGCCGCGTCGTCGGCCACTTGCCAGCCGATCGCGGTGACGTCTTCCGCTTGTCCTTCATGAACGATCAAGCGACGCTGATGCGCATCGATCCGACAAGCGAGCACCGTGGGCTGCGGACGATCCGCATGCAGCCCGAGCCCTTCTGTGACGAACTTGCGCCAAGCGTCAAGGCGGACGGATTCGATCAGCAAATAGCCGAGACGCACGCGACCGAACAAGGTGTCGGGCGAGGCCGACGAACTGGCAATGGTAGGCATGGTGGCGCGCTCCGGCTCAAACACGGCGGAAGACGCGCGCATCGGCGCTCTCTTCGGCCAGAAACGCCAACACCATCGCGTTGAATTCGTCGGCACGCTCCCACTGCACCCAGTGGCCGGTCTTGCTGAACAGGTGCACGTCGCAGTTAGGCATGCGCCGCTGCAGCGAGCGTGCACCGCTCGGTCGATTGACCTTGTCCTCCGTTCCCCACAACACGAGCGTCGGGTTTTGCACGCCAGCGAGACGCGGATCGCGCGTGAAATCGAGTTTCCTGAATTGCGGAATGCCTTTGGGGCCGAGCAACGGCGGGCTGGCGACGACCTCCGGATCGATACTGGACTGAAAGCGCTCCTGGAGCGTCGCATCGGATACCAGGCTGCCGTCGTAGACGAGGTCGCCCCGGATGAACGTCGCGAGCTTTTGCAATGTCGGACCTTCGCCCTTGTAGTAATTCAGCAGACGCTTGAGGCCGGGTGTCGGCAACGCACGCGTCGTGTCGACGCCGCCGGGCCCCATCAGCACGAGACGGCCGACCGCTGCCGGCCGCTCGATCGCCATGCGCAACGCGCAGGCGCCACCCAGCGAGTTGCCGAGGATGTGCGCGCGCTCGATGCGCAACGCATCGAGCATCCCGAGCATGCTCGCGGCCAGATCTCCGAACGGATCGCCGCGATCCAGCCCCTTCGTCGATTTACCGTAGCCGGGCATGTCCGGCACGACGACGCGGTGGACGCACGCGAGCGCGCCGACATTGCGCGCGTAATTGGACATGCCGGAAGCGCCGGGGCCGCCACCGTGGAGCATGAGCACTACCGGGCCCTCGCCCGCTTCGGTAAAGGAAATGGTTCGCCGACCGACCCGAACGGTCCGTTGGGTCATCGCGTGAGTCATGGACGGGGCATTCACGGCGTGGTCGCTCCAGATGGTTGATCGAACTGACTGGCGATCATAATGAGATATTTGTCATCATGACAAAATACTCGTTTTTACCTAGCTCGCCGGAGCGTCTGTTGCGTCGCCGTATAATTCCCGCCATGAGTGAAACGACCGTTGACCATCGGACCCGCGTCGCGGCAGAGCGACGCGAACGCATGCGCGCCCGGCTGATCGAAAGCGCGATGCTGGTGTTCGCAGAAAAGGGAGTCGGCGCAAGCGTCATCCAGGACGTCATTGCTGCCGCAGACGTGTCGCAGGGCACGTTCTACAAGTACTTCCGCACCAACGAGGATCTGCTCGCGGCGGTGACGCAGGAACTGAACGACGAGTTGCTGCGTTTGATCGAAGCGGAAGTCCACGGCTATGAGGATCCGTCGCTCCGCATCGCGTGTGGTGTGCGCATGTTCCTGCACGCCGCGCGCGCGTATCCGCTGCTGGCGCGCTTCATTTGCGCGGCCGGCCTAAATTCCGCGGGGCCGAGCAGTCTGATCTACGTGTTCCTGCCGCCGCACATCGAGCAGGGTCTGGCACTGGGGCGTTTCACCGATGTCGGCGTCGGCACCGCGCTCGACGTGATCGCCGGCACCACGCTCGCGACGATCCTCAGAATCACCAACGAAGGCCCGCAAAACGTCGTTCCGGAGCCTGTGGTCGCAGCAATTCTGCGCGCACTGGGCGTCGGGCGTCTTGAGGCGGAGAAGCTGGTCGAAGCGGTATTGCCGCCGATCGAAACGCCCGATACGTCGCTGCTCGAACGCGGGCATGCAAGGATGCAGGCGCAACTGCGCCCCGGAATTCGACAAGCGCCGCCATACCGCCCATAGGACCAATCAGGTCGTCCTCGACCGTCACGCCTTATTGCGTCTGCGGGGTCCGTAAGCAATGTCGATGGAATGGGCGCGCACCAATACGCATCGCGGTTTCGTCGCGTCGTGGCCGCAGTTCGGCGTGCCCGCGGGATTGTTCCTCGCCAACCTTGCCGTGCTGGCCATGAGCTGGTTTTCCGGCAGCGCTTGCCTCGCCTTCACGCGCGGCAGCCATTCAGCTTCGGCGCCCTGCGTACCTCTCAGATGAGCTGGCGTCGCGTCCTGCGCGTGCGCGTCGAAACGGCGCGCCGCTTCGGTGTCGGGATGCCGGCCATCGAACGTCGACTGGCGCCGGGTAATCGTCGCGCCCCTCCCCCCGGCCCTCACGCGCGCTGGCACAACCATCCGGAAGCCGCCATCGTCTCGACATTGTTCACGTTCGTCATGCTGATTTCGAACAGATCGCGGCCGGGCATCACCGGAATCCTGACGGTCATCCCGCAGCGGTCGTCGCCCAGCGGCTTCAACAGCTGGTAGTTGGTATGGGTGCCGCCGTCGGTGCTGTAGGCGAACACGACATGGCCCGGCAACGCGTCGAGGCTGCCGAGCGAGACGCGCAGCTTGCCGCCGGAGAACACCGACAGCGCCGATTCGTTGATCACGTTCCACGACGTGTTCACGCGCGCCTGCCAGGCGCCATCGAGCGCCGGCAGCGCCTGCAGTTGCTGCGCGTACGGCGCGACGCGGAACACATAGCCCGAGCCGTCGACGACACGCTTGGTCAGATACCGGTTGCTCACCGCGTTGCCGGCGTCGTCCGTGCCGGGCAGGATATCGAACCGGTACGACACGGCATCGCCGTCGCTCCACCACCAGCCGTCGCTGCGGTACACGTATGGCGCGGCACTTGGCGCAACGTCCGTCCAGGTCGATCCGTCCCATGCCGTCAACGCGAGGCTGCCGTCCGCGTTCACGGCAACTTTCATCGGCACCGATTCATTGCCGTAGACGCCGCCGACCGCGGACACATCCGGCGACGCAGCCGCCGGCGGTACGGCGACATTCACCTTCGCGGGGGCACCGGCGATGCTGCCGTCTTCCTGCAACGCCTGCAGCAGGATCCCGGGCGCGATGCTGCTCGCGTCGTAACCCGTGCTGCCGGTGATCATCAGCGCCATTTGCGCGGCGGGCAGCACGTAGAAATGGCTGGAAAAGAACTGCGTGCCGCCGCTCTTGTACGCACCCGAGGCGCCGGCGGCACGCAGGACCGGATCGTCGACGTCGTCCCAGCCGAGACCATATGCGTACGAGTAACCGAGCCGGGTCGACTTGATCTGCCACCGGTCGGTCTGATCCGTCAGCATGTCGGCGATTCCCGCCGCCGACGCGATGCGCTGCCCCTGGAACACGCCGTTGCCGATGAACAGTTGCGCGAGGTTCATCATGTCGAGCGGCGTCGTCGACAGGCCGCCGGTCGCGTACGGATTCGCGAATTCCTGTCCGTACTGGGTGCCGTTCGCGTACGCCAGCGCGAACTGGCCGCGCGTCGGCACGCTGGTCAGGAAGCCGGAGCTCGTCATGTTCAGCGGCGCAAGGATGTTGCGCTGAACGAAATCGGTGAAGCTCAGGCCCGTGGCGGCCGCCACCACCAGCTCGAAGATCGTGAAGCCGTCGTTGCAGTACACCGCGAACTGGCCCGGCGGATGATTCAGGTGTTCGTTGGCGAGCGCCTGCTGCGCGACCGCCGCATAGCCCGGAATCGGCGCATACGAGAACATGTTGTCGACGTTCTGGCCGGGCAGCCCGGACGAATGCGACAGCAGATGACGCGACGTGATCTGCGCGTACTGCGGCGACAGCATGGTGAACGACGGCACGTACCGGACAATCGGTGCGTCGAGATCGATCAATCCGCGATCCTGCAGGATCACGCCGGCCAGCGCCGCGATCACCTTGGTCACCGAACCAATGTTGTAGCGCGTCGTCGGCGTGGCGGCGACCGCCGGGCTGACCGACGCATTCCCGAACGCCTGCGCCCACACGACCTGATTGCCCTTGAGCAACGCAACCGAAATGCCGGCGAGGCTTTGCGGACGGGCATCGAGCGCGGCCTGGATCGCTTGCCGCCCCGCCGCGATGGTGGCGCCATAGGTCGACTGCTGAATCGTATCCGCGCCGCCGCAACCGGGCAGCATCGCGGACAACAATCCCGCGCCCGCGTATTCGAGGAATTGCCGGCGGCCGGCGCTGGAAGGCGCCGCGTCATGGCGCCGGTCGTGTGGATCGCGTGTATGAGCCATATCGCCTTCTCAGGAAACCTGCTGTGCGGCACGCCGCGCATCGCGCGTCGTCAGGGAACTGCCGTCGGGACTCCAGCCCGGCGGCCGGATCAGGTACTGGATCGCGGTGTGCACGCTGTCCGCCTTCGCGAGATCGCGCGCGATGTTGCGCCACTCGTAGAACGCGATCCTGAACGGATTGTC
This sequence comes from Burkholderia sp. Bp8998, assembly GCF_003854235.1. NCBI lineage: Bacteria > Pseudomonadati > Pseudomonadota > Betaproteobacteria > Burkholderiales > Burkholderiaceae > Burkholderia > Burkholderia sp. Bp8998. Next base: position 292,330 of record NZ_QTQF01000002.1, read on the forward strand.
GGTGCCGATGCTCGACGTCAGCCCGTAGTGCGGCGTGAATCGCTCGGGCGTGTACGACCGGAACAGCCGGTCCCAGATCATCGTGGTGCCGGCGTAGTTGGTATCCAGATAGTCGAAATCGCTCCCGTGATGGACACGATGCTGCGACGGCGTGTTCAGCAGCGCCTCGAACCAGCGCGGCATCTTGCCGATCGCTTCGGTGTGGATCCAGAACTGGTAGATCAGGCTCACCGACTGCATGAACAGGATCATCTTCGGATGAAACCCGACCCAAGGCATCCACGCCCAGAACAGGAACGATCCTGTGATCGTGCCCGTCCACGTCTGGCGCAACGATACCGACAGGTTGTACCGCTCCGACGAATGGTGGACCGAATGCGATGCCCAGAACCAGCGCACCTCGTGACTCAGGCGGTGGAACCAGTAGTAGCTGAAATCGTCCGCGAAGAAGCACAGCACCCACGCCCACCAGACGTTCGTCGGGATCGTGAAGATCCGGTGCGCATACACCCCGCTCAGCACCGCCAGCACGAGTCCGCCGGTCAGCACGCTGGCGACGAACGCACCGACCGCGAGCGCGAGGTTCGCCAGCGTGTCGCGGGTCCGGTACAGCGACCGGCCGAGCACCGCCGCGAGACCGATTTCCACGGCGATCAGCACCGCGAAGGCCGGGAACGCGGCCACCATGATATTGGGCAGATTTTGCATAACCGTTGCGCTCCAGGCGGGCGGGCGACGAGGCCGCGCCATGGCCGTTCAGGAATTCGACCGCGAGCAGCCGGTCGGCTCATGCGCAAGGTGAACGCGATTCAGGGTGCAGGCACGGCACCCTGTCGCGATGCTTTCAGAAAGGACGACTCCCGGAAAAGGATCGGCCGCATTGCGACCGATCGGTTTTTCCGCGATGTCAGGCCGTGCCGGCGCCGTGCCGATTCGATCGGACGTGCGGCCGAACCGTGGGTTGGTCTCCCCGGCTGTCCAGGCTTTCTTCGATACCCCGCGCGACTGTTCTTTTACGACTGTTCTTTTACGATTGCCAGCAGGTGCGAAGGTACTGCACCCGTTTCGTTTGGGAAATACCGCATATGCAGTAGTGCAGCCGTCGCCGCACCGGCTGCCGCCGCGAACGCGTCGCATTCGCGTGTCGGCGCAAGCGGGCACGATGCCATCATCACCATCACGCGATCACGCTGACGCGTCGATCAAGGTCTGCATTTCCTGCGGGTCGAGCGGCTTGTGCATCACGCTGAAGCCGCTCGACGACGCGGCATGGATGCCCTCCGGCGACGTATCGCCGGTAATGATGATGGCCGGTATCTCGCGTTCGATGACACGAAACACACGGTGGACGACATCGGCGCCGGTCACGTGCCCCGCCAGCCTGAAATCCGTCACGATCATGTCCAGTTCCGTGCGACGGGAGGCGGCAAGCTCGATCGCGCGCTCGAGCGATGGCGCGGCGATGACGGCATGCCCCCAGGTCTGAAGCAGCGTCTGCATGCCGGCCAGCACGTCGCGATCGTCGTCGACGACCAGGATGGTTCTGCGCGTCCGCCCACGCCCGATGTCCGCGCCCTTGCCCGGCCGATTCGCACCGGCGTCGCGCGAGCGCACCGGTTCGGCCATGGCCAGCCGCACCGAGAACAGCGAGCCGCGGCCCGCTGTCGAACGCACCTGGACGCTCGCCTTGATCAGCGCCGCCGTGCGCTGCACGATGGCCAGCCCGAGGCCCAGCCCCTGCTCCCGGTCCCGCGCCGCGTTGCCGATCTGGTAAAACTCCCGAAAGATGTTCCGCAGTTGGTCGGCCTCGATGCCGATACCGGTATCGAAGACCTGGATCTCGACGTTCGTGCCGCGCCGCCGGCAGCCCAGCAGGATGCCGCCGCCCCGGGTATAGCGCACGGCATTCGACAACACGTTCGACAGGATCGTGTGCAGCAGCACCGCATCGGTTTCCAGCCAGATCGCGGTCGGCCGGATCCGGAGCGTCAATCCCTTGGCCTGCGCGGCCTGACGAAACTGGTTGTCCAGCGCATCGAGTTCCTGCTGCAGCGGAAAGCGGCGCGGCTCGACAGCGATCACGCCCGCGTCGAGCCGGGAAATGTCCAGCAGCACGTTCAGCAATTGCGACATGCCTTTCAGCGCGGTCCGGAGCCGCTCGGCGATGTCGTCGAGTGCGCGTCCGTCGACACTCGGTGCGCGTGCCATCGCGCGCAGCGTCGCGATGTAGAGGCCGAGCGCATGCGTCGGCTGACGCAGGTCGTGGCTGGCGGCGGCCAGGAATTGCGATTTGCTGCGATTGGCGAGTTCGGCGCGCTCCTTCTCCTGCGTCAGTTGCCGGATCAGGTCGACGTTCTCGAAGCGCAGCGACACGGCATCGCGCACGGTACGCTGCAGCGTCCGGCTGAAGGCGAGATTGACCGCGAGCAGGAAGAGCGACAGGAAACCCAGCACCGAAAACAGCGCGCTGCCATACGCGAACGACCGGATCGCGAACGGCAGCACCGTCGGCAGCGCGTAAGCCACGTAGGTCGGCCACCACGACGAGAGCGACGCCACCGAGCCGCCGGTCATGCCGGCCAGCACGATGCAGATGAGCGCCGTCACGATCGTGTTGTCCGGCGAAAAGAACAGCACCCCCATGGCGCCCCACAGGCAGCCGGACGCGCCCGCGAACAGCATGTATTTCCGGGCGCGGCGCCTGGCCGTCGCGGCAGGATGCTCGCCTGCGCGGCGATCCCGCCAGACCATGACCGTGCGGATGGCGGTCAGCACGCAGATCGCCGCGGCCCACGCGAGCAGCGCGTGCCGCGACACTTCGTTCCACAACAGAAAGGTGGTCAGGCTGACCACGGCGATGTTGCCGAACAGGATCGGCGGAGACTGTCGGTACAGCGTATTGACCAGCTCCAGCTGCACGTGGGCACGATCTTCTTGCGCTATTCTTGTTGCCATTTCAAAATCGCGTGGCGGATCCGGCGTTGGACTGGTCGGGCGTCGATCTCGCCCGCCGCGTGACACGTCGCAACGGGGTTGCATCGTATTGTCGCAAAGGAATGAGCTTCCGGGTGCCCCGGGAGAAGGCGAAAGAAAAATGAAAAAAATCGTGCTTGCCGAAGACCACGCCATTATTCGCGACGGGCTGAAGCTGCTGCTGAAGACGCGAGCGAACTGGACCGTCGTGGGGGACACCGGCGACGGCCGGATGGTCGGTCAGCTGGTGTGCGATACGCAGGCCGATTTGCTGCTGCTCGATCTCGACCTGCCCGGCTTCCCCGGTATCGACCTCGCGAAGCGAATCAAGGCGCAATCGCCGCAGACCCGGATCCTGGTGGTCACGGGCAATCAGAACCCGGCGACGGTCCGGGCGGCCGTGGCGATCGGCGTCGACGGCTACATGCTGAAACACGAAGATGGCGACGAGCTGCTGCGTGCCGTGTCGCTGGTGCTGTCGGGTATCCGTTATTTCAGCGACTCGCTCGCCCATGTCCTCGAGCACACCGGCGCCGACGCCGCACCACCGGTGACGGCGCGAGAAAAGGAAATCCTGGTGCTGATCGCCAACGGATACTCGAGCAAGGAAATCGCGATCAAGCTCGATCTCAGCGTGCTGACGGTACGCAAGCATCGACAGAACCTGATGTCGAAACTGTCGTTGCACAACGTCGCCGAAGTGATCGCGTATGCGCTGCGCGATGGCCTGACCGTGCTGCCGCTGTCCGACGATGCCGGCGCGGACAGCGGCGTGATTCGCGCGCTCTCGCCCGCGCCGTGACAACAACGGGCCGGCGGAACGGCGAACCGCTCCGCCGGACATGACGCGCCGGCCGCAGCCGGCCAGCCGCCCGTCACCGGTCGTATTCGAGCGCCTCCGTGAACAGCGTGTCGACCGTATCCGACCAGCTCAGGTTCACGAACGAGAAGTCGGTGCTCCCCGTCCAGCCGGCCACCGACGGAAACGCCACACCCTGATCGCCCGGCACGTCGAGCGTCATCGCGGTGCCCGGCTGGGCCGGCAACGCCCGTGCGGAACCGTTGACGAACGTCGGCGACGTCTGCCCTGCCGCGGTGGCGCGAATCTGCACGTTGCCGCGCTTGACGAACGGCAGCCCCGCTTTCGACGTCCAGCTCAACGGGAACGTCGCGCCACCCGCAAACGTGCTGGCGGACCCCGGCGTCAGCCTGTCGCGTGTCGACTGCGCCACGTCGTGCCACGTGTACTGACGCAACGCATCGGGCAACGGCGACGGCGTGCGCAACCGGACCGTATAGTGCCGGGCCGGCGCCGCCGTATTGCCGTTCTGGTACACGTCGATCGTGTAGGCGCTGAACGGCTTGATATCGGCGAGCTCCGCGGCGCTCAATTGCGGCTTCGCCCACGCGGTGTTGTTGCGCGGCGCATCGCCCGGCCACGAAAACAGGCCCTGGTTCGCCGGATCCTGCGCGACCCCCGCCAGGCGGAAATTGTTGCGGCACTGCGGATTCTTCGCCAGCGCGGCAAGCTGGGCCGGCGTCTGCCCGCTCGCGATCTGCGCGCGGATGTTGAGCGTGTCGCAGGTGCCGCTCGACGGCTGCAGGAACACGCCATTGCGCAATCCCGGGCCGTTGACGATCGCGAAGTCCACCGCGGTGCCCGCCGCATCGACGGTGCCGACCTGCAAGTTGAGCGAATCGACGAACGCGTTGGTGCCCGTCGACGGATTGGCCGGGTTCAGCCAGTCCCACTTCTGCGCGTTCGCGTTCACCTTGCTCAGCACCGCGCGTTGATTGCCGACCACGCGCCAGCCGGTATCGCCGCTCGCGAGGCTGCTCGCCCGGACGGCGAGCTGCACATGCTGCTGCATGCCGTCGCGAATGCCGTCGGCGCGCGTCCACGCCAGCTTCACCCACATCGTATCGCCGGCGACGACGCGGATCACCTCCGGCAGGCTGAAGCCGGCATTGTTCATCGCATCGTCGGCGACGATGCCCGGCGCGCCGCCGCCGGCTGGCGCGCCGAACTCCTGATCGACCGACATGCCGTTGTTGAGATAGGCGGCCGGTACGCCGGGGTTCAACGCACCGGACGCGACGTCATCGACGAAAATCTGCCCGCATGCCGGCACCTTGCCGCCGGTGCGCGAAGCGCCGGTCGAACCGGCGAAGCACTGGTTGAGCGCGCTCTGCAATCCGGCCAGATCGCTGGCGCTCGGCAGGTTCGACACCGCGACGCCGTTGATGGTCGCGGCGGCCGGCAGGCTGGCCTTGTCGCTGGCCTGCGGCGCGACGCCCGGCGCGAGCTCGAGTTGCGCGGGCGTATCGCTGGACGCCCCTGCCACCGAGCTGATCTGGACGCCGCCATTCGGCAACACGTTGATCTTCACCTGGTCGAGCAGCCGGTCGAGCCCTGGTGCACCCGCGGTCAGCGGACCGGAAATCAGGTCGACGCCCGTATTGCCGGTCGCGGCCAGCAGGTCGGCCAGCACGGCGGAATACGCCTGCACCGTGCCGGCGACGGCCTGCGCGGTGACCTTGCTCTGCAGCAACCCCGTGTCGCCCAGCAGCTTCGTCGGGTTGTCGCCGACGATCGTCGCGGCGATCGCGTTCGTGATCGGCGTGATGTTGATCGTCTGCGTGCCGCCGGTGGCGCTGAGCGCGATCAGCGTGGCTTGCGAATCGGCGACGTTGCCATAGGCGGACAACGCGAAAGGCGCGGTCAGGCCGGTCACGGTGCAATGAAACGCGCCGGTCGCGGCGTCGGCCGGACAGCCGACCGATTTGCCGGTCGCATCGACCAGCGTCACGGTCGCGCCCTGCATCGCCGCGCCGGCCGCCGCGACACCGCTGACCGTCTGCGCGGCAGGCTCCGGAGGGGACGAAGACGAACTGCCGCCGCCTCCGCAAGCAGACAGCACGAGCGCGGCAATACCGGACACGACAGGTTTGAGTTTCATTGTTGTTCCCCGAGAGTCTTGTGATTGTCAGGTGCGCTGCGCACCGCGCACGCACGCTGAGTGACGGGGATTCTCGCAAAGGCGATTTGCGCCATCATCATCCAGGTGAATGAAAGTCGCGAAACAATGCGACCTTGAATGCAATTAACCTGTGTTAGCCTGAAACAAATTCGGTATTCGAATAAATATCGTCATACAAAAACATCATATACAACGATTACGAGTCGGCGGGGGGCATGCATGCAACGAGACCAGCTCATCGGGGATCTCTATGAGGCCGCGCTGCATCCGGACGGTTTTCTCGAGATATTCCATCAGGTATCCGAATCGCTTGGCGCAAACGTCTTTCACATGTTCAGCTGGGACACCGCGCGCAATGCACCGAAATTCTCGATCTACTCGCCGCGCGCGGAGCTGGACGCGGTCGTCGCGCTCTACGATCAGTACTACGGCGCGCTCGATCCGCGCCGCGGCTTCGTCGAACATGCGCCGCTCGGCGAATTCGTGTGCTGCCAGGATCACCTGACCGAACGCGATGTCGCGCGCAGCGAGTTCTTCCAGGACTACCAGATTCCATCGGGCATTCGCTATCTGATGGGGGTGCGCCTCGCGCGCCCGGGCAGCGACGACATTCTGCTCGGATTGCTGAGGGCCCACGGGCGACCGCCCTATTCGTCAGACGAACGCGCGACGCTGTCGGGCATGGCGGTGCATCTGCAACGCTCGATCAACCTGTGGCAGGACGCGCGCATTCTGCATCGAGACGCGATGCTCGGTGCCGAACTGATGGAGGAACTTGGCTTGTCCGTGTTCGCGCTGGACCGGCATGCGCGCGTCGTATTCGTCAACCGTGCAGCCGAATCGATGCTGCGCGCGACCACCTGCCTCAAGATCGAACACGGGCACCTGAGCGCCGCGGGCGCGCCGCAGAACGAAGCGCTCAAGGCGGCGCTGGCCCGCGTCGCGAAGACCCGCAAGAGCGAGAGCCTGGCGCTTTCCGGCACCCTGAGCGACGCGCACGAAATCTTTCTCGGCATCGCGGCGCTGTCCGGTCAGGCGCTCCACGCGACCGTCGGTGACGCGACGATGCTGATCACGGTCAGGCGACGCAACGCAGCGCCGCTCGTCGTCGCGCAACAGCTGCGACAGGCGTTCGGCTTGTCGAGTGCCGAAGCCGCGGTTGCGGAAGCGCTGCTCAGCGGCAAGACGCCGGACGAATGCGCGGCGAGTGCCGGCGTGTCGCTCGCGACCATTCGCACCCAGTTGCGCGCGATCTACGAGAAAACCCATTCGCGCAATCAGGCCGAGGCGGTCGGACGCATGCTCTGGGTGCTCCCGCAGCGCAAGCGCGAAGGCTGACCGCCGCCGCCGCGGGTCAGCCTTCGCCGCACGGAATTCACCCGACGACGACCTGCTGCCCCGGATCGATCTCGCCCGGATGGCTCGCGAGGTTCCGGTTGAGCTGCAGGATCTCGTTGAGCGCGACGTTGATCCGCTGACCGTCCGGCATCCGCTGCTGTTCGTCGGCCGGCACGTGCGCGGCGGCAAGCAACGATCCTTCGTGACTTTGCGCGATCGTCCACAACGAATCGCCGGCCGCCACGGTCACCGTGAGCGGCGTGGGCGTGGGCGTGGGCGTAGGCGTGGGGCTCGGCGAGCCTGTCGAAGGCTGCGCCGGTTGCGATGGCGTACCGGACGGCTGCGTGCTCGCCGGCGCGGATGCGGACGGCGACGGCGTTGCAGACGCATTCGGTTGGGCCAGCGTCGTCGTCGCGCCGGGCGACGGCGCGAACGATGCGCCGGGCGCCGGCGTGCCGGCATTCGAACCCGACGGTTTCGGCGACGACCCCGGCGGCTTGTGCTGATCGTCCGACGCGGTCGCCGACGTGTACAGGCTGATCCCCTGCATGATCCCGAAGATCGCCACCGGCGCCAGCGCGATGCCGGTCGGCAAGCGCTCCATCCACGGCGTCGCGTTCGGGAAATGCGAATGCAGGCGACCGGCGCCGAGCAGCGCGCCGGACATCGCGGTCAGCGTGCCCGTCACCGGATCCACCGTCAGCGCGGTATGGACGCCGGTTGCGATGCCGACCGCCGAGGTCAGGTAGTCGCCGGTCGCGCTCGCGATCCGGGCGAGTTGACTGCGGTTCTCGGCGTTGACGCCGCGCAGGCTGCCCTTGTAGACGATGCCGGTGTACACCGCGCTGAACGCGCCGCCGATCGCCTGTCCGCCGGCCAGCCAGTCGCCGTGCGTGATCGCCCGGAACGCATTCATCGTGATCGAGCCGCCGTAGCCGCCCAGCGCCAGCACGCGGCCGACGCGGCCGACCGAATGGCGCGGGCTGCCGTGGTGCAGCAGCTTCAGCGACGTCCCGCCGACCACGCCCTGCATCTGCGCGAGCATGTCGGCGGCGATCGCCTTCGTATGCGCGACGGTATCGTCGAACGACAGCATCCCGCCGTCGTTCAGCGCGCGCAGCTGTGCAGCCATCGCCTTGCCTTCGTGCGCGATCTGCTCGAGCTGCGTGCCGCGTGCGGTCACGTCGAAACCGTTCGCCTTGAGCTGTGCCTGCAGCCCGCGCACGAGCCGGTCGACGACGCGGTCGAACACGCGCGGATCGCCGTTCTTCAGGCTCGCGACCGCGCCGTGATGCAGCGCCTGGAACACGCGCCCGACCCGCAGGCCCGCGTACAGCGAGTTCGTCGCGGTGCGCACCGACTCCCGGCCAACCGCGACGAGCACGCCCGCGCCGGCGCCGCCGGTCACGGTGGCCGCCGCGATGTCGCCGGCGATCCGCCTGGGCGACGGCGGTGGCGTGTTCTCGCCGATCGGCTCGTCGTGCACCCGCAGCGCATGCAGTTCCGCCTGCGCGCGCTTCGCATCGGGAATGTCGACCTGCGCGAGCTGGGCGGCTTCCCGGCGGCTCGCGCCGATCGGCTTGGTGCCGTCGTTCAGCAGCGCCGGATCGTGCACGACCGCGCGCCAGTGGTCGAGCGGGTCGGCGGCGGCCGGCCGCTGGCCGGTGGTCACCCGGTCGGGCACGCTGCTACCGTAATCGGCCAGCCAGCGTCCGCCGAACGTGCGCGCGCCCTCGTCCGTCCCGGTGCGCGGCGGGTTGCCGTCGGCGTCCCACAGCGGCGTCGCATGCTCGATCGTCGCCTTGCGCGCCTGGTTCAGCCAGACGGTCGTGTTGCCTTCGTAGATCTTCTGGCGCAGCGCGGCGATGTCGGCGGGCGTCATCCCGTCGGCGGCACCCAGCCGCTCGACTTCCGCGAACAGCAGCTGATGCTGGTTCGCCAGCGTCTGCCGGTCGACGCGCTCGAACACGCGCGTCAACGCATCGGCGCCGTGCAGGCGGTTGATGATCTCGGGCCGGTTGCGGTTCTCGACGATCAGCTTCGCGAGCGCGCCGGTGAGATCCTGGTTGCCGATGAAGTCCGCGCCGTGCGTGCCGTACGACAGCCCCATGTGCACCCATTCGAGCCCCTTGCGCTCGAGCACGGCGCGCAGCAGCTTCTCGTGCCCGCCGCCCGGCACCGATTCCGGCACCGCATCCCAGCCGTGGAACGTGACCATCACGTTCGGCGCCTTCGTGCCGGGATGCGCGTTCGACCAGCGTTCGAGCGCGGTCATCACACGCACGTAGTCGTGATACGTGTCGTTGGTGCCCGACTGGAACCGGTAGTCGGTACCGGACACGAGCGCGCGCGACGGTGCGGTCTCGAGCCGGATCGCGAAGCCCGTGCGCGCGGCCTCGTCGAGCCACCGATGCAGATGCGCGAGATCGTCGAGCGCGAGCGCCGTGCCGTCGGAGTCCGGCGCCGGATGGATCATCCCGTTCTCGCCGTCGAACACGGCGTGCTTCTGGTCGCCGAGCGCCCGCACCGCGCGCAGGAAATCCGGATCGTGCGCCTTGCCGAGCACCGCCGCGAGCGAATGCGGATCGATCACGAGCGTGACGACCGGCATCACGCCGCCGTACCGCTCGACGAGCGCGCCCATCAACGCGGGATCGTCGCTCAGCGAGAACGAACGCGCCATCGGCACCATGCGATCCTGCAACGCGTCGCTCGAGCGCGTGAAGATCTGCCGGATCCGCTTGTCGGCGACGGTCGCCGCGCCCAGGTTGCGCGTGCGCGCCCGCAGCTTGCCCGGCACCGGCAGGAACCGCGACGCCGAGGTGGACACGTCGCGCGCGACGTACAGCTTGTTGAGCAGCGTGCGCCACATGCCCACGTCGACCATCACGGCCTGCGGCTCGCCCTTCAGCACGAGGTTCACGTCGCCCGGCCGTTGCGCCTGCTTGTTGTACGCCTCGATCTGCTGGTGCGTCGCGAAATACTGCTCGGGTTTCGCCGCGCCGTTGCGCAGGCTGAACTCGACGGAGGTCGCCGACGACAGCCCCGGCTGGTACGGTTCGATCGACAGCGGCTCGGGCGCGGTACCCTTGGTCCCCAGGCGCCGCAAGTCCGCGAGCACCTCGTTGTAGCCGTGCCGCGTCCGGGCCGCGAGCGCGCGGAACGGCGCCGAGTGCAGGCCGCGCGCTTCCGCATCCTTCCATTGATCGTGCAGCGCCTTCGCACGCGCCTGGAGCGCGGCGACGCGCGTCGGCCGCGCGCTGTTCAGGAAATCGCGCGGCGACAGTTGCGTGAGCAGGAAATGCACGTCGGTGCCGAAGCGGTCGTTGCCGATCGGCATGGCGTCGAGCGGCACGCCCGGGTGGTTCTTGTCGTTGGCCTGCGGGATCTTGTCGAACCAGCGCATCTCGCCGTCGCGCTCGGCGATCAGGCCGACGGGATCGCCAACCGCCTCGGCGATCGCGCCGTCGGTCCTGAACACGTAGATCACATGGCGGCCGCCGTCCAGCGCGCCGTTGCGGATCGCGGTCAGCAGGTGCGACACGCTGTTGCCGCTGAAGTCGACCGCGTTGAGCGCGGACTTGTCCGACGGCAACAGATGCGGATCGACCGGCGCCAGCGGCGCGGCGTTCGCGTCATCGCCCTGCTCCGCGCGCGTCAGCGGACGGCGCACCGGCACGATCGACTGGAACAGGTCGCCGGCGGAGCGGACCGGTTTCTTCTCGACGGCCGGGGCCGCCTTCGCCGGCCGGAACCCGCCGATGCGCTCGACGGTGGCGGGCGTCACGTCGCTGACGACGAAGCGAATCCCGCGGCGCGGCGACCGCCCGACCGGAATGCCGCCGCGGCGGCGCCGCCGGAATACCGTGCGCAGATCCTGCTCGGGAATTTCCGTATCGCCGAGCGACGCCTTCTCGACGTATTTCCATTCGTGGTTCGTGTTGCGTTGCGCGTAGCCGAGCACCTTGCCCGTCTCGTCGTCGACCACGTGAATCCAGCGCTGCTCGCCGGAGACCGCGCGCACGGCCTGGCGCGGCCGCTTGAAGACCGGCGCGTCCTGCAGCTTCGACACGTCGCCGGCGAGCGTCGTCTCGATCGCCTGGCCCGACGTCGTCACGTCCCACGACGTCTTGCCGTCCGGCGTCTCGATCTTCGACGGGCCGCCGAACGCCACCAGCTCGTCGTGCGCGACCGGCGACACATGGAAATCGAACTTGCCGCGTGCGCGTCGGCCGCCGCTGTTGGCGTTCTCCAGCGCCTTGGTCAGCGCATGCGGCACACGCGCGCCGTTCAGCATCCGCACCGGGCCGAGCGCGCCGTTCGCATCGGTTTCCAGAACCGCGACGAAGGGCGGCGGTGTGTAGGTCGCGGCGGCGCCAGGCGGCTCGTGATGCGCGGTGATCAGCACGTGCGCGTTGGGGCCCAGCTGCCGGGCCAGCCCGTCCAGCGTGGGCGCATGCCGGCCGTCGACACGCGTGAGCGTGCGTCGGCCGAGCGTGTCGAGCCAGGCCGCGGCGCGCGCCTGATTTTCGGTCTCGACCGCCGCGGCACCCTGGGGCGCGGCAGGCGCCGCTGCGTGACCGGAAACGGTAGCCGGCGTTGCCGCGCCGGACGGGTTGCCTGCCGGGTCGCCGGCCGTGCTCGCCAGACGGCCGGCCGGCCCCGCGTGGCCGAGCATCGGCCAGGTCGGGCTGCCGTCGACCGCGCCGAGCGCGCGCGCGCCGCCGGCATGCACGGCCGCATAGCCTTCCGGCAAGCCGGAGCGATCGATGCCGACGAGCCGGTACGACACGTCGCCGGTCGCGGCGTCGCGGGTGCGCACGACGTACATGTCGACGCCGGCCGGCTTGAACAGCGTGCCGCCGTCGGGCGTGGTGATGCGCAGCGCGCGCGCCGGATCGTGGCCGAGCGCCGACAGCAGCACGACGTCGGCCGGTGCGGCGGCCTCGACCGCGGCCTGGTTCGCGGTGGCGCTGGCCGCGACGCGTTCCGCCGGCGTCAGGTCGCCGTGCGCGAACGCGGCGTCGTCGGGCAACGCATCAGCCGGCACGTACGCATGATTGCGCGGCCCGGCATGCGCCGCATCGAGCGCCTGCCCGAGATCGTCGTGCGCGATCGTCCGCACGCCTGGCGGCAACGCGAGCGGCGCTTCGGCGGCCGTGCGGGCCGTCGCGTGCGCTGCCGATGCCGCGGCGTCCGGCACCGTGCCGCTGAACCGGAACCAGCCCGCCTCGGGATCCAGCGCGCCCAGATCGGTGCCGCTGCCGAGCACGATGCTGCCGTCCTGCATCACGAATTCGACGCGCAGGTTCGTCAGGCCGGCCGTATCGAACGCCTGCATCACAGCGTCGATCACGCCGGTCGGCGCGGGCCGGTCGAGCAACTCGCTCGGCCAGTGCAGGCTCACGGTGCCACCTGCCTGCGTCACGCGCGCGGCATCGCCGATCACGCCCGGCCGGTCGGCCAGCGCGGTGCGGAACGGATGGTCGAGCGTGACCGATTCGAACGTGTCGTCCGGAATCGGCGTGAAGTCGTAGCCGGGATCGGCGAACGTCGGATCGGGTACGCGCGGCACCGTCGGACGCGCCGGCCGATCGGCCGGCGGCCGCGCCGCCGTGCGCGCGGCGGTCGGCGCAGGTTCCGCATGCGGCCCGGCGGGCAGTGCCGGACGGCCCGCACGCGCGGGATCGCCAACGAAGCGCTGCATCGGCAGGCGATCGGTCTCGACCTCGCCGGTCCGGCGCGTCCCGCGCACGGTGGCCGAGCCGTCCGGCTTGACGAGCAGGATGTCCTGCGGCGCCCAGACCGACGTCGGCCGCCCGGTGAGCTCGGACAGGCGCTGCGCGAGCGCCGCCGCGAACGTCCCGCTCGCGGCCCGCACCTGGCCCGGCGCGACGCGCAACGGGTCGTGCTTGTCCGACCCGCTGAAACAGGAATACAGCGTCACGTCCTGCCCCGGTTCGAGGTGCGGCGCGACACGCTCGGCCACCTCGTTCGGCGTCACCGGCCGGCCTTCCGGGCCGAGCATCGCATCGGCCGACATGCCGTGTCCGAACACGACGTGATGGCCCGGCGGCGACATCAGCCCGCGCGCGCCGATCGGATGCAGCGGATCGCCGGCCGGCATCAGCAGCGTGTCGGCCGGACGCAGGAATTCGGGATGCTGCGTTGCGTCGACACCCGTCACGTCGTCGAAACCCTGTTGCAGCACCGAGTCGCCGTGGATCGTCGTCGTCATCACGCCGTCGTTGGCGATCGTGCGGTCCGTATAGACGCGACTGTTCTTCCGGTACGTCTTCTGCGGAATTCCCGACAGGCCGTCGTCGGCTTCGGCCTCGGCAGCCTGCTCGGTGCGCGCGGCCCACTCGTCCGCCGTGAAGATCCGCCCCGGCTCGACGTCGACGACCGGAACCGGCACGTAGACGGGCGGCTCGCCCGCGTCCGGCTCGGCCGCGAGGCGCGGATGCGGCTGCGGCCGGGGCTGCGCGGGGTCCGCGCCGCGCCGGCCGCTATCCGCGTCCGGATCGATCCGCGCTTCGATCGGGTGCACCGGTTCGACCGGCGCATCGCCAGGCGAGCGCGTGTGCGCCACGGGCTCGCCCCGCTGCGCGAACACCATCGGCGGGTCGCTGGCATCGGGCGCCTCGGGCAGGTGCAGATAGAGCCGCGTCGCGACGTCGGGATCGTGCGCCGGCACGACGATGTCGTCGTCGATCGGATACAGTTCCAGCGCACCCGTGCCGCGCACCGAGTTGGACGTGATCGACGCGATCACGGGCACCTGCAGTTCGTACGCAAGCTCCTGGGCGAACGAATAGCCGCCCGCGCCGAGATAGCATCCGGTCAGCAGCACGCCGTTGCCTTCCGTATAGGCCCGATCGTCGAGCAGCTTGCGCGCGAATTGCCGCGGCGAAATCGTGCCGCCTTCGGTGACCGCGGCCGCGCTATCCAGGCTCACGTCGCGCGGCTTCGTGCCGTGCGATTCGGCGATGTCGAAGCCGGACACCTTCAGGAACTGCCGCGCGGTCGCATGGCCCAGCAGGTTCACGACGTTCGAGCCCGGCATCGGCCGCAATTCCAGCGGATTGATGCGAACCGGCTGCGCGCCGCCCGGCGAAAACTTGCCGTTCACGTCCGGTTCGATCTCGAAACGCGCGAGCCGGCGGTTCGGATTGGGGATCGCACGCTGCCATCCGGCCGCGTCGTCGTCGCCCAGCCGGCCGAATACCGGCGCCTGGATCAGGTCCGCGAACTCCTGCAGCAACTCGGGATCGGCGCCGCTGCGCGGCCCCTCCAGCGCGATCGGCGTACCCGGCGTATAGCCTTTCCACGCCAGTTCCTCCAGCGCGTGCGTCATCTCGAGCGCGCTCGCCGAGCGGCCGCTGCGCGGATTGATGACCGCGCCGCCGCGATTCGTCAGCACGCGCCACACGTAGACACCGAGCGGCACGCGCACGTCCGGCGACGAACCGCGGCCGCCCCAGCGATTCGACACCGGACGCGGCGCCACCGTGCTCCAGTCGACCGCGTGCGCGCCCTGGTCGATGACCGCCAGCGCCGGCGAGAAACGATAGGTGCGCGGCGCATGCTGCACCGAATGGTCCGGCTTCCCGGCGAGACTCGGGGCGCCCGGCTCCACCACGATGCCGGTCGTATAGCCGGAGTCCGGGCTGCCGTCGCTGCGATAGCGCGGCGAACGCCACGCGACGAAGCCGCTTGCGCCGTACACGTCCACGCCGAGCACGTTCGCGAGCAGTTGCGCGAGCGGACTCACCCGCGTGCCCGCGCCGCACGCATAGAGGATGACCGGCGATTGGCCGTCCCAGCCGCTCTGGCGCACCATCTCGGCCAGGTCCTCGGCGCTCATCGGCTTGCCGGTCGCGCTCGCGAACGCGTCGGACCACGCATGCGCGTACACGGCGAAGTAGCCGGGCGGCACCGGCATCAGCGGCCGCTCGCCCGCCGGCAGCCGGTTTTCGGGCTGGTCCGGATGGTTCGAATAGATCGCGAGGTCGGCTTCGCGGCGCGGATACGCGCCCCATTGCGTTTCGCTCATGCCGAGCGGCGCGTTGATCACGTCGACACGCCGGCCATTCTCGGCGCGGATCAGCGGTTTCGCGGGATCGAACCCGCGCGGGTACAGCACGCGCAGCGTGCGATCGTAGGTATCGTTGATCGACAGCGTCAGCGCGTCGCGGGCGTCGCTGAGCCCGACGCGAGCGACCACCGCTTCGGGCGGCACCGTGCCGTCCGCGGCGATCGCGCCATGGTCGACCAGCGCGACCTGGTAGCGGCCCGCCGCCACGCCGCCGCGGGCGACCATCATCGCGTCGTGGTACGACGCGTAACGCGTGACGCCGATCGTGCCGTCCTCGTCGGACGCGGCGGCCGCCAGCTTCGCCGGATCGCCCCCGGCAGCCGCGCGCCGCGCATCCGCGTTCGCCGCCCGGATGTCGTCCGGCAGGTTGCCGCGTTCGGTCGAGGGCAGTCCGTCCTCGTCGGGATTGCGCACGTTCCCTTCGCCGTCCTCGAGCGAGTACACGTAGTATTCGACGTCCTCGAGGCGGTTGCCGCTCTCGAGAATCGATCCGACCACGCCGCCCAGGATGTCCGGGTCGGCCGCGACATGCGCGGGAATGCTCCACGACGCGGGGCGTCCCGACGTTGCCGGCGTGCCGGCCTTGGCCGGTGTCGCGTGTTCGCCCGCCAACGCATCGGCAATCGCCGGCGTCACTTCGCCGTCGATCCCTTCGGCGTCGGGCGCGAGCCGCAGCAGGATCGCGTCGTCCGGCGTGCCCTGCGTGCGGCGTGCCCGCAGCCACGCGGTGAATCGCGCCCGCAGCCCGCCTTCCGCCGGCGACACCGGCGCGCCGCCGTCGGCGGGTTCGCCGAAACTGGCCGCCTGTTCCTCGGCATGCTGCCAGGGATTGCCGATCTCGCCGACCGCGAGACGCTGGTTCGCCAGCCCGTTGCCGAGCAGCGTGTTCGCCACGTCGATCGTGATCGGCCTCGGCATCGACGGCGGCGCGGGCGTCTTCGTGATCGCGCGGATCGGCCGTTCCATCAGCGTGTGGGAACCGAGGCCCATCTGCGCGACGCCGATCCCGAGGTTCAGCAGCTGCTGCGCGCGATCGGAATCGGACATCGCGTCCCAGTTCTTCACGAGCGACGCGCCCTGGTCGACCATCTGGTAGCCGCCGATCAGGCCGCCCGAGACATTGAACACGCCGGCCGCGCGGCCAGTCGTCTGCGCGACCGACTGGAACGCGTCGGCTTCCTGCGCGAAACGGCCCAGCCCGGCGACGTCGGCCGTCACACCCTCGCCGCGCGATGCCAGCGTAATCATGTCCGAGACCTGCCCCGTCGTGCGCAGCAGCGACGAAGCCTCCGCGAGCGACTTCGCCGCGACGCCCAGCCCGCCGCCCGCGATGCCCGCGCCGCTGCCGATCAGGCTGATCCAGTCGCCGCGCGCCTGCGCATTGCCGAAGCCGATCGACTGCCCGTGATCGCTCAGATTGTTCAGGTCGCCGATGGCGGCCGGCACGCCGACCGCCATCCCGGCGCCGACGGCGGTCCACGCAGCACCGAGCATCAGGCCGCCGACCGGCGCGCCGATCCCGCTCGCGACCAGCACGACACCGCCGGCCGCGGCGAGAATCCCCGTGCCGATCTCGAGGTAGTGTTCGGCGTGCTGGTACCACTCCGTCTTGTGTGCGTCGATCGATTCGTACTGCGAGAAACCGCCGGTCGCGGAACCGTTCGTCAGGCTCTTCGGCACGTACAGCTGGCCGTCGTCGGACAGCGCATTGTTGTGCTGGTAGTCGTCGACCGTGTCGTACTTCCAGCCGCGGTCGTCGATCAGCTTGTACTGGTCCGGATGGTTCGCGACCTGCACCTTGAACAGCACGCTCGGCGCGGTACCGGTCCCCTTCGACACGTAGTAGATCGGCACCAGCGACACGACCGCGTGGTCGCCGCCGACCTTGCGGATCTGGTCGACGACGGCCTGGATCATCTGCGTCGCGGCAGAATTCTTCGCGTACAGCGACTGGCTGTTGACCGCCGTGCCTACCGCGGTACCCCCCTGCAACTGCCCGTTGCTGACGATCAACTGCTCGAGCATCGCCATCGACGGCACGTCGTTCCGGTCGGTCGGGATCGCGCCCGGGTCGTCCGGCTGGATCCCGAGCCCCGCGCCGACGAAGTTCGTCATCTGATCGGAGCCGGTGGTGAACGTATAGGACTTGTCGTCGAAGTTCTTCTGGAAGTCGTCGAAATACGCCTTCAGCTGCTTGTCCGGATCGGCCTGGAACGCCTTGTAGCTGGTGCTGGCGGCGTCCTTGTTCTGCTTGTTCCGCGCACTCTGCGTGCCCTGGTCGTAACGCAGCTGGAAGTCGTTCGCGAAGCCCGCGCGGAACCGGTCGTCGTTCTGCATCTTCGACAGCAGCGCCTTCGACAACGCCGGATCGACGCCCGACGACAGCGCCTGGCGCACGCTGTCGAACCCGTAGCCGGCGTCGCTGCCGCGCAGCGTGTAGATGAGCGTCTTCGCATTGCCCTTGTCGTCGAGCAGCCAGTTCGCGACGTCGTCCTCGCGCTGCACGGGCACGCCGCTCGCGGTCGGCTGCTGGTCGGCAAGGCCGACCGCCGTGCTGAGGCCCTTGTAGAACTCGATGCCGTCGCCATAGGGCTGCGGTGTGCCCGTGTTCGACTGCGTCCACTTGTTGCCGAAATCCTTCTCGACGGTATCGAGCACGACGCCCGCGAACTCGGGCGGGGCATTCGCGAGAATCTCCTGCATCCACTTGCCGGCCTTGTCGGCATTCATCCGGCCATCGGAACGCGCCTGCATGCTGGCCTGATCCGTCGCCTGCGAATCGGGCTTCTGCATCAGCGGATCGATCTGCGAATGGATGAACTTCGCGTCGAAATGCGGCTGGCCGGCCTGCGTCCACAGCGCCTGGCGCTCGTCCAGCGAGAACGACGCGTTCATGTTGGTCTTCAGTACCTGCAGCGCCGCGCCCGGATTGCTGCCCGGGTCCTGCATCAGCTGCGCGACCTGTTGCTTCGTGTACTGCAGCCGCACGTCGGGCGCCGCCGCGAGCAGCGTCTGGATCTTCTGATAACCGGGATTGTTCTTGTCCGCCTGTGCCTTCGCCATCGCATACGCGAACACGCCGCCGGCCTGGTCGATCTGCGCGTTCAGCGCCTTCGCGTCCGTGTCGCTCAGGCCGTTCGTGCTCACCGGGATGCCCGTCATCTTGACGAACGCTTCCGCGAGCGGATTCTGCTGCGCGAGCGCCTTCTCCTGCGACGACAGGTTCGGATCGTTCGGATCGACGGTCACGCCGGTGTCCTGCAGCAGCGCGAACGTGACCGGGTCGGACTGCGCGAGCTGCTTCATCTGCGGCGACAGCGACGGATCGTCGGGGTTGATCGTCGCGATCGTGCGCTTGAGCTGGCTTTCCTCGCCCAGCGCGTCGACGAGGCCGGTGTACCACATGCCGTCGTGATTCTGCTTCACCGACGCGACGACCTGCTTCTGCTCGTCAGCCGTCACGTAGGTCAGCGCGGTGTCGTCGCCGCCCGTCACGACCTTGTCGTACTGGCTCTGCGCCTGCGAAAGTTCCTGCGTGATGTCGGCCTCGTCGGCGCGGCGCAGGCCGCCCGGCTCCTTCTGCCACGCCGCGTAGTCGGCCTTCGCGTCGTTCAGGCGCAGCGTCGCGGCCGACGTGCTGTATTCGTGGCGCAACGCGGTGGTGAGCGCCGTGTACGCGTTGTTGGCATTCGTGTCCGCCGTGCTGGCCGCGTCGCGCAGTTGCGCGCCGACCTCGGGATCGGCACGCCGGACGCCGCCCGGCAACGCGTTGTACTGCTGCACGTCGGCGTTCGCGGCCTGGTCCTTCTGCATCGCCATCGCGAACTGGAACGCCTTCACGCTGGTCGCCCGCTCGGGCGCCGACTCGGCCGACACCGCCTTTTGCGCATCGTCGAGCACCGAGCCGAGCACCGGATCGTTCGGCGATGCATTGCGCAGATCCGAGGCCACGCCCGCGATCGCCTTGTTCGTATCGCCGCCGCCGTCGGCCGCGACGCGCATCTGGTTCTCGACGGCCGCCTGCACCGAACCCCATGCCGCTTCGGCCTTCTTCACCTGGTTGTCGAGATCGGCCTGCGACGCGCCCTGGTCGTGCAGGCGCTTGAGCGTCGCCATCTCGGCCTGCGCGAGCTGCAGCAGGCGCTGCGTCTCGGCCTGCGCAGCCGCGAGCGCCTGCTGTTCCGGCGTCTGCGCCGGCGGGGTGCTGCCTGCCCCGTTCTTCGGTGCCGGATCGTTGTCATCCTGCGGCTGCGGCACGTTCACCGGTCCGCCCCCGCCCACAGCCATCAACACCATGTCCGTTCTCCTGCGGCATGCGTGACGTGCCGGCACAGCGGAGCGGCAGGCGGGCCACGCGCAATGGTCCATTGTGCCGAACGGGCGCGCGTGAAAAAGTCGCGTATTACGTAGTCGCAGCCCCGGTTGCGGCGGCGCGGGAAGACGCACGCTACGAACGCAATGCCCCCGACGCGACGATTCGGCCCTTGCCGCTTCCGCCGGCAAATTTTGCTGGTGATCGCGCGCCGGGTCATAAATACCTGCTGCCGCCACCCGGCGACATGCGACCTTGCATCGGCGCGGCGGAGCCGACGCAGCCCTGCCGCTTGCCCGCCGCTAGCGCGCACCCGCGACTGTGCATTGGTCCCGTGCATGCGCCGCAACCCGGCCGCGGCGCGATGACGCGATTCCACGCGATTTCGCAGAGCACCTTTCCTGTGCAGCGCCTTAATCGACGGTCGAACGATCTCCAATAATGGCGGCTCGATCCGTCGGCCGGCGCGCCGACGCGCCCCCCGGCGATCGGGCCGGAGACCAACGATAAGAAATCCTATGTATTCCTGCAAAAACAGCCGACCCGCCGGCGCGCGCGTTGCCGCGCCGCGTGCCGTCCGCCGCGACCGTCGTAGCGGCGCGCTCCCGGGGCCCGTGATTGCCGCCTGCGTGGCCGGCTTCCTGATTCCGTGCGTCGCGCGAGCGCAGAGCAGCGTGACGCTGTACGGCCTGATCGACACATCGATCACCTACTCGACCAACCAGCGTACGCAAGGCGCCGGTTCGCCGGGCAGCGGCGGCGTCGCGCTGACGAGCGGCGCGTTGAACGCATCGCGCTGGGGGCTGCGCGGCCGCGAGGATCTCGGCGGCGGGATGGCGGCGGTCTTCACGCTCGAGAACGGCTTCTCGGGCACGACCGGCAAGCTGTCGCAGAAAGGCGTCGACATGTTCGGCCGCCAGGCGTGGATCGGCGTGAGCTCGCGGACGGCCGGCACGCTCACGTTCGGTCGCCAGTACGACCTGATCCTCGATTTCGTGACGCCGCTCGGCGCGTCGGGCCCCGGCTGGGGCGGCAACCTCGCGGTGCATCCGTATGACAACGACGATTCGAACCGCAACCTGCGCATCAACCACGCGGCGAAGTACACGAGCCCGACCTATCGCGGACTGACGTTCGGCGCGCTGTACGGATTCTCGAACACGGCCGGCGCGTTCTCGAACAACGCCGTGTGGAGCGCGGGGCTCGGGTACGCGAACGGACCGCTGAAGCTCGGCGCCGGTTACCTGAAGATCAGCCGCGACCGCAACGCGCCGAACCCGGACGGCGCGCTGAGCACCGTCGACGGCTCGGCGACGATCACGGGCGGCAACCAGCAGATCTGGGCCTTGGCCGGCCGCTATGCGTTCGGCCCGCATTCCGTCGGCGCCGCGTGGTCGCACTCGGCCACCGACGGCGTGAGCGGCGTGCTCCAGGGCAGCGGCATCACGCCGCTGAAAGGAGAATCGCTCGTCTTCGACAACTTCACGGTCGACGGCCGCTACTTCGTCACGCCGGCGTTCAGCCTGGCCGCCGCGTATACGTACACGATGGGTCGTTTCGACACGCGCACGGGCCAGACGCGCCCGAAATGGAACCACGTGGTCACGCAGGCCGACTACGCGTTCTCGAAACGCACGGACGCGTATCTCGAAGCCGTCTATCAAAGCGTGAGCGGCGGCAACGGCAATCCCGCGTTCAACGCGACCGTCTGGACGATGACGCCTTCGGCCAACAGCAACCAGGTGGTGGTCGCGCTCGGGTTGCGGCACAAGTTCTGACGACGCGCCCGCGCCGGCATGGCGCATCATGCATGCGCGGCACATGCCGTGGCGTTCGCGCAAGCAACAATGCGCCGTGCGTCGTTTCCACGCAAAAAAGACGGAGAAACTGGTCACGCTGTGACATTTTTCCTAATCTGGTTGCTGCGGCGCCGCGTGTCGGCGTTGCGGCCAGGACAATCTTTCATATGGCACATCGCCGGCTTACGAAAGCGCATCGCGCACGGAAGCCGGCACGTTCGTGCCGTCTCGCCGCATGCGTGACGCGGCAGATCGCGCGCACCACGCTTTCCATGCAGTCAACCGCAGGAGACGCACGATGAGCAAAACGAACCGATTGGCGGTCATCGCAGCCTTCGCGTTGCTGGCGGGTTGCCACCACGCGGCGAAAACGCCCGAGAATGCCGGGATGGCGCCGGCGCCGTCGAGCGAGGCGGTCGCGACGGTGGCGGCCGACGATCTCGACAATCCGAACAGCCCGCTCGCGAAGCGCAGCGTCTACTTCGATTTCGACCAGTACTCCGTGAAGCCGGAATACCAGACGCTGCTGCAGGCGCACGCCGACTACCTGCGCAACCATCCGTCGCGCCGCGTGCTGATCCAGGGCAACACCGACGAACGTGGAACGTCCGAATACAACCTCGCGCTCGGCCAACGCCGGTCGCAAGCCGTGATGAGCGCGCTCGAAACGCTGGGCGTGCAGGCCACGCAACTCGAAGCGGTCAGCCTCGGCAAGGAAAAGCCGGTCGCGCTCGGCCACGACGAGGATTCATGGGCGCAGAACCGCCGCGCCGATCTCGTCTATCGTTGATCGAACGCCGCCGCACCAGGCAACCGATCCGGCCCCCGAGGGCGACGCGCGCCGATTCGTGTCGCCATGCGCCGATTCGCAAAAGGCATGGAATAAACCGCCTGCCGGAAACGTTTCGTCATCGCGCGGTCGGCGGTTCACGCGAACCGCCCTGCCGCGCGGCCTGCGCGGCCCAAGGAGAGTGAAATGAGATCGGCAAGATTGGCCGCGGCGCTGGTCGCGGCGCTGATGCTGGTGCTATCGGCGGGATGTACGTCGTCGGACGGCGGTATGTCGCACGGGTCCGGCATGAGCCGCTACGGCGGCGCAGGCGGCAGCGGAGGGGGTAGTGGTGGCGGCGGAGGGGGTGGCGGCGGCGGCTACTGAAGCGCCGCTTCTCGGGATCGGGCGAGGCGTCGCGCGCGAACGCAACCGGAAACCGGCTGCACCGCGCGCGACGCCCCGCCCTGCCGCTTATTGACGCATGGCCTTCACGTCAGCGGGCGTGACGCTCGCGGGCTGGCCGCCCCACGTCGCGCGCAGGTAGTTCGCGAGCTGCGCGAGTTCGTCGTCGCTCAGCGTGCGCGCGAAACCCGGCATCGGCTGCAGGTTCTCGAAGCCGGCAAACTTCTGCTCGTCGGTGCCGTCGAGCATCGCGACCAGCAGGTTGCGCGCGTCGCCCTGACGCAGCGTCGAATTGCCGTTCATCGGCACCGCCACGTGCGGCTTGCCTTCGCCGTTGAAACCGTGACAGCCCGCGCACACCGCGAGATACACCGAGCGGCCGGCCGCGAGCTGCGCGGCGTCGGCCGGCACCGGCTTCACCGGCCGCGGTGCCGGCGGCGTATCGCCAAGCAGGTACACGGACAGCGCGCGCAGGTCGTCCTTCGTCATGACCTGCGTGCTCAGGTGCACGACCGGATACATTTCGCCGAACGCCGAGCCTTGCGGCGCGATGCCGACGCCGAAGAGCGTCTGCAGGTCGGTGCCCGTCCAGCCGCGCGCGGCGAGTCCGGCCGGCGTGATGTCCGGCGCGGCCACGCGGCCGAGCGCCGCGCCCGCGAACGGCTTCGCGCCGTCGAGCCGGCCCGTGAACGCGCGCGGCGTGTGGCATTCCGCGCAGTGCCCGAGCGCGCCCGCCAGATAGCGGCCGCGCAGCCAGTCGGCGGACTGGCCGCTCGACGCGTCGGGCAGGCTGTCCTTCAGGAACACCATGTCCCAGAACACCATGCCGAAGCGCAGGTTGTACGGGAACTTGAGTTCGTGCGCGCGGTTTTCCTGCGCGACCGGCTTCACGGTCTTCAGGTACGCATACATCGCATCGGTATCGGCGCGCGTGAGCTGCCGGTACGACGTGTACGGCATCGACGGATACAGCCGCTTGCCCGGCGCCTTGCCGTCGTGCAGCGCGGCGTAGAAGTCGTCCGCGCTCCAGTTGCCGATCCCGTGATCCTTGTCGGGCGTGATGTTCGAACCGTAGAACGTGCCGAACGGCGATTCGAGCGGCGCACCGCCGGCGAACGGCGCGCCGTCCTTCGCGGTGTGGCACGCCGCGCAGTCCGCGGCCTTGACGAGATAGCGGCCGCGCGCGACCGGGTCTGCACCGGGCGCGCCGGAAGCCGCGCTGGAAGCCGGCGCGTCGTGACCGCCGCAGGCGGCGAGCAGCAGCGCGCAGGCGGCCGCGAGTGCGGGCAGGCCCGCGGCCCGCGCCGCACGCTGGGCGAATGTGCGTTTCATGCGGCGTCCTTCACGAGTCCCGGCGTCGTCAGAATCACGTCCTTCACGGCTTCGTAGTAGCGGACGTAACCCGTGCAGCGGCAGATGTGCGCGTTCAGCGCGTCGGTGATCGTGCGCTCGACGTCGGCCTTCGCGACCGGCTCGCGCTTCAGCCGCTCGATCAGCACCGTCGCCGCGTTGACGAAACCCGGCGTGCAGTAGCCGCACTGAAAGCTGAAGTGCTCGAGGAACTTCTGCTGGATCGGCGACAGCTCGACCACCTCGCCCGCTTCGTCGCGCTTCGCGTGGCCCTCGATCGTGCGGATCGAACGGCCGTGGAAGAAGTGCGCGCCGGTGATGCAGGTGCGCATTTCCTCGCTCGTGCCGTCCGGCTTGTCGACGATCACGACGCACGCGTGGCAGATGCCCTGCCCGCAGCCGAGCCGCGAACCGCTGAGGCCCGCGTACTCGTGCAGGAACTCGATCATCATCAGCCCCTCGGGCACCTGCATCGGTCCGACGGACTTGCCGTTGATATTCACCGACAGCGGTTTCTGCTGGAACCGGACGAGCGGCCGCTCGACGGCGGCCGAGGATGCAGCCGATGCAGCAGGCGCCGCAGATGCTGCGGGTGCGGATGCCGGGGCGGCCGACGCGGCGGTTTGGGCGGTCGTCATGCGAGCACCTCCTGAATCTTTTGCGGGGTCACCGGCAAATCGGTGAAACGATGGCCGATCGCGTGCGCGATGCCGTTCACGATCGCGCCGACGACGGGAATCATCACCACCTCGGCGACGCCCTTCGGCGGATCGGTCTCGGACAGCGGCGGCAGGATGTCGCCCGTCTGCGACCACACGGCGACGTCGGTCGCGCGCGGCAGCTGGTAGCGGTTGAAGTTCCACGTGCCGTTGCCGGGGCCGTCCTCGTAGAGCGGCAGGTACTCGTGCAACGCATGGCCGATGCCCATCGCGAGGCCGCCCTGCAGCTGGCCCGACACGAGCTGCGGCGAGATCTGGTTGCCGCACTCCATGATCGAGTGATGCGTGAGCAGCTCGACCTTGCCGGTCGCTTCGTGCACGGCCAGCTCGACCAGCGTGCCGACCGCCGTGTAGTACGTGACGGCCGCGTTGTTGCGGCTCGTCGGCGGGATGAACACACGCTTGCGGTCCAGCACGCGATAGCCGTTCGCGGTCGGCGCCAGCGTGCCGTGCATCGCGGTCGCACCCGCCGGCGCGGCGGTGCCGGGAATCGGGCCATCGTCGCCCGTCTTCGGCGCGCCGACGCGCAGCGACAGCCCGTCGATCGGCAGACGTTCAACTGCACCGCCGACGTCAAACTCGGCGTCGGTCCATTGCCAGCGGTTGAACACGTGCACGACGGCGCCGGTCGGCAGGCCGAGCGCATGCGCCTGCTTCGCGAGCTGCTCGAACGTCAGCGGCTCGAGACCGTCGGCGGTCAGCTTGCCGTCGACCCAGCGCGCATCCTCGATGCGGATCGTGTACGGCGCGGCCTGGCCGCCGCCGAGACCGCGCGTCCAGATCGACATCGCGGCCGGCCACAGCCCGTAGCGGAACACCGCGCGCGCGGCTTCGCGCGTGCTGTGCGTGAAGTAGTACGCGGAGTTCGTCGCGCTCGACGGCGACGCATAGCCCGGCGACCAGCGCGGGTTCGCGCTCAGCCGGTCCTGCTCGGCCTGTGACATCAGGTACGGATCGCCACTCGTCTCGACCGGCAGATCGGGCCATTCGGTCAGCGCGACGCGCACCTCGGTCGCCGGGCGGCCGAGCCACTTCGCGACCGCGACGGCCTGCGACGTCGACATCCCGGTGCCGATCTCGGCAGCCGTGTGTTGCAGCGACACCTTGCCGTTCTCGTCGAATTCGACCTTCGCGAACGATGCCTCGGCACCCGTGCCGAAGTCCATCTGCACGCACGCGAAGCCGACGCCATAGCGCTTGCCCGGATGCGCGGCCTCGAATTCGGCCTTGCGCGCCGCACGCCGCGTCCACAGCGGATGCTGCCTCGCGCGTTCCAGCACTTCGTCGACGCGCAGCGCGCCGGCCGGAATCGCGCCCTGCGTGTTCTTCATCCCCGATCGCAGCGCGTTGCGCAGGCGGAATTCGATCGGGTCGAGGTTCAGTTGCGCGGCGATCTCGTCCACCGCCATCTCGGTCGCGGCCATGCTCTGCAGCGTGCCGTAGCCGCGGGCCGAGCCGGCGTCGATCGCGCGCGACGCGATCGCGACCGCCGCGAGGTCGCTCTTCGGGAAGTAGTAGATCGACTGCGCGGCCGTCGCGCCGACCATCGCCACCGACGGCGAGAAGTTCGAGCGCCCGCCGCCGTTCGCCTCGAAGTCGCCCTTGAACGATTGCAGGAGGCCCGTGTTGCGATCGACCGCGATCCGGTAACGCATCCTGAACGCGTGACGCTTCAGCGACGTCTGGAACTGCTCGTAGCGGTCGTTCGCGAATCGCACCGGACGGCCGTCCGCGTACAGCGCGCAGACGAGTCCGTAGAACGGCACGTTGCAGTGATCCTTCGAGCCGTAGCCGACCGTGTAGCACGGATGCACGAACAGCTTCTTCACCGGGAAGCGGCATTTCGCGACCATCGCGGCCGCGTTCTCCGCCACTTCGAGCGGCGACTGGGTCGGCACGACGAGGTGCAGCGACTGCGTCGCGGCGTCGTACCAGCAGTTCGCGTTGTCGGGCTCGAGCGCGGCGGTATCGACCGACTGCGTGTTGTACTCGCGGTCGAACACGAGCCAGTCGGCCGACGGACGATCGAGTTCGGCGGCGATCTGGCCGGCCAGGAACATTCCCTGCTCGTCGAGCCTGCCATGCGCGTTGCCGTCCGGCCAGACCGGCAGGTGCTTGCGCATCATGCTCGGGAAGATCGGCGCGTCCTTCAGGCTCGAATAGACATCGTCGTCGTAGGCCGTCTTGCCGCCCACCCTCACGTAGCGGAACGTGCCCCACGGATCGCGCTCCAGCGGGCCGTGACCGCGCCATAGCGGATCACGTCGTCGCGGAACTTGAGCGCGTTCTTCGCGAAGCGGAAGCGCGCGAAATCGTGATAGATGAGGATCGCGACCGCATGGCCGAGATACGCGGGCGTCTTGCCGGCGGGCAACAGCATGTCGTCGCCGTAGAACGCCGGGAACGCGACGCCGTCGCGCGCGAGATCGTCGGCCGTGACCACACGGTCCGGCTTCAGCGCGTCGCCGAGCAGCGACAGGTCGAAGCCTTCGTAGGTGCGGTCGGCCTGCGTGACGCGCAGGATCAGCGCGTGCGACTGCTGCTGCGGCCAGTGCGGCATGTCGGCGGCGCGCACGTCACGGGCGAACACTTTCGAGCCCGTGACCTTCGCGATGCCGTCGACGCGGAATGGGGGGATGCCGGTGACGCTATCCCATTTGACGGGGGTGAGGAGTCTTTCTTCGAAGAGCGCCGCGAACGCGCGGCTGCCGATGGGCGCGACGTAGACCGCGACGCCCGCCAGCACGCTGGCTTTCAGAAAACCCCGCCGTGACAGGCCGTGGTTCTTCATTGGGGGGAACCTCCTGATGCGGCTCGGACGGCGATCGGGTGTCGCGGCGTTCGGAGCGGCGCGCATTCTGGCATTGTTTGGATATAGCGCCTATAGTATTTCTCGCATCAAATACTTATTGAATTTCTTATAAAGGGATTCAGGCGGGCGGCACACGTGCGCGACCGCGCGGTGTCGCACCGACGCCCCGCATGGCACGCGCGGCCGATGTTTCATGGTAATGTCGTGCGCATCCGGTTCGCCGGCCAGCCCGCTGCGTGCCGTGCGGGGCTGCCGGCGATGCGTCGCATCGTGTCGAGGTCAAAATAGCCATGGCAGTCAAGGCACGCCTCCTGAACGCCGTTCTCGCCACGCCCCCCTGCGGCAATCACCGCGTGACGGCGGCGCTGCGCCCGTCGATGCTCGTCACGCTGTTCGAGGACGTGCGCCCGATGGCGCTGTCCGGCCTCGCCAGCGCGTTCGTCGCGGCGATCGCGCTGATCCGCCTGCAACAACTCTGGTGTTACGTGTGGCTCGTCGTCGACGTCGGCCTGCTGGCCGCACGGCTCGCGATCGCACGCGCATATGCGGTGCGCCGCGACGCCGGCGACGATCGGGCCGAGTACTGGGCGCTGCGTTATGCCCCCGTGTCGCTCCTCGCATGCTACGTGCTCGGTCTCGGCGTCATGGGTTGCGTGGAGTCGGCCGACCCCGAGCTCGGCACGTTGGCGGTGATGGTCGCCGGCGGCGTGTTCGGCGGAATCGCGTCGCGCAACTCGGCGCTGCCCAGGCTCGCGATGACGCAGGTCACGCTCGGCGTCGTGCCGATCGGCCTCGGGGCGATACTGGCCAACAGGCCGGGCGCATGGCTGCTGCTGCCGCCGCTTGCGATCTATCTTGCCGCCATGCGCACGGTCGTCCAGCGTCATTACCGCGTACTGGTCGCGCTGATCGCCGCACGCCAGCGCAACGCCGAGCTCGTCGCACGCTTCGACGCCGCCCTCACTTACATGCCGCACGGCCTGTGCATGATCGACGGCGAGAGCCGCGTGATCGTCGCGAACCGTCGCACCGCGCAACTGTTCGGCTCGCCGCGCGAGATCATGCTGGACACGCCGCTGCCCGACGTCATCGCGGCGCTCGGCGCGAACGCGGTCACCGACCCCGACGGTGCGGACCTCGCCGTGCAATGCGACGTCTGGCTGAACCATGACGAACCGGAGCCACTCGACATCGCGCTCGCCGACGGGCGCCAGCTCGAACTCACGCGCCACCGCGTGCCGGACGGCAACGCGGTGATCATCGTCGAGGACGTCACCGCGCGCCGCCGGACAGAGCAGCATATCCGGCACCTCGCGCGGCACGACGCGCTGACGGGATTGCCGAACCGCCACGAGCTGCACGCGCAACTCAAACGGATGCTCGCGCACCGGCCGCCGTTGCCGAGCCCCACGCTCGCCGTCATGTATCTCGATCTTGACGGCTTCAAGGCGATCAACGACCGCTTCGGCCACCAGGCCGGCGACGAAGTGCTCACGCAGGTCGCCGAGCGGCTCGGCAAGACGCTGCCGCCCGGCGAGCTCGCGGCGCGGATCGGCGGCGACGAGTTCGTCGTCGCGCTCGACGCCACCACGGTGCAGGCCTGCTCGGTCCTCGCCGCGCGGATCATCCGGCAGATCTCGGCGCCGTACACGCTGTCGATCGGCGAGACCGTCAGCTTCGGGATCAGCATCGGCATCGCGCTCGACGACGGGCAAGGCTCCCCCGACGAACTGATCCGGCAGGCCGACAGCGCGCTGTACGACGCGAAGTCGGCCGGCAAGGGAATCTACCGCTTCTACTCGGCCGGAAGCAGCCGCGTGACGCCCGCGACCGCGAACTGAGCAACGGCGCGGCGCTCGCCGCCACGCTTCCCTGCATGTCCGTTCGACGCGCACGTGTTCCGCCGCGCCCGCCCGTGTCACGTGACGTGTTCCGTAACATCGGCCGGTTCCGCGTGTCGCGTTCGCCGCAGAAGCCCGCACGATCGCAGCGGCGCGCGGGTTTTGATGGCTGGCACTCTTATTGCTCCTTGACTGTGAAACAGGATGTCAGGGAGACCACACATGAATACCGTCGAAGTTCTCAGCCGCGCGGAAACGGTCGATCAAGTGGACGTGATCGACGGTGCCTCGCTGATCCGGCGGCTCGTGTCCGAGCGCCGCATGCCCGCCGCCCGTGAAGCCGCGTGCGTCGACAATCCGCCGTTGACGCTGTACGGCGCGTTTCGTCAGGGCATCACCGATCACACGACGCGACGTGCGAATCCGTATCGCGCGGGCAGCCGTTTCTGGGCACTGTGGGAAGAAGGCCGTATCGAAGCTGAAACATCGGGTCGCTGACGCGATCGCGCGCGCCGGCCCTGCTCGGCAAGGGGCTGACGCGCGACACGGCGTGCGCGGGCCGCGTGCCCGCATGCCTGCACGCGTTTCGGCGCTGCAACATCGCGCACGGCTGCTCCGGTTGCGCGTATCGCGCGTTCGCGCGCGGGTCGGTTGACCGCCTTCGGCATCGGCCGCACCGCGCGCGCCGCGCGGCGTTCGTTTCCCGATAAGATGGCGGATTCCCGTTCTCCGAACGATGTCGCCATGACCGCCTCCTCCTCACACCGAAATCCCATCCACTGCGAAATCGATCTCGATGCGCAAGGCAAGCATGCGGGCTACCTGCGCCTGCCGCATTCCGTGCATCGCTCCGCATACGGCTGGCTGCCGATCCCGATCGCATCGATCCGCAACGGCGACGGCCCGGTCGCGCTCGTGATGGCCGGCAACCACGGCGACGAATACGAAGGCCAGATCATCGTGTCGCAGCTGATGCGCGAGATCGATCCGGAGATGGTCAGCGGGCAGCTGATCCTGCTGCCGATGGCGAATTTCCCCGCGGCCGACGCGGGCCTGCGCGTGTCGCCGCTCGACGAAGGCAACCTGAACCGCAGCTTCCCCGGCGACCCGACCGGCACGCCGACGCAGATGATCGCCCACTACATCGAGCATGCGCTGCTGTCGCGCGCACAGTATCTGGTCGACCTGCATTCGGGCGGCAGCTCGCTGCTGTACCAAGGCGGCAACATGCTCGCGATCGACCCGCTCGACGCCGACGAAGCCGCGAAGCTCAACGGGCTGCTCGTCGCGTTCGGGTTGCCCAACGCGCTGCTGCACGCGCCGAACCCGGTGCATTCGGCATCGGCCGCGCGCCGGCAAGGCGCGATCTCGATCGTGACCGAACTCGGCGGCGCGGGGATGGCCGATCCGTCGCTGATCCGGCTCGGCCGCCATGGGCTGCTGCACTACCTCGGCCATATCGGCCTGCTGCACGGCGCGCTCGTGCCCGATGCGCCGCCGACCGTCACGCGCTTCCTGCGCGTCGACGGCGATCGTCACTTCGTCTATGCGTACGAACGCGGGCTGTATGAACCGCTCGTCGAACTCGGCGACCAGGTGAAGGCCGGTCAGCCGGCCGCGTGGGTGCACTTCCCTGATACGCCGCTGCGCGAGCCGGTGCTGCACCGCTTCAAGGGCGACGGCGAAGTGGTGTGCAAGCGCGTGCCCGCGCAGGTGCGGCGCGGCGATTGCCTGTTTCAGCTGGCGGAGGCGTCGACGCCGGCGAGCGTCATCGAATGATGCACCCGACGGATTCATTCAGGACATCACGAAATTGACGTCCCCCCAATGCCTAAAGGCAGGGGATTCCCACTACTGGCGATGCACGTCCGCATCGGAGAATGTTCATAGCGGTGTTGGTATCACGATCATGCTCGACACCATATTCACTGCAAACCCACTCTCTTACTCGCAGTCCCGCGATACCTTTCGGCC
Organism: Burkholderia sp. Bp8998; assembly: GCF_003854235.1. Taxonomy (NCBI): domain Bacteria; kingdom Pseudomonadati; phylum Pseudomonadota; class Betaproteobacteria; order Burkholderiales; family Burkholderiaceae; genus Burkholderia; species Burkholderia sp. Bp8998. Next base: position 323,701 of record NZ_QTQF01000002.1, read on the forward strand.
GCGTCGTGCTGTCTTTCGACCCGCACGCCGAACAGGACTGGTAAGAAACACTGATGGGAAGCGCTTATGGCGCAGGAATGGCACGAAGCTGGCAGCCAAGGTCGCTGAGGCGCTTGAGCAGGCGTTGAACGGTCTTGGCAGTGTCATGGCGAGCGAAGTAGTCGCAGCCCAAGTCTATCAAGTCAACCCCTTCACGCAGCATGTGGTAAGCAGCGGTGAGCATGGAGGCGGCGACCGCAAGGATGGCTTTCTTGGGACCCCGCCTCGCCTTGATGCGCAGGAACTGCGCGTACAGGTAGCTGCTTTTGACACGCACGGCAGACCATGCGGCACTGACCAGCGTGGTCTTCAGCCATGGACTGCCTTTTCGCACACGGGTACTGCGACGCTTTCCGGCACTCTCGTCGTTACGCGGGCACAGTCCGGCCCACGAAATCAGGTGAGCGGCATCTGGAAATCGTGTCATGTCCGCGCCAACCTCAGCCAGGATCACTTGGGCGGTGACGTCACTCACGCCCGGCATCGTGGTGAGCAGTCGCACGCATTGCCGGATTGGCGCCAGCGCTTTTCCCACCGCTGCAATGTACGCAGAACGTGGAATCGTCGCCGTCATATAGAATGATGCGCTTTGCCCTTACTCCCATGTGGTTCAAGAATCTTCAGCTTCATCGTCTTCCGGCACCTTGGGCCGTCACGCCTGACCAGATGGAAAAATGGCTGGCGCCTTATGCGTTCCAGCCGGGCAGCAGCGTCGAAATGCAGCGCGCCGGATGGGCGTCGCCGCGTGACGACGGCGCGCTTGTGTATTCGATCAACCGGCAGATGCTGCTGCTGTTTCGTGCCGAAAAGAAGCTGCTGCCGGCGTCGGTCGTCAATCAGGTAACCAAAGCGCGTGCGCTCGAAGTCGAAGAGCAGCAGGGTTTCAAGGTCGGCCGAAAGCAACTGCGCGAACTCAAGGAGCAGGTTACCGACGAACTGCTGCCGCGCGCGTTCAGCATTCGCCGCGATACCCGCGTGTGGATCGATACGGCGAACGGCTGGCTCGTCATCGATGCGGCGGCACAGGCGCTTGCCGACGACGTTCGCAGCCTCCTCGTCAAATCGATCGACTCGTTGCCGCTCGCCGGCCTTCATGTGGCCCGTTCGCCGGTGGCCGCGATGACGGACTGGCTGCTGTCCGGCGAGGCGCCTGGCGGTTTCACCGTGGACCAGGACGCCGAGTTGCGCTCCAGCGGCGAAGGCGGTGCCACGGTGCGATATGTCGGCCACGCGCTGGAAGCGAGCGACATGCGCCGGCACATCGAAGCCGGCAAACAATGCATGCGCCTCGCGATGACCTGGGATGACCGAATCTCGTTCGTGCTGACACCGTCGCTCACGATCAAGCGTGTCACGCCGCTCGACGTGATCAAGGAAGCGGCGGATCCCACCGCGCAAAATGACGATGAACGCTTCGATTCGGATGTCACGTTGATGACGGGGGAATTGAGCCGGATGCTGACCCAGCTTGTCGATATCCTGGGTGGCGAACAGCACGGCTCGATTCATCAGGCAGCAGCCTGAACTCCGTCGTCGTCGATCATCGCCCGGCGACGGCGGAGCTTTGCGCTGACGCGACAATTCGACGACGACCGTCGCCGCCCCGCCCCCCTGCGACCCTTCTGACGCCCCCCGCGAAATCCTTATCGAAATTGCTTCGTTCGTCTTTGCCGGCCGCGCCGCTAACGTGTTCGAAACGGCGGCGGCACGCCGGATGCAGCGCAGCAAGCACAGCGGCCGCCACCATCACGACAACCGCGTCGCGATAACGGAACGGACCGGACGGGCCGTGTGCCCCGCCCCCGCCAGGAACGTCCGCATCGCGCGCCCTTCGCGATGCCCATGGCCACGAACGACCGCATCCTCGACACGACGCCGCTCGACGCCCGCGCCCAGCCGCTGATCGACGCGCTGATCGACGAATACGCGACGCGCTACGACGCGTATCGCCCCGACAGCCGCGCGTCCGCCCGCGACGAGCTCGCGCGCTACCCGGCCGAGCTGTTCGCGCCGCCCGACGGCGCGTTCGTGCTGCTGCTGCGCGACGGCGAGACGATCGGCGGCGGCGCATTCAAGCGTTACGACACGCAGACCGCCGAACTCAAGCGCATCTGGACCCGCGCGGACCTGCGCCGCCAAGGGCTCGCGCGCCTGATCGTCGACGCGCTCGAACTGCGCGCCGCGCAGCAGGGCTATCGACGCGTGTACCTGACCACCGGCTTTCGCCAGCCCGAAGCATGGGCGCTGTACGACCGCACCGGCTATACACGGCTGTTCGATTCGTCGATCGACCCCGAAGCGTATTTCCACCTGCGCTTCGGCAAGGATCTCGCCGATCCGTCGCGCACGTCGACGCTCGCCGACCTGTGGGCACCGCTGCCCGAAGCGGCGCTGCCACGCTGAACGCCTCGCGCCATCCGATTCCGCTCCGTCGCTTTCTGCGACAACACAACCACAGGACGCATCCATGCCACGAGCCGTACCCTTCACGCCGCGCGCGCTCCGCACGCTGGCCGCCGCGCTGATCGGCGTGACCGCGATCGCCGCGGCCGCCGCGACCTTCGACCTGAGCCCCGAGCAGCGCGGCCGTCCGCGCGGCACGGCCGATGCGGCCGTCGAGCGCGCGGTGCCCGCGTCGTTCAGGTTCGCCGAAGCCGGCACGCTGACGATCGGCGTCGCGCCGAGCCTGCCGCCGATCAGCTCGTATGCGACCGACGCGCGCACGGTGATCGGCTTCGACGCGGACGTCGGCCAGCTCGTGTCCGACAGCCTCGGCCGCAAGCTGAAGATCGTCCCGCTCGCGTGGGCCGACTGGCCGCTCGCGCTCGAATCCGGGAAGGTCGACGCGGTGATCTCGAACGTCACCGTCACCGAGGAGCGCAAGCAGAAATTCGATTTCTCGACCTATCGCAAGGACCAGGTCGGCTTCTACGTGCGCAACGACAGCAAGATCCAGTCGATCCGCGAACCGAAGGACGTCGCGGGGCTGCGCATCGTGACCGATGCCGGCACCAACCAGGAAAAGATCCTGCTCGCGTGGGACCGCGAGAACGTCGCGCACGGCCTGAAGCCCGTGCAGGTCCAGTACTACGACGACCAGGCGATGCGGATCGTCGCCGTGCAGTCGGGCCGCGCGGATGCCGTGTTCAGCGTGAACTCGGTGCTCGCCTACCAGAGCGCGCAGCAAGGCAAGACGCGGCTCGTCGGCGCGATCAGCGGCGGCTGGCCGCGCACGGCCGACATCGCGATCGCGACGCGACGCGGCAGCGGGCTCGCCGAGCCGCTGACCGTCGCGCTGAACGGGCTGATCAAGAGCGGCCGCTATCAGCAGATCCTCGACCGCTGGAACCTCGCGTCCGAAGCGATCGACCAGTCGCGCACGAATCCGCCGGGCTTGCCGAAGATCTGAGCGCCACCCCTCCACGTCTTGCGCAGGAACGCCGAACATCATGTCTTATTCGCTTTCATTGCTGGACAAGAGTCCGATCGCCGACGGCGCGACCGCCGCCGACGCGCTGCGCTTCACGACGACCCTCGCGCAGCGCGCCGAACAGCTCGGCTACGCGCGCTTCTGGGTCGCCGAGCATCACGGCGCGCCGGGCTTCGCGAGCTCCGCGCCGGAGGTCGTCGTCGCGCACCTGCTCGCGCATACGTCGCGCATTCGCGTCGGCTCGGGCGGCGTGATGCTGCAGCACTACAGCCCGTTCAAGGTCGCCGAGACGTTCAAGCTGCTCGCCGCGCTCGCGCCGGGCCGCGTCGATCTCGGCATCGGCAAGGCGCCCGGCGGGCTGCCGCTGACCACGCGCGCGCTGCAGTGGTTTCACGACAAGGCGAGGAAACCCGACTTCGCTGGCCAGCTCGCCGAACTCGAAGCGTTCCTCGGCTGGGGCGTCGCCGAAGATCACCCGCTCGCCGGCGCGGTCGCGATGCCGGTGCCGCCGCACGCGCCCGACCGCATCCTGCTCGGCGGCTCGCCCGATAGCGGCGCGCTCGCCGCCCGCAACGGCTGGCGCTTCTGCTACGCGGGGCACTTCAACGGCGACGATGCGAATCTCGAACGCTCGCTGGCCGCCTACCGCGACGCAGGCGGCACGCGCCCGCTCGTTGCGCTGTACGCCGTCGCCGCACCGACCCGCGACGAGGCCGAGCAACTGATCGGGCCGCTGAAGATCTTCAAGCTGCAATTCGCCGGCGGCCCGAGCTTCAACCTGGCGAGCGCGCAGGCCGCCGCCGAATTCGCGCGGCAAAGCGGCGCATCCGACTACCGGATCGACGAGTTGCGCCCGACCGTGCTGGCCGACACGCCCGAGCGCGTGCACCGTGCGCTCGACGCGCTGAGCCGGCGGCTCGACATCGACGCGTTCGTGATCGACTCGCCGGTGACCGATTATGCGGCGCGGCTCGCGTCGGCCGAATGGCTCGGCGGCGCGCAGTCGATCACGCCGCTGCAGGCGGCCCTCGCGGCCGACCATTCGGACCATTCCCTTTCCCCCGACCAGAACACGTGACGCGCCCATGACCACCCGACAATCGATTCCCTTCGGCCTGATGCTGCAAGGCGCAGGCAGCCACATGAACGCATGGCGGCACCCGAGCAACCCGCCGGACGCAAGCATCAACCTCGACTTCGCGATCGGCATCGCGCGCAAGGCGGAAGCCGCCGGCATCGCGTTCGCGTTCGTCGCGGACGGCCTCTACATCAACGAGAAGTCGATCCCGCATTTCCTGAACCGCTTCGAGCCGCTCACCGTGCTGTCGGCGCTCGCGGTCGCGACGAAGAAGATCGGCCTCGCGGGCACGATCTCGACGTCGTACAGCGAGCCGTTCACGGTCGCGCGCCAGCTCGCGTCGCTCGACACGATCAGCGGCGGGCGCGCGGGCTGGAACGTCGTGACGACGCCGCTCGAGGGCACCGCGAAGAATTTCGGCAAGACGCATCCCGATCACGAATTGCGCTACGAGATCGCCGACGAATACCTCGAGGTCGTGCAAGGGCTGTGGGACAGCTGGGACGACGACGCGTTCGTGCGCGATCGCGCGACCGGCCGCTTCTTCGACCGCGACAAGCTTCATACGCTCGACCATCACGGCCGCTTCTTCAACGTGGCCGGCCCGCTGAACATCCAGCGCTCGCCGCAGGGGCAGCCGGTGATCTTCCAGGCCGGCTCGTCGGACACCGGCATCGGGCTCGCGGGCAAGTATGCGGACGCGGTATTCACGCATTCGCCGTCCCTCGACGAAACGGCCGCGTTCACGCGGCGCGTGAAGCAAAGCGCGGTCGAACACGGACGGCAGCCCGGCGACGTGAAGATCTTTCCCGGGGTCGGGCCGATCGTCGGCCGCACGGCTGCCGAAGCGGAACACAAATACCAGGCGATCCGAGACCTGCTCACGATCGACGAGGCGCTCGCGTATCTCGGCCGCTATTTCGATCATCACGATTTCACGCAGTACGCGCTCGACGCGCCGTTCCCCGAACTCGGCGACATCGGCCGCAACAGCTTCCGCTCGACCACCGACCGGATCAAGGCCGACGCGAAACGCAAGAACCTCACGCTGCGCGAGACGGCGCTCGCCGTCGCGACGCCGCGCCCGAACTTCATCGGCACCGCCGAACACGTCGCGGACGAGTTGATCCGCTGGCACGACGCCGGGGCCGGCGACGGCTTCATCCTCGGCTTCCCGGTGCAGGCGCAGGGCGTCGACGACTTCGTCGACCTCGTGATTCCGGTACTCGAGGCGCGCGGCCGCTACAGCCGCGACCTGCCGGGCAGCACGCTGCGCGACCACCTCGGCCTGCCGCGCAAGGCGAGCCGCCATGCGGCGCCCGGCGCGACGCAGAAACAGGACGACGCGGCCGAAGCGCACGCGTGACGATGCCGCGCCGCCACGCGCGGCGCGTCCGACCGACCCGATCGAGGACCCTCAACGACATGAGCGACACGACCCATCTCGGCGGCGCGCTGCCGCCGCTTTCTTCGTCCCGCGGCCGCGACGCCGGCACGCACCTGCGGATCGTGCCGGCCCGGCACCGTTCGCGCACCGTCGGCACCGTGCTCGCGCTCGCGCTGATCGCGATCACGCTGTATTCGATCCTCGGCAACCCGCAATGGGGCTGGCCCGTGTTCGCCGAATGGTTCCTGTCGCCACCGGTGCTGTCCGGGCTCGCGCGCACGCTGGTGCTGACGCTGCTCGGCGCGGTGTTCGGCTTCGCGCTCGGCGCGTTCGTCGCGCTGGCCCGGCTGTCGCGCTCGCGCCTGCTCGCCGCGAGCGCGTGGACCTTCGTGTGGCTGTTCCGGTCGATTCCGCTGATCGTGCTGCTGCTGATCCTCAACAACCTCGGCTACCTGTACGAACACGTACGGCTCGGCGTGCCGTTTACCGACATCGTGTGGTTCGACACGCCGACCACGGACCTGATCAGCCCGTTCCTCGCGGCCGTGCTCGGCCTCTCGCTGAACCATGCGGCGTTTTCCGCCGAGGTGATTCGCGGCGGCATTCTCGCCGTCGACCAGGGGCAGCTCGAGGCGGCCGCCGCGCTCGGCCTGCCGCGCGGCCGCCAGACCACGCGGATCGTGTTGCCGCAGGCGATGCGCGCGATCCTGCCGACCGCGTTCAACGACCTGATCTCGCTCGCGAAAGGCACGTCGATGGTCTACGTGCTCGCGATGCCCGAGCTGTTCTATACGGTGCAGGTGATCTATCGCCGCAATCTCGAAGTGATTCCGCTGCTGATGGTCGCGACCGTCTGGTACCTGATCATCCTGACCGTGCTGTCCGCGATCCAGGTGCAGGTCGAGCGCCACTATGCGCGCGGTGCGCTGCGCAACCCGCCGCCGTCGGCGCTGACCTTCGTGCTGGCGCGCGTGGGCGCGCTGTGGCGGCGCGCGGCGGCCCGCAACGCAACGGCCGCCGCCGCAACGGCGCACGACGAAGCCGCGGCCGCGCAGACGCCGCGCACCGGCGGCGAAGTCGCCGTGCACAACGTATCGAAGCAGTTCGGCATGCAGCGCGTGCTCGACAACGTGTCGTTCGTCGCGCCGCGCGGCAGCGTGACGGCGATCGTCGGGCCGTCCGGTTCGGGCAAGTCGACGCTGCTGCGCACGATCAACCATCTCGAACGCGTCGACGACGGCTTCATCGACATCGACGGCGAGCTGATCGGCTATCGGCGCGACGGCGACGTGCTGCACGAATTGAAGGAGCGCGACGTGCTGAAGCGGCGCACGGCGGTCGGGATGGTGTTCCAGAACTTCAATCTGTTTCCGCACCTGACGGTGCTCGAGAACCTGATCGAGGCGCCGGTCGCCGTCGGCGGCGTCACGCGCGAGGCCGCCGAGCGCACCGCGCGCACGCTGCTCGCGCGCGTCGGCCTCGCCGACAAGGCCGATGCGTATCCGCGCCAGCTGTCCGGCGGCCAGCAGCAGCGCGTCGCGATCGCGCGGGCGCTCGCGTTGCGCCCGAAGGTGCTGCTGTTCGACGAGCCGACGTCGGCGCTCGATCCCGAACTGGTCAACGAAGTGCTCGACGTGATCAAGGAGCTCGCGCGCTCGGGCACCACGCTCGTGATCGTCACGCACGAGATCGGCTTCGCGCGCGAAGTCGCGGACAACGTGCTGTTCATGGAGCGCGGCCGCATCGTCGAGTCGGGCCCGCCCGCCGTCGTGCTCGACGCGCCGGCCCATCCGCGCACGCGCGCATTCCTGTCGCGGGTGCTGTGATGCGCGGCGCCCTCCAACTGCAAGGCAACCGACGATGATCGACCGACGCCAGTTCATCACCGCCGCACTCGCGGCCGCGGCCGGCCTGCGGTGGCACGCGGCCGAGGCCGCCGCCGCGACGGCCGACCTCGATCCGCGCCAGGTCGGCCGGATCCGCGCGTCGCGCGACGATGCGGCGATTCGCGCGGCAAGCACCTACCGCTGGGTGCGCGACGGCGCCTTCACGGTCGCGATCTCGCCGCACGCGCCACCGGTGTCGACCTACGCGACCGACGCACGCACCGTGGTCGGCGCCGACCCCGACTATGCGCAGCTCGTCGCCGACGCGCTCGGCCGCACGCTGGTGCTGGTGCCGATCGCGTGGGCCGACTGGCCGCTCGGGCTCACATCGGGCAAGTACGATGCAGTGATCTCGAACGTCGGCGTGACCGAGAAGCGCAAGGAGAAATACGACTTCACGACCTACCGGCTCGGGCTGCACGGCTTCTACGTGCGCACCGCGAGCCCGATCGCGACGATCGCCGAACCGAAGGACGTCGCGGGCCTGCGCATCATCACGGGCGCGGGGACGAGCCAGGAGCGCATCCTGCTCGAATGGAGCCGGCGCAACGTCGCGCAAGGGCTGAAGGCGACCGAACTGCTCTACTTCGACGACGATGCGGCGGCACGTGTCGCGTTGTTGTCGGGCCGCGCCGATGCCGAATTGAATCCGAACGCGTCGCTCGCGTACGAGGCCGCGCGCGACGGCAGGATCAGGCGGGTCGGCGTCGTCAACGCGGGCTGGCCGGCGAATGCGGATGTCGCGATCGCGACGCGTCGCGGCAGCGGGCTCGCGCCCGCGCTGACGCTCGCGACCAACGCGCTGATAGGCAACGGCCGCTACGGGCAGGCGCTGGCGCGCTGGGGGTTGCAGAGCGAGGCGGTCGCGCGCGCGGAGACGAATCCGCCCGGGTTGCCGTCGTTCTGACTGGACGAACCGATGTGTCGATGCGTCGATGCGTCGATGCACGAAAGCAAATCGCCCCGGCATTTCGTGATCGAAATACCGGGGCGATCTGAAGGATCCACCGTCGTCGCCTATGTCGTCGCAGCCGCATCCTGCCGGTCGAGTTCCGCGACATGCGCGTGAATCGCCGGAATCAGGTCGCGCCCGTAGGCCAGCGCATCGTCGAGCGGATCGAAACCGCGGATCAGGAAGGTCGATACGCCGAGCCGGTAATACGCACCGAGCGCGCGCGCGACCTGTTCCGGCGTGCCGACGAGCGCGGTCGAATTCCAGCGCGCACCGGTCAGGTTCGCGACGCCCATCCACAGCCGCTCGTCGAGCACGTCGCCCTGCGCGGCCGCGGCCATCAGCCGTTGCGAGCCCGCGTTCTGCGGCGCGTGGCCGTCGATCGGCTGGCCGTTCGCGCGCCGCGCCGCGCGCACGCGTTCGCGGATCGCCTCGGCCTTCTCCCACGCGGCGGCTTCGGTATCCGCGACGATCGGGCGGAACGACACGCTGATGCGCGGCGCGCGTCCGAACGGCGCGGCGGCGGCCCGCACGCGCGCGATCTGCTCGCGCACCGCGGCGAGCGGCTCGCCCCACGTCATGTAGACGTCCGCGTGCCGACCGGCCACCGCCAGCGCGGCCGGCGACGAGCCGCCGAAGTAGATCGGCACGTGCGGCCGCTGCGCGCCTTTCACGACCGGCGACGCACCGTGCAGCCGGTAGAACTCGCCGTCGTGATCGACCGGCGCGTCGGCTAGCCAGATGCGTTTCAGCACGTCGAGATATTCGCCGGTGCGGTGGTAGCGCGCGTCGTGCGGCACGAAATCGCCGTCGCGGCGCAGGTCGGCATCGTCGCCGCCCGATACGACGTTCAGCGCGAGCCTGCCGCCGCTGAACACGTCGAGCGTCGCGATCTGCCGCGCGGCGGCCGACGGCACGATCACGCCCGGCCGGTGCGCAAGCAGGATGCGGATGCGTTCGGTCGCGGCGGCCGCGAACGACGCGACGATGAAACCGTCCGCCGCGTTGCTGAAGTGGCCGACCAGGATCTGGTCGAAGCCGGCGGCTTCGTGTGCCTGCGCGAAGCGCCGCACATAGTCGGGCTGGACGGCGGCGCCGCCCGGCACGTCGACCTCCGCGCCAGGCGTCGCGGTGATCATGCCGATGATGTCGACAGGCATGTCGATGGTCCTTCCAGTTGTCGATCGGAAATGGCCGCGCGCCGCGGCACCCTCACTGCGCGGCGGCCGTCTTTTGCGCGGGCACGGCGAACGCGCCCGCATACGAGCGGTCCAGCAGCTTCGCCGTGTCGTACGCGGTCGGAATCACACCGGCCCTGTGCAGGAAATCGGCGGTGTTCTGCGCATCCTTCGCGGCCGTGTCGTCGACCGGGCCCACGCGCTGGTGCGCGTTGTTCAGCCAGCGGTACGCGACGTCCGGCTCCAGTTTCGCGCGCTGCGCCCACAGCTCCGCGTACTCGCGCGGATGGCTGTCGACCCACTGGCGCGCAGCCACCACACGCTTCAGGAAATCGGTGATCTCCGCGCGCCTGGCCGTGGCCGCCTGCTCGTTCGCGGCGACGAAGCTGAGCGCGGGCATCAGGCCCTGCGCGGTCGTCACGGGCCGCGCGCCCTGCCGCAGCGCGAGCGTGCTGACGAACGGCTCCCACAACGACACGGCGTCGACCGAGCCGTTCGCGAGCGCGTTGGTCGCATCGATCGGCATCAGGTACGCATACTTGACGGAATCCGCGCGAAGGCCGGCATGTTCGAGCGCGCGCAGCACGAGCTGCTGGCTCCACGCGCCGCGCCAGACGGCAATGGTCTTGCCCTGCAGGTCGGCGACGCTGCGCACCGGCGAGTTTTTCGGCACGAGGATCGCGACGCCGTCGAGGCTCTGCCGCGACACCGCGACCACCTTCACCGGCGCGCCGCGCGCGGCCAGCGTGAGCAGCGCGGAATCGCCGAGGAAGCCGACGTCGATCGCGTTGCCGTTCAGGCTCTCGGCAACGGGCGCGGCGGCCTGGAAGTGCTTCCACTCGATCGTGTAAGGCAGGTCCTTCAACACGCCGGACGCCTCCATCGACGCCTGGATGTTGAAGTAATTCTGTTCACCGACGCGCAGCGTGACGGTGTCTTTCGCGATGCCCGGCTGCGCGGCGAGCGCGAGCAGCAGCGCCGTGACGATTCGGCTCAACAACATGATCTCCCCGGAGGTTGGCGGGCGGCCGCGCGACGGCGTCGCCCTCGGGTCCGACTGGCGCGACGGCCGACGGACGGGATGGAACCGGGGAAGATACGGCGATCCGCTTCATGAGACAAACGCAATATTCTGCTATGCAAAGATGCAAATATCTTATGGAAAGACCGTCACGAGGCGCCCCCGTCCACCTTCACGGGAAGCCGTTCGAAGGATTCCTCGACAGATATTTCGCACGCGAAATACATCGCGAACTATATTTCGCATACGAAATAACTACCCGGAGCGAGGACGGCCATGACGTCAGAACCCATCGCGTTTTCCGCTGCCGACGGCTATACGCTGCGCGGCACGCTGTGGTCGCCGCACGCGCCGCCGCGCGCGCTGGTGTTGATCCATCCGGCAACCGCGGTGCCCGAGCGGCTGTACGCCGGCTTCGCACGCTTCCTGACCGAACGCGGCTTCGCGGTGCTGACCTACAACTATCGCGGCATCGGTGCGTCGCGGCCCGCGCGGCTGAGCGCGCTGCAGGCCCGCATGCGCGACTGGGTCGAACTCGACGTCGGCGCCGCGATCGCGTGGGCGCGCGAAACGCACGACGGGCTGCCGCTGCTGGCGGTCGGGCATAGCGTCGGCGGCCACGCGATCGGGCTGTCGGCCGGTACCGCTTACCTGCGCGCGGCCGTGCTCGTCGCCGCGCACGCGGGCAGCACTCGGCTGATTTCCCGCGCGGCGGAGCGGCTGAGGGTGCGGCTGATCCTGCGTGTGCTCGGCCCGCTTGCGTCCGCGCTGCTCGGCTACGTGCCCGGCAAGCGGCTCGGGCTCGGCGAGGATCTCCCCGCCGGCGTGTTCCGCGAATGGAGCCGCTGGACCACGCTGCCGCGCTACTTCTTCGACGATCCGACGCTCGGCGCGGCCGAGCGCTTCTCGAAGCAGCGGTTGCCGATTCTCGCGCTCGGCTTCGACGACGATCCGTGGGCGAACCCGCCCGCGATCGACCTGCTGGTAAGCTACCTGACCCGGGCGGCCGTCGAACGCCGCCAGATCGATCCGCGCGCCGCGGGCAGCGGGCCGGTCGGGCACATGGGCTTCTTCCGCAGCCGGCCCGGCACCGTGCTGTGGCCCGCGGTCGCCGACTGGCTCGCGCAGGCGCTCGACGCGCCGCGCGCCGCGGCTCGCCCGTCCCTTTCCATTGCTGCTGGAAACCAAGCTTGAGCGAAGACCGACGACTGTTTTTCCTGTTGAACATCGGCCAGCGGCGCGTGCAGCGCTGGGTCGACCGCCAGGCCGATAACGATGCGCGCGCCAGCGCCGCGCAGGCCGGCGTGCTGTTCTGCCTCGCGAGGCAGGACGGCGCGCTGATCGGCGAAGTCGGCGCGGCGCTGCAACTGGCGCCGTCCGCGATGACCGGGCTCGCCGACAGGATGGCGAAGGCCGGCCTGCTCGTGCGCCACGCCGATTCGGACGACGGGCGCGCAACGCGCCTGTTCCTGACCGACGAAGGTCACGCGGCGCTCAAGCGGGCGCGCGTGGTGCTGCGCGAACTGAACGGCAAGCTGTGCGACGGGTTTTCCGACGACGAACTCGACGTCGTCGCGCGCTGGCTGCACGCATTGCAGGACCGCTTTCCGGCCGAGCGCTGAACCGCGCCGGCGGCGCGGCGCATCGATCGCAACAGGCAGCGCCCCGTATCGACACGGTGCGACACGGTGCGACACGATCGCCTCGATCGAAAGCGATTGTGATTCGCGTTTTCGATTCGTTTCGCGCGCACGTGCTGCGGCAAATTTTGCGTTCCGCGCGCACCGTTTGTCGGCAACGCTTTCCGGCTACGCTCTGTTACAAAAAATTGCCTCCCGCGCCACATCGGGTCGCCTACATTGCAATCCACCTCGACGCATTCGTCGTATGCATCGACCGGCCTTCCCGTCGGGTCCGCATCGCCTGACCCACCCGACAAGCGATGAAAACGAAGAGGAGTCTTGACCGACGTGCTGGCGGCATCCAGCACACGCGGATTGCGATGACCGTAACGGCCCCCCGAACGACCCGCTCCGATGCGTGCACGGCATTCATGCCGCCGCGTACCGGTGCGCGGCGCGCCGCCGTGCCGTGCCAGCGCCGCCGCACGTCAACGAGGAGCAGTCCATGCGACGCACGATCGTGTCCCACTCGCTTGTCACCCGCCTCACCCGCCTGTCCGCCGCAATGGCGATGGCCACCGCCACAGCAGCAGTCGCCCATGCCGAACCCGTGGTCGTGTCCGGCCCGAGCCCGTTCGCCGCCTGCACCATCGGCGGCCCCGGCACGAACTACGTGAATGCCGAGGTCGAACCGTGGCTGTCGGTCAACCCGGCGAACCCGACGAACATGATCGGCGTGTGGCAGCAGGACCGCTGGTCGAACGGCGGCGCCCACGGGCTCGTCGCGGGCTACACGTTCGACGGCGGCGCGACCTGGGCGCGCACGCCGCAACCGTTCAGCGCCTGCGCGCCGGGTGGGCTCAAGTACGAGCGCGCGTCCGATCCGTGGGTGTCGTTCGGGCCGGACGGCACCGCGTATTCGGTATCGATCTCGTTCAACCAGTCGAACAACAGCAACGCGGTCGCGGCGTCGGTGTCGACCGACGGCGGACAGACGTGGAGCAGCCCGGCCGTGCTGATCGCGAACGACGAACCGACGACGCAGTTCTTCAACGACAAGGAATCGGTGACGGCGAATCCGGTGAAGGCCGGCACGGCCTACGCGGTGTGGGACCGTCTCGAACTGCCGAACGGCAACCCGTACGCGAACCTGCACACGGCCGCATACCGCGGGCCGACGTTGTTCTCGAAGACAGTTGACGGCGGCAAGACCTGGAGCCGCGCGAGGGTCGTCGTCCACGTGCCGTCCCGCCAGCAGACGATCGGCAACCAGATCGTCGTCGATCCGAAGACGGGCACGCTCTACGACTTCTTCGACCTGATCCAGCCGCCGTTCAGCAAGGCGGCCGGCAAGGTCGCCTTCATCAAGTCGACCGACGACGGCGCGACGTGGACGCAGCCGCAGGTGATCGCCGGGCTGCAGACGGTCGGCGTGACCGATCCGAACACCGGCGAACCGGTACGCACCGGCGACATCATTCCGGAACCCGCGATCGATCCCGCGTCGGGGCAGCTCTACGTCGCATGGCAGGACAGCCGCTTCAACGGCGGCAACTACGACGAGATCGCGCTGTCGACGTCGAAGGATGGCGGCGCGAGCTGGAGCGCGCCGCTGCAGGTGAACACGCCGACCGGGCGCCCGGCGTTCAATCCGTCGGTGCGCGTCAACAACGCTGGCTCGGTGATGGTCACCTACTACGACTTCCGCGATCTGCAGGCCGGCAACACGACGACGCTGCCGACGGGGTTCTGGCGCAAGATCTCGCAGGACGCCGGCGCCACGTTCGCCGACGAACGGCGCGTCGGCGGCCCGTTCGACATGAGGATCGCGCCCAATGCGGAGGGCTTCTTCATCGGCGATTACCAGGGGCTCGACGTGGGGCCCTCGTCGTCGTTCCATCCGTTCTTCGTCCAGACCAGCGCAGGCAACCTGACGAACCGCACGGACGTGTTCTTCGCGCCGTGATGCGCGCGTGAGCGCAGCGCTGCCGCGACGTCCCCGTGTCGCGGCAGCGTGGGCGAGTGCGCGTCAATGCATGTCGGTCAGCACGACGCGACCGTCGATCCTGCCTTCGCGCAGCCGCGCGAATATGTCGTTGATGTTGCCGAGCCGGTCGCGATGGATATGCGCGCGCACCAGGCCATCCGCCGCGAAATCGAGCGATTCCTGCAGGTCGCGCCGTGTGCCGACGATCGAGCCGCGCACCGTGATGCCGTTCAGCACGGTCGAGAAGATCGGCAACGGGAAATCGCCGGGCGGCAAGCCGTTGAGCGCCACCGTGCCGCCGCGCCGCACCATTCCGAGCGCCTGCGCGAACGCGCTGCGCGACACGGCCGTGACCAGCACGCCGTGCGCACCGCCGATCTCCTTCTGGATGACCTTCGCTGGATCGTCGACCGACGCATCGATCGTCAGCTGCGCGCCCAGCTGGCGCGCGAGTGCGAGCTTTTCGGGGGACACGTCGATCGCGGCGACGTGCAGGCCCATCGCACGCGCGTATTGCACGGCCACGTGGCCGAGCCCGCCGATGCCCGAAATCGCGAGCCACTGGCCCGGGCGCGTGTCGGTGACGCGAATGCCCTTGTAGACCGTCACGCCCGCGCACAGGATCGGCGCGATCTCGTCGAACGCAACCTGCGCCGGCAGATGCCCGACGTAGTCGGGATCGGCCAGCACGTATTCGGCATAGCTGCCGTTGACCGAATAGCCGGTGTTCTGCTGCCCGTGGCACAGGGTTTCCCAGCCGGTGTGGCAGTACTCGCAGTGACCGCATGCCGTGTAGAGCCAGGGCACGCCGACGCGGTCGCCCTCGCGCACGTGCGTGACGCCCGCCCCGACCGCCGCGACGACGCCGACGCCTTCGTGCCCGGGAATGAACGGCAGCGTCGGCTTCACGGGCCAGTCGCCGTCGGCGGCATGCAGGTCGGTATGGCAGACGCCCGACGCCTTGATGTTGACGAGAATCTGGCCCGCGCCCGGCGTCGGAATCGGCACTTCCTCGATGCGCAGCGGTTCGCCGAACGCGTGTACCACGGCCGCTTTCATGGTTTGGGTCACAAGTCGCTCCTGTCTGGTCGATGATCCGGCCAGTATCCGGACTCGAAACCGGAGCGCCTTGATACGCATCAACGGGGCGGGAAACACGCGTGTTGGTGGCGGATGCGTCGCGAGACATGCAGCACGGGCGGCCAGTCCCGGCACAGGGTTTGACTGCCCGCTTCCGCTTTCGTGGCCATTTCGGCCGTTTGTCGGAAACCCTGCGGCACGCCGCCGTTTTGCTTGGAATTTGAAATGATATAACATATCATTTCACGGCCCCAGTCATCCGAAACCATTCCGTCCAGATGGCCGGGCTACGCCGAGTCTTATCCAAACGGGTCACTGCGTGCCGCAGATGCAACAATATATCGTATCCAGCCTTGACCCGCGTGGCTCGCTTTCCGATCCGATTCCAACCGATTCACCGACCATGCGCGACCTCCCTCGTCTACCGCTTCGCCCGCTCTCGCCCGTTTCGCTGATGCTGTTCGCCGCCGTCGTACAAGCGCAGGCCGCCGATCCGGCCGCCTCGTCGACGCCGGCGCAAACCACGTCGCTCGCGCCGATCTTCGTGACCGCGAACCCGCTCGGCGACACCGATCCGATCGCGCCGACCGCGCAACTGTCGGGCGACGCGCTGACGCGCCGCCAGGCCGATTCGCTCGGCGAGACGCTCAACGGCCTGCCCGGCGTGTCGACCACCACCTACGGGCCGATGGTCGGCCGCCCGATCATCCGCGGGATGGACGGCGACCGGATCCGTCTGCTGCAGAACGGCGTCGCCGCCTACGACGCGTCATCGCTGTCATACGACCACGCGGTGCCGCAGGATCCGCTGTCGATCGAACGCGTCGAGATCGTGCGCGGGCCGGCCGCGCTGCTGTACGGCGGCAACGCGGTCGGCGGCGTCGTCAACACCATCGACAACCGGATTCCGCGCGAAGCGATCGAAGGCGTGACGGGCGCGCTCGACGCGCGCTACGGCGGCGCGAACGCGGTGCGCGCGGGCGCGGCACAGGTCGAAGGCGGCAACGGCCGCTTCGCGTTCCATGTCGACGCGTCCGACCGCGAGGCCAGCAAGCTGCGGATTCCCGGCTATGCGCGCAGCAGCGCGCAACGTGCGATCGACGGCCCCGACACGCCACAACCGGTCGGCAACGTACCGAACAGCGACGGCCGCGTGCACGGCGGCGCGCTCGGCGCGTCGTACACGTGGGCCGACGGTTTCGCGGGCCTGTCGTACAGCGGCTACGAATCGAACTACGGCTCCGTCGCCGAGGACGACGTGCGCCTGCGGATGCGCCAGGAACGCCTCGCGCTCGCGTCCGAGATACGCAACCTGAGCGGCCCGTTCACGAAGCTGAAGTTCGACTTCGCGTACACCGACTATCGTCACAAGGAAGTCGACAACGGCGAGACGGCGACCACCTTCCGCAACCGCGGCTACGAGGCGCGCATCGAGGCGCGGCATCGCAGGCTCGGCCCGCTCGAAGGCGCGATCGGCGTGCAGTTCGGCCAGAACACGTTCTCGGCGCTCGGTGACGAACTGCTCGTGCCGTCCACGCGCACGAACAGCGTCGCGCTGTTCGGTCTCGAGGAATGGCAGGTCGTCCCGGCGCTGAAGCTGAGCGTCGGCGGGCGCTTCGAGCACGTGAAGGTCGATCCCGATCCGGCCGGCATCGAGAAATTCGCGGGCGCGCGGCCGCGCGACTTCAACGCCGGCAGCGTATCGGCCGGCGCGCTGTTCTCGCTGACGCCGGTGTGGTCGGTCGCGGCGAACGTCGCCTACACGGAGCGCGCACCGACCTTCTACGAGCTGTACTCGAACGGCCCGCACGACGCGACCGGCCAGTTCCTGATCGGCAACCCGAACGCGTCGAAGGAAAAGGCCGTGTCGACCGACCTGTCGCTGCGCTATGCGAGCGGCCCGAACCGCGGCAGCGTCGGCGTGTTCTACAACCGCTTCTCGAACTACCTGACCGAGTACAACACGGGCCGCGTCGTGAACGCCGACGGCGAACCGGTCGCGCCCGGCGCCGACGATACGCTCAACGAAGCGATCTACCGCGGCGTGCGCGCCGAGTTCTACGGCGTCGAACTCGACGGCAAGTGGCGCGCGTTCGCGCGGCGCGGCCATACGGTCGACCTGGAACTGACCACCGACTACACGCATGCCCGCAACGTCGACACCGGCCAGCCGCTGCCGCGCATCGCACCGCTGCGCGCGACGCTCGCGGCCGACTATGGCTACGGCCCGTTCGGTGCGCGCGCGCAGGTCACGCACGCGTGGTCGCAGCACCGCGTGCCCGACAACGACTTCTCGACGGACGGCTATACGACGCTCGGCGTGATGCTGAGCTACAAGTTCCGCGTCGGCGCGACCCACTGGCTTGCGTACCTGCGCGGCGACAATCTGACGAACCAGGAGATCCGCTACGCGACCTCGGTCGTGCGCGGCTTCGCGCCGGAAGGCGGCCGCAGCGTGATGGCCGGCCTGCGCACGACGTTCTGATCGCCGGACGGCCCGCGCGGTCGCGTCGCGCTGCGCGCGGCGGTCATCGCGCACATGGCCGCTGCAGTGCCCCGCAATTTCCGGTCCTTCCGGTCAAATGCACCGCACCACGCGCATCGCACCGATATGCAGGTTCGTTGGTCCCGGTCATGCACTTTTAAATCAGCCGAATGACGAGTATGCTTAAAAAAGCACTCCACGTTCGAACGGCGAATCGCGTGCCCTGATTCCCGTCCGCTCGTATCGCGGCCCCATCGCGCATTGCGTCGATGGCGGCGTCCGCCTCGCGCCCTGGCCGCACGAACCTTCCCCAACCATTCGCAGGAGAGCTGGTGAGCCGACTCGTCGTCGTATCCAATCGCATTGCAGATCCCCGTAAAGCCGCGGCAGGCGGGCTTGCCGTGGCCGTGAAAGACAGCCTGCAGGAATCGGGCGGTGTCTGGTTCGGGTGGAGCGGCAGGCTGCGCGGCGACGGCGACCATCCCGCGCATGGCGACGACGTGCAGATCCAGAACGTCGGCGGCATCCAGCTCGCGACCATCGATCTCGATCCGCAGGATTACGACGCGTACTACCTCGGCTACTCGAACAACGTGCTGTGGCCGGTGTTCCACTACCGCCTCGATCTCGCGCAGTTCGACCGCCGCTTCGCCGACGGCTACCGGCGCGTGAACCAGTTGTTCGCGCGCAAGCTGAGCACGCTGCTGCGCCCCGACGATACCGTCTGGGTCCACGACTACCAGCTGATTCCGCTCGCCGCCGAACTGCGTGCGATGGGCTGCACGAATCCGATCGGCTTCTTCCTGCACATTCCGATGCCGCCGCCGCCGATCATGGCCGCGATCCCGGAGCACGAGTGGCTGATGCGCTCGCTGTTCGCCTACGACCTCGTCGGCTTCCAGACCGAATCGGACCTGCTTCACTTCGAGCATTACGTCGAGGCGGAAGCCGGCGCCGCGCGGCTGCCGGACGGCCGCCTGCGCGCGTTCGGCCGCACGCTGTCGGCCGGTGCGTTCCCGATCGGCATCAACGTCGACGAATTCGCGGCGCTCGCGGAGAATCGCGACGGCATCGACATGTTCGAGCGGATGCGCGACGAGTATTCGCGCCGCCAGCTGCTGGTCGGCGTCGACCGGCTCGACTACACGAAGGGGCTGCCGCAGCGCGTGCACGCATTTCGTCAGTTGCTCGAACAGTATCCGGAGAACCGCGACCGCGCGACGCTGATCCAGATCGCCGCGCCGAGCCGCGAGGATCTCGGCGCGTACGACGACCTGCGGCGCGAGATGGACAGCCTGTGCGGCGCGATCAACGGCGACTACGGTGAACTCGAGTGGATGCCGATGCGCTACATCCATCGCACGGTCGCGCGCAAGCGCTTGCCGGGCCTCTACCGCGCGAGCCGCGTCGCGCTCGTCACGCCGCTGCGCGACGGGATGAACCTGGTCGCGAAGGAGTTTCTCGCCGCGCAGGACGAGGCCGACCCGGGCGTGCTCGTGCTGTCGCGTTTCGCGGGCGCGGCCGAGCAGCTGAAGCCCGCGCTGCTCGTCAATCCGTACGACACGCAGGGCACCGCGCAGGCGATCCAGCGCGCGCTCACGATGCCGCTCGAGGAGCGCCGCCAGCGTCACGACGCGCTGATGGCGATCGTGCGCAAGACCGACGTGCACTGGTGGCGCACGCGCTTTCTCGACGCGCTCGCCGAAGCGGCGGAAGTCGCCGCCGCGACCGAGTCCTGACGTACCGGGTCCTGACGCACGCTCACACGCCGGTCGTCTCGCGGTCGAGCACCGCACCGTTCACGTCCTGCACCGCCACCGCGATCGGAATGCCTTCGCGCATGCTCTCGGTCACCACGCAGTACGCATCGAACCGGTCGAGCATGCGCGTCGCCGCCGCGAGATCGGCCCACGCCTTGCCGACCGACAGCGTCACGGCCATCGCGCCCACCCGCACCCTGCCTGCGTCGTTCTGCACCATGTCGACGTCGATATGCGCGGTGACCGGCTGCGGATCGACGCGCTGTTTCTCGAGCGCGAACAACAGGCTCGCCGCGAGGCAGCTCGCGACCGCCGCGGCCAGCAGCCGGACGGGGTTCGGGCCGCGGCCGGCGCCGAGCGGCGGCGGTTCGTCGGTGAGCACCGGCGAAAGTTCGGTGCCCGCAAACGTGACTTCGAAACTGAAACGCGCATGCTGCGCGACATCGACCGATACGTGCGCCTCGCTCATGGCGACTCCGTGACTGGAAAGAGGAAGAGGAACGCCGGCGCAACGCCGCGCCGGCAAGTCTGGGTCGCGGCGACGGTGCGGCGCGATCATGGCCGCCCGCCGGCCGCGCGCGAGATTCGGGCTTCAGCGCTCGGGTTCGCGCGGCGGCCCGTACGCGACGAAATCGCGCTCGATCGCCGATGCCTGCTCCGGCGCATTCGCGTCCGCGCCAGCCCCGCGATCGGTCGTCGATGGCCCGGTGGCCGGCTCCTCGCGCCCGTCGATCAGCGCCTGCAGCGCATCGCGTTCGAGCACCTCGCACGCGAGCAGCCGTCGCGCGATCCGCTCGAGCGCCTCGCGACGTTCGCCGAGCGTCGCCGCGACGCGCGCATGCGCATCGGTCAGCAGCGTATGCACCTCGTCATCGATCATCCGTGCTGTGTGCTCGCTGCAGCGGCCCTCGCCCGCATGCCATGCGCCCGGGATGCCGCTGCGCGCCTCGCCGTCGTCGAAGCTCACGAGCCCGATCTTCTCGCTCATCCCGTACTGCATGACCATGTGGCGCGCCATCGCAGTCGCGCGTTCGAGATCGTTCTGCGCGCCGGTCGACACGTCGCCAAACACGAGTTCCTCCGCGACGCGCCCGCCGAGCAGCGCATCGATCCGATCGAGCAGCTCGCTGCGGCGCAGGACGTAGCGATCCTCGGTCGGCACCTGCTGCGTGTAGCCGAGCGCGGCCACGCCACGCGGAATGATCGACACCTTCTTCACCGGATCGCAATGTGCGCGGCTTTCCGCGACGAGCGCGTGGCCGGCCTCGTGATAGGCGATGGTCAGCTTCTCCTGCGCGTTCATCACGCGGCTCTTGCGCTCGAGGCCCGTCAGCGCGCGGTCGATCGCCTCGTCGAAGTCGTCCATCCCGATCGCCGGCTTGCCGAATTCCGCCGCATGCAGCGCGGCCTCGTTGACGACGTTCGCGAGATCGGCACCGACGAAGCCCGGCGTGCGCGACGCGAGTTCGCCAAGGTCGACGTCGGCCGCGAGCTTCACGTGTTTCACGTGCACGCCGAGGATCTGGCGGCGGCCGTTCACGTCGGGCCGGTCGATCGCGATGTGACGGTCGAAGCGGCCCGGGCGCAGCAGCGCCGGATCGAGAATCTCCGGCCGGTTGGTCGCGGCCATGATGATCACGCCGGAGCCGGCCTGGAAGCCGTCCATCTCGACGAGCAGTTGGTTGAGCGTCTGCTCGCGCTCGTCGTTGCCCGACATCGGGCCGACGCCGCGCACCTTGCCGAGCGCGTCGAGCTCGTCGACGAACACGATGCACGGCGCCTTCTGCTGCGCCTGCTCGAACAGGTCGCGCACGCGCGCCGCGCCGACGCCGACGAACATCTCGACGAACGCCGAGCCGCTGATCGAGAAGAACGGCACGGCCGCCTCGCCGGCCACCGCGCGCGCGAGCAGCGTCTTGCCGGTGCCGGGCGCGCCGACGACGAGCACGCCCTTCGGGATCTTGCCGCCGAGCCGCTGGTAGCGATCGGGGTTGCGCAGGAACGCGACGAGCTGCTGCAGTTCGGCCTTCGCTTCGTCGATGCCCGCGATGTCGTCGAACGTGATGCCGGTTTCCTGCTGCACGTACACGCGTGCGCGGCTCTTGCCCATCCCGGTGAAATCCTGCAGCCCGCCACGCTTGCGCAGCATCAGGTTCCAGATGAACACGAACGCAACGAGCGGCACCAGCCACGACGCGAGCGACGCGATCCAGCCGGTGTCGGACGCGCCGTGAAACCGGATGCCACCGGCAGTCAGCGTGTCGATCAGTTGCGGGTCGGTCACGCGGTTGGTGCTGAAGTGCGGCGGTGTGCCGTCCGATTTCACCGCCGCGACTTCGGACGCCGGCAGCAGCGCGCCGGCCTGCGGCATCGTCAGCGTGCCCGTGATCGTCGCCGGTCCGATCTCGAGATCGTCGACGAGCCGCGCGGCGACGAGCCGGTGGAAATCGCTGTACGCGATCATCGTCGATGCCGGACGCAGCATCAGCAACTGCGCGGCGAACAGCACGAAGAAGCCCGCCGCGATCAGCAGTCCTGCGAAGTCGAATTTCCTGTCCATGGCATCGGGCCGGCCGGTCGCACCGCGCGACGCGCTGATGCGTGCCCGCGCGCCCGGCCGGCGCGCGGCATCGGCAGCCACGCACACACGCAATGCATCCGCGCCATCGTCGCCTCGTTTCGTCGCATGAATGACACCGCGAAGGCGCCGCCGGGCGGCCTTCGCACGGACAGTGCGCCGCAACGCACCGCCCGTGATTCAAGTCTAGCTCGCACATGGACGTCGCGCATTGTCCGACAGACACCTTTCATCGACGCCGCCGGCCGCGTTATAGTCGCGCTCATGACATTTTTGTGACACCCTGCATTGCCCCGCCCGGGCGCGACGCCGGCTGTTGCGTCCCGTCCCGCGTCGCGGCAGGCCGTGCGACGCTGCCGCGCATCGAACGACAACCGCTCATCCGAGGAGCACACGACGTGAACGACACCCCCGATCGCCCCGACGACCTTCCCGTTGATCCCGACCGCCGCCGCATGCTCGGCGGCCTCGCCGCGCTCGGCGCGGGCGTCGCGCTCGCTGGCTGCGAGGCCACGCCGGGCGGCACGCCGCGCACCGCCGCCGACCTGCGGCTCGACGACGCGCTGCGCCGGCAGGTGCGTCACATCGTCGTGATCTACGCGGAGAACCGCAGCTTCACGAACCTGTACGGCGATTTCCCGGGCGTGCAATATCCGCTCGCCGAGGTGAAGCCCGAGCACGCGCGGCAGCTCGATCGCGACGGCAAGACGCCGCTGCCGGTACTGCCGAAGATCTGGGGCGGGCTCGTGCCGCAGGCGCAGGTCGTCGACGGCAAGCGCTACGCGATCGCCGAGCGCGACATCGACAAGCTGGCGAACGCGCCGTTCCGGATCGCCGACGCGCACGGCAAGCCGCTGCCGAACGGCGTGATCACGCGCGACCTGTGGCATCGCTTCTACCAGAACCAGATGCAGATCGCCGCGGGCCGCAACAACCAGTTCGCCGCGTGGGCCGATTCGGGCGGCCTGGTGATGGGCCATTACCGCAATTCCGCCGACACACTGCGGCTGTGGAATCTCGCGCGGCAATACACGTTGTGCGACAACTTCTTCATGGCGGCCTTCGGCGGTTCGTGGCTGAACCACATGTTCCTGATTTCCGCGCAGCCGCCGATGTATCCGGATGCACACAAGCATCCGCACGCGGCGAAGCTGCTGTCGAAGGTCGACGGTGACGATCCGGCCGGCACGCGGTTGACGCTCGCCGCCGATTCGCCGGCGTCCGCGCTCGAGGGTCCGCCGAAGTTCGCGGTCGACGGCCCGCTGACGCCCGACGGCTACGGCGTCAACACGATGGCGCCGCCTTACCAGCCGAGCTACGTGCCGCCGCCCGATCCGGGCAACGCCGCGTATGCGGATCCGGCCGACCATCGCGTGATCCCGCCGCAAGGCCATGCGACGATCGGCGACCGCCTGTCGGAGAAGAACGTCGACTGGGCGTGGTACAGCGGCGCGTGGCAGTACGCGCTCGAGCACCGCGACACGGGCATGGTTCCCGATTTCCAGTACCACCACCAGCCGTTCAACTACTTCGCGAACTACGCGCCGGGCACCGACGCGCGCCGCAAGCACTTGCGCGACGCGGGCCTCGGCGACGAGCCGTCCACGAATCACTTCATCGCCGACGTCGATGCGGGCCGCCTGCCGGCCGTCGCGTTCTACAAGCCGCAGGGCAACCTGAACATGCACGCGGGCTATGCGGACGTCGAATCCGGCGATCGTCACATCGCGAACGTGATCGAGCGGATCCGACGCGGCCCGCAGTGGGCGAACACCGTGATCGTGATGACGCACGACGAGAACGGCGGCTGGTGGGATCACGTCGCGCCGCCGGTCGGCGATCGCTGGGGCCCCGGCTCGCGGATTCCGGCGCTCGTGATCTCGCCGCTCGCGAAGAAAGGTTACGTCGACCACACGATGTACGACACGAACTCGATCCTGCGCTTCATCAGCCGCGTGCACGGGCTCGCGCCGCTCGACGGCGTCGCCGCGCGCGACCAGGCGTTCGCGTCGCGCGGCGCAACGCCGCCGGGCGACCTGACGAACGCGCTCGATCTCGGCTGAAGGCCGATCGACGATCCACCGACGTCCGCCTGAAACGACGACGCCCCGGTGCAACGCGGTTGCCCGGGGCGTCGTTCCTTTCCGTTCAGGCGCGGCTACGCGGCGCTGCGCAATGCCTCGCTCGCCGAACGCGCGGCGTGGCGTCCGGCCTGCCGGCCGAAGAAGGTCGCGTCGGCCAGCGACAGCCCCGAGCTGTACCCGGCGCCCCAGCGCGGCAGCCCGCAGGTCGTGCGGCCGGCCGCATAGAGGCCCGCCACCGGCACGCGCGCCGCGTCGAGCACCTGCCCGGTCGGCTGCGTATCGAGCCCGCCCAGCGTGAAATGCGGGTAGAACGCGTAGTCGATCCGGCAATCGAGCGCGACGAACGGCGGCTCGATCAGCGGCTTCAGCCACTTCTTCGCCTTGTGGAACAGCGGATCGGCGCCTTCGGCCGCGTGGCGGTTGTAGACTTTGACGGTCGCCGTCAGCGTGCCGGCCGGCATCTGCAGGTCGCGTTCGACCTCCTCCCACGTCTCGCCCGCCGCCGCGATGCCGATCCGCGCAATCGCGGGCGGCTCCTGGTAGGTCGCATGGTCGACCAGCAGGTAGATCCGGTCGTCGGCCTGGTGGAACGCGTGATGGCCGGTGCGGCCGTGATAGCCGTCCTCGTTGATGAAGCGCTGGCCGCGCGCGTTCACGAAGATCCCGTGGATCAGCGATTCGGGCGCGTAGAACGGCAGGCTGACGAAGCCCTGGTCCATGTGGATCGCCGCACCGCCCGCACTCTGGCCGAGCAGGATGCCCGAGCCGTCGTCGCCGGGGCTGCCGATCGGTTCGTCCGAGCGCAGGAACTGCGGTGCGTGCTGGCGCACCATGTCGCGGTTCATCGCGAAGCCGCCCGCGCACAGGATCACCGCGCGGCGTGCCCGCACGCATGCCGTCTCGCCGTACGCACGCAGCACGACGCCGCGCACCGCGCCGGCATCGTCGACGATCAGCGCCAGTGCGCGCGTGTCGTAGCGCGTCGACACGCCGAGCGCCTGCACGCGCTCGGCCAGCACGCGCATCAGCATCTGCCCGGCGCCCCAGCCCGGCCATTGCGGCGTGTGGCCGCGCGGGCACGGCTTCGCGGCCTCGCTGAACGGCCAGGCCTCCTCGCTGCCCGACCAGATCAGACAGTCGTCGGTTTCCGGTTCGACGATCCGCTCGGCGATGAACGTGTTCTTGTACGTGAGGCCCTGCGCGACGAGCCAGTCGTGATGCGCAAGGCTCTCGTTCGCGTAGAGACGCACCTTCGCTTCGTCCGCGTCGCGGCCGCCCGCGAGCATCAGGTAGCGGTACAGGTCCTCGGTGTCGTCCGTGAAGCCGGCCTGCCGCTGCGCGGGCGTGCCGCCGCTGCCGCCGAGGTAGATCTCGCCGCCGGACAGCGCGCTCGTGCCGCCATGGCTCGATGCGCGCTCGACGATCAGCGTGTCGGCGCCGGCGCTCGCGGCTTCGATCGCCGCACACGCGCCGGCCGCGCCGAAGCCGACGATCACGACGTCGTGTTCGGCGTCCCAGCGATGCACGTCGCGGACGTTCAGGGGGCGGGTCAGGGAATAATCGGATGACATGGGGGATTGGAGAGGCGTGAAGGGAGACGCCGCCGCATCGCGACGGTTTCGCGACGGTTTCGGGACGGCGTCGAGCTGACGCGGCGCACGGCCGCGCCGGTGTCACATGCCGCGCAACGCGGCGAAACCGAAGTGCGAAGGATCGATCGGCACGCAACCGGTCGGCAGGCCGTTCGGGTCGACGGAGCGGCATTGCAGGATACCGGCCGCATACGGCGGCGACGGGACCTGCTCGGCACCATATCGCGCCAATGCCATGGCCGCGAACGTGCCCATCGCCAATGCGCACAGCTTGCGAATCGTCAGTCTCATGATCGTCGTCCCCTCCGGTTGGCCGCTATCGCGGTTCGTGTCCGGCGACTGGCCGCAGACAAACAGGCAACGGCACCGGATGACTGCACGGTAGCCAGTGCCGGCCCGCCGGCCATCGTCCATTTCGACTAGGGGCAAACGCGAAGCGGGCTGCGCGGGGCATGCCGCGCCGCAACATCGTCGTGCAACCGAGTCGTCGGATGAATCAGTGCATCGCCTGTCTCGGCCTGCTGCGACGGCCGCACCATCGTCGGACCCATGCGACGCACCCGCCACCGCATCGCAGCATCGGACGCTGCGCCGCGGCGGTCCCGGTGTTTTCCCCGATCCTGACCCTGCTCCGTATGGATGATGAGGATCGATCGGTCCGATGCGAACCTGCGCGTCGACGTCGCAATGCCGCCGCGTCCGCACTCGCGGCGCGGCCGAGCCTTTCCGTTCATTCACGGGAGTACGCATGACCGATTCGAATCCCCGCCACGCGCTGTACGAGCTTGCGTGCCGTTACGCGCAAGCCGTCGACCGGCGCGACTGGCCGCGCCTCGCCACCCTCTTCACCGCCGACGCGCAGCTCGACGGCCCCGGTTTCCGCTTCGACGACCGCGACGCCATCGTCGCCGGGATGAGCGTGATCGAGCGCTACGAGACGACCCAGCATCACGTGCACAACCAGCTCGTCACGCTCGACGGCGGCGAGGCCGAGGTCGAGACCTACGGCGTCGCGTGTCACGTCTATGTGCGCGACGGCGTGAAGCGCAAGCTCGACTGGGGGCTGCGCTATCGCGACCGCTGCGTGTTCGACGGCGACACGTGGCGCTTCGCCGCGCGCACGCTGCACGTCGACTGGTCGCAAGACCTGCCGCTGGAGGGCTGAGCGATGCGCGCGCCCCTTCCCCTCGCCGGCCGCACCGCGCTCGAAGCGCTGGTGCGCGCCCGGTGCCGCATGAGCAAGCGCCTTCCTTCAACCCCAACGGAACACGACCCAACATGAATCGAGTCGCAAACAAGGTCGCGCTGATCACCGGCGCGGCGAGCGGCGTCGGCCGCGCGGATGCATTGCTGCTGGCCGCCGAGGGCGCGCGCGTCGTGCTGACCGACATCGACGAGGACGCCGGCCGTGCGCTCGCAAGCGAGATCGGCGACGCGGCGCTGTTCGTGCGCCAGGACATCGCCGACGAAGACGGCTGGCGGCACGCGATCGCGTCGACGCTCGACCGCTTCGGCCGCCTCGACGTGCTGGTCAACAACGCGGCGATCTGCCCGGTCGGCTCGATCGAGGACACGAGCCTCGACACCTGGCGGCGCGTGCTGCGCGTCAACGCGGACGGCTACTTCCTCGGCTGCAAGTACGCGATCGGCGCGATGAAGGGCAACGACACGCCGGGCTCGATCGTGATGATGTCGTCGGTCGCCGCGCTCGGCGGCCTGCCGATGATGTGCGCGTACACCGCCTCGAAAGGCGCGGTGACGGCGCTCGCGCGCAGCGTCGCCGTGCACTGCAAGCGCAGCGGCTACCGGATCCGCTGCAACTCGATCCATCCGGACGGCATCTGGACGCCGATGACGCAGGCGCTGATGCCCGGCCTCGATCCGGCCGAACTCGGCATCGGCAACGATCCGATGGCGCGCATGTGCGATCCGCGGGACGTCGCGAATCTCGTGCTGTTCCTTGCATCCGACGAATCGCGCTTCGTGAACGGCGCGGAGCTGCGCATCGACAACGCGCAACTCGTTTCGTCGCTGTGACGCCGCTTGCGGCTCTTCCGTTCAAAGGAGTTTTCTGATGATTTCATACACCGGCAGGACCGTGCTGGTCACCGGCGGCGGCGCGGGCATCGGCCGTGCATGCGCCGTAGCGTTCGGCGCGGCGGGTGCGCGCGTCGCGGTGGCCGAGATCGACCCCGCTCGCGCGCAGGACGTGCGCCAGGCGCTCGAGGCCGCGGGCGTCGACGCGCTGGTCGGCACCGTGGACGTCACGCGCCGCGACGAGGTCGACGCATTCGCGCGGACGATCGACGCACGCTTCGGCGGCCTCGACGTGCTCGTCAACAACGTCGGCGATTTCCTGCAGCTCGCGAAGCCGTTCGACGCCTATACCGACGATGACATCGCTCGGCTGTTCGACGTGAACCTGCGCCAGGTGTTCGTCGTCACGCGCGCGATGCTGCCGTTGCTGCGCAAGCGCGGCGCGGGCAGCAGCATCGTCGGCGTGTCGTCGATCGAGGGGTTCCGCGCGATTCCGAACTGCACCGTCTATGCGTCGTTCAAGGCGGCGCTGACCGGCTTCACGAAAAGCCTCGCGCTCGAACTCGGGCCGGCCGGCATCCGCGTGAACCAGATCGCGCCGGAAACCACCGAGACGCCGCAGGTGCCGGTCGGCGCGATGGTCGCGGCCGAGCATCGCGACCATATCCCGCGCTGGATTCCGCTCGGGCGCTTCGGTGCGGCCGGCGACATCGCGGGCGCCGCGTTGTTCCTCGCGAGCCCGCTCGCCGCGTGGGTCACCGGCACGACGCTGCACGTGGACGGCGGCGCACTCGCGGCGGCCGGCTGGTATCGCGACCCGAACGGCTTCTGGACCAACATGCCGGTCGTCACCGGCAACGGCTTCAACTTCTGAGCCGCGTATCGAACAGCGGCCGCCCGGCCGCGCGGCTTCATCCGTTCAATCATCGGTTCAATTCAAGCGGCGCGCCTGCGCCGCCACCGGAGACACCATGAAAATCCTGATCATCGGCGGTACCGGCCTCATCGGCGGCCACGCCGCGCTGCATCTGCACGCGCAAGGCAACGACGTGACGCTCGCCGCGCGCAAGCCGCCCGCGCCGGGCAGCGCGCTCGCGCGGTTCGACGTGCTGCTGCGCGACTACGTGGCCGGCAGCTTCACGCGCGACGATCTCGCGCCGTTCGACGCGGTCGTGTTCGCGGCCGGCAACGACATTCGCCACCTGCCGCCCGGCACGGACGAAGCCGCGCACTGGGAACGCGCGAACGTCGACGCGGTGCCGCGCTTCTTCGCGCTCGCGCGCGACGCGGGCGTGAAGCGCGCGGTGCTGGTCGGCAGCTTCTATCCGCAGGTCGCGCCGGCGCTCGTCGACACCGTGCCGTACGTGCGCTCGCGCCATCTCGCCGACGAACGCGTGCGCGCGCTCGCGTCGCCGTCGTTCGCCGTGTGCAGCATCAATGCGCCGTTCGTCGTCGGGTCGGTGCCGGGGCTGCGCAACGAGATGTTCGCCGCGTACACGGGCTACGCGCAGGGCAAGCTCGCCGGGCTGCCGGTGTACGGACCGGCCGGCGGCAGCAACTTCATCTCGACGCAATCGCTGTCGGAGGCGATCTGGGGCGCGCTGCAGCGCGGCGAATCCGGCAAGGCCTATCTCGTCGGCGACGAGAACCTCAGCTTCGCCGATTACTTCGCGGCCTTCTTCCGCGCGGCCGGCAACCCGCAGCCGGTGCCGTCGCTCGACCAGGAGCATCCGCTGCTGCCGGACATCGCGATCTATACGGGGCGCGGCAACGTCGTGTCGTATGAGCCCGATCCGGCCGATATCGCGCTGCTGCGCTATCGGCGCGGCGACGTGCAGCGCGCGGTCGACGAAGTGGTCGCGCAGTGCGGCGCGTAGGACCGGGGCGCGCACGCGCAGCGCTGAAACGACGCTGAAACGACAACGTCCCGCCGCCGGCGATGCGTGCCGGCGGCGGGACGTCGATGCCACTACTTCGTTACTTCATGACGTCGATTCGGAGCGTCAGCCGCCGACGCGCTGTTCGATCTTCTTCATCGTGTCGGTCAACTCGGCCGGCAGGCGCAGCTTCAACGTGTCGAACAGCGCCGCATGCAGCTTCAGCTCTTCGCGCCATTCGCCCGCGTCCATCGACGTCACCGCGTCGAACTGCGCACGCGTGAAGTCGAGCCCGTCCCACAGCAGGTCGTCGTACGCAGGCGACACGCCGAACGCGTGCTCGCCGCCGCCGCCGTTACCCTCGAGACGATCGAGCATCCACTTCAGCACCCGCATGTTCTCGCCGAAGCCCGGCCACACGAACTTGCCGTTCGCGTCCTTGCGGAACCAGTTCACGCAGTAGATCTTCGGCAGCGTCGCACCCGCGCCTTCGAGCTGCTTGCCGAGCTTCAGCCAGTGCGCGAAATAATCGCTCATGTTGTAGCCGCAGAACGGCAGCATCGCGAACGGGTCGCGGCGCACGACACCCTGCTGGCCGGCCGCCGCGGCGGTCGTCTCCGAACCCATCGTCGCGGCCATGTACACGCCTTCGACCCAGTCGCGCGCCTCGGTCACGAGCGGCACGGTCGTCGAGCGGCGGCCGCCGAAGATGAACGCGTCGATCGGCACGCCGGCCGGGTTTTCCCAGTCCGCGTCGATCGACGGGCATTGCGACGCCGGCGCCGTGAAGCGCGAGTTCGGATGCGCGGCCTTGCGGCCGGTTTCCTTGCCGATTTCAGGCGTCCACGGGTTGCCCTGCCAGTCGGTCAGCTTCGCGGGCGGTGTATCGGTCAGGCCTTCCCACCACACGTCGCCGTCTTCCGTCAGCGCGACGTTCGTGAAGATCACGTTCTCCTTCAGCGTCGAGATCGCGTTCGGATTGGTCTTCACGCCGGTGCCCGGTGCAACGCCGAAGAAGCCGGCTTCCGGATTGATCGCGTACAGGCGCCCGTCGCGGCCCGGCTTCAGCCATGCGATGTCGTCGCCGATCGTCGTGACCTGCCAGCCATCGAAGCCCTGCGGCGGGATCAGCATCGCGAAGTTGGTCTTGCCGCACGCGGACGGGAACGCCGCCGCGACGTGATACTTCTTGCCGGCCGGCGACGTCACGCCGAGGATCAGCATGTGTTCGGCGAGCCAGCCCTGGTCGCGGCCCATCGTCGACGCGATGCGCAGCGCAAAGCACTTCTTGCCGAGCAGCGCATTGCCGCCGTAACCCGAGCCGAAGCTCCAGATCTCGCGCGTGTCGGGGAAATGCACGATGTACTTGACCGGGTTGCACGGCCACGGCACGTCCTTCTGGCCGGCTTCGAGCGGGTGGCCGACGCTGTGCACGCACGGCACGAATTCGCCGTCCTCGCCCAGCACGTCATATACGTCGCGCCCCATGCGGGTCATGATCCGCATGTTCACGGCCACGTACGGGCTGTCGGACAGCTCGACGCCGACGTGCGCGATCGGCGAGCCGAGCGGGCCCATCGAGAACGGCACGACGTACAGCGTGCGGCCGCGCATCGCGCCGCGGAACAGGCCGTTCAGCGTCTCGCGCATTTCTACCGGCGCGATCCAGTTGTTGGTCGGGCCGACGTCGTCGGGCGATTCGGTGCAGATGAAGGTGCGGTCCTCGACGCGCGCGACGTCGGACGGATCTGACTGCGCGAGATACGAGTTCGGGCGCTTCGCCGGGTTCAGGCGCGTGAGCGTGCCCTGGTCGACCATCGCCTGGCACAGCGCGTCGTTCTCTTCCTGCGAGCCGTCGCACCAGACGACGCGGTCGGGTTCGGCGAGCGCCGCGATGCGCGACACCCAGTCGATCAGTTTGCGATGCTTGACGAAGGCCGGGGGAGCGATCAGCGCGCCGTGCGTCGCTTCGGCCAGATTGTGTTGCGACATGGGAATGTCTCCAGACTATTGGGCGGGGATGGGGGATGCGGGACGAGCCCGCGAGATGGGGAATGCGGTCGGAGCGCAGGGGGCAACGCGCAAGGCGGGACGCGCGAGCGGAGCGCGTGTCGATGCCGCGATGCGGGCGAGAGAATGTGATGTGTCTCGTATGAGCGTGCGAACGCGAGTTTCGCCATGCAAGCAACCTGCCGTACAACTCCATGCCGGCCAGCATACCATCGCCGTTATTGGGCGGGCGTTGCGTTGCAACAAGAAACAACTGTGACGACGTGCCGGCATGCCGCTTGCCGGCGTGTCCTTTTTTACAGCGCCGACGCGTGCGCTTGGGGGACGAAACGTCTGGAACGGCCGTCCGGCAAGGGTTTCGCGAAAACGGAAAAATCGGCGCGACACGTTCGCATGCGATGCATCCGAACGGTCGCGGCCCGAATCCGTGTTTTCGCTACTCAGGCAAACCCTGAATCAGGTTGCGTACACAAACATCCGTCGCGCACGCGTTGTGTGCGCTACCGCTCAAAACGGCGCGCCAGGCAATCCGGGGTAATACGCGCCGGCCGCCATCCCGCCGTCGACGGACAGTTCGGCGCCGTTGCAGTACGACGCGTCGTCGCTCGCGAGAAACAGCGTCGCGCGCGCGATTTCGTCAGGCAAGCCGACACGCTGCAGCGGCACGTGCGTGTAGTGCTTGTTGACCTCCTCGAGCGGCGCGCCGGTCGGGTTCGACATCGCCGTGTTCACGCCGCCCGGATGGACCGAATTCACGCGCACGCCCTGGTGGCCGAGTTCGAGCGCCGCCACCTTGGTCAGCCCGCGCACGCCCCATTTGCTCGATACGTAGGCGGCCAGCGCGTTCACGCCGCGCAGCCCGTCCACCGACGAAATGTTGACGATCGACCCGCTCCTTTGCGCGATCATGCGCGGCGCGATCGTGTGGATGCCGACGAACGTGCCGACCAGATTGATCGACACCGCACGCTCGAAATCGCGTTTCGACAACGCGGTGATCGCACCGAACATCAGCACGGCCGCGTTGTTCACGAGCACGTCGATGCGCCCGAACTGCTCGACGGTCGCGTCCGCAACGCGCGCCCAGTTCGCTTCGTCGGCCACGTCGAGCCGCATGAAGCGTGCCGCGTCGCCGAGCTCGCGCGCGAGCGCCTCGCCTTCAGCATCGAGCACGTCGCCGATCACGACGCGCGCGCCCTCCTCGACGAACAGCCGGCATGTCGCCGCGCCCATCCCGCGCGCGCCGCCCGTGACGATCGCTACCTTCCCTTCCAGTCGACCCATGTCGTTCTCTCTTCGATGCGTTCCGATTCCGGTTCGCCGGCCGCGACGCACTGACCCGCGCGTTCGTGCCGACCCTTGATTGGTGCCGCGTTCACCGTCAGCCCCAGTACGCCTGCCCGCCGTCGAGCGGCAGCGTCGCGCCCGTCAGGTAGGCGGCATCGCGGCTCGCGAGAAACACGATCGCGCGCCCGATGTCCTGCTCGCAGTCGCCGACGCGGCCGAGGGGGATCGTGCGGAAGAACGCGGCGGCTTCGTCCGGGTTCGCGTCGACCCAGCCCTTCAGCCCCGGCGACAGCGCATGCGGCGCGACCGCATTCACGCGGATGCCGTCGGCGCCCCATTCGCATGCCGCCGCACGCGTGAGCGCGCGAATCGCTTCCTTGGTCGCCGCATACGCGCCATAGCCCGACGTGTCCCAGCGCACCGCGGCCGACGACGCGAAATTGACGATCACGCCGTCGCCCTTCAGGTGCGGATGGCACGCGCGCATCATCCGCAGCGTCGCGATCGGCCCCGACTCGAGGCCCGCGAGGAAATCCGCGTCGGTCACGTCGAGCAGGCGGCCGAGCGGCACGACCTGCGCGTTGTTGATCACGATCTGCACGCCGCGAAAGCGCTCGACGACCGCATCGACGCATCGCGCGATCTGCGCGGCGTCCATCACGTCGCACACGAACGGCTCCGCCACGCCGCCGCGTGCGCGGATCGCGTCGCAGGTCGCGATCAGCTTGTCGCGCGTGCGGCCGACCACGGCCACCTGCGCGCCTTCGGCCGCGAGCGCGTGCGCAACGCCTTGCCCGACGCCCTGCCCCGCGCCCGTCACGAGCGCGACCTTGCCTTCGAGGATGCCCATGCTCGCTCCTCAGGCAACGATCGCCGGATGAGCCTGCACGGGCCCGCCGAGCAACGCGCGATACGACGGCGGCTGCTTGCCGTCGAGATCCGCGATGCCATACTGCAGCGCGGCTTCCGCGCCGACCAGCACCTGGCCCGACAACGTCATGCGCTGCGGATCGGCGTGGATCGCATGAATCACGCGGCCGGTGAAATCCGGGCTTTCGGCGACGAGCGAGAATTCCTTGTAGAGATCCGGATGCTCGTCCCACACGCGCGTCGTGCGCTCGGTGCGCAGCGGGCCCATCCAGATCGATACGGCCGCGACGTCGAACGGTTTCAGGTCGACGGCCATGTCCTTCGCGAACTTGTCGACGCCGGACTTCTGCGCGCCATACGCGGCGCCGTGCATGTAGCAGCTCGCGCCGAACGACGACGTGAACGCGATCAGCCCGCTGCGGCGCTTCGCCATCAGCGGCGCGGCATGCCAGCTCGCGACGTAGGCCGAGCGCAGCCCGACGTCGAGGATGTTCACGAGGTCGAGCGACTTCTCCCAGAACGGGCCCGGCAGGATCAACTGCTCGTGCAGGTAGGTCGCGTTGTTGACGAGGATGTCGAGCCGCCCGCATTCACGCTCGACGCGCTCGAACAGCGCCTTCACCTGCGTGTCGTCCGCGTGGTCGCATGCAACGGCGATGCCGCGGCCGCCGAGCGCGTCGATCTCGCGCGCGGTCTCGTGGATCGTGCCGGGCAGCGGCGCGTCGCCTTCATTCTGCGAGCGGCCCGTCACGTAGACGGTCATGCCGGCCGCGCCGAGCGCGCGCGCGATGCCCTTGCCCGCGCCGCGCGACGCGCCCGTCACGACGGCGACCGGCGCCTCGTGGTTCTGTGTCATGTTCGATGTCTCCTGGGGAATGATCTCAACCGGCGTGGGTCATGCGCGTCGTCACGCGGCGGGCGGCTGCGCGCCGGCGAACAGCACGCCCGGCGCATCGCCGTCGTAGCGCGCGGACAGCGTCGACGTGACGACGCAGCGCGTGGCCGCGATCTTCCATTCGCCGTCGACCTTCCGGTATTCGTCGTCGTAGGTCGCGCCGAGCTGCGTGAGCGTGCGCGCATTGGTGTCGAGCATCTGGTAATGCAGGCCCCACGTGCCGCGCGCATGCGTGTCGTCGAGCACGGTGATGTCGGGATTCACGCCGTGGTGCATCTCGACGACGTGCGGGTGGCAGCCGAGCCGCTCGAACACGTCGACGAGCGCGTCGCGATGGTCGAACGCGCCGATCCGGCCGTAGTCGATGGGCACGGTGCCGGGCGCGAAGCAGTCGCGCATGCCTTGCGGATCCTTCCGGTCGCAGCACGTGAAGTAGCGGGCTTTCAGGCGGCGGATCGCGTCGGCGTCCTCGAGCCTGCGCACGCGCGCTTCCATTCGTTCGATCGGGGTCATGCCGTCTCCTTGATCTCGTGTACGCGGATCGAAGCCGCGTCGACGCCACGTTACAGGCGCACGAGATGCCGGCCATCACCTGTTTGGATGAACCCGACGGTCGGTATCGGCGGAGGTGAACGCGGCCGTCGCGGCGTTCGTCCGAACAGACGATGTGACGCAGGCGGCTTCGTTCCTACCATCGAACGACACCACCACGAGATACGGCGATGGACGAGACGACCCGCACGCTCTACGAGTACGAGCAGATCCGCCAGCTGAAGTACCGGTATTTCCGCGCGATCGACACGCACGACTGGTCACTGCTCGAACAATGCCTGACCGAGGACTGCGAAGTGCGGCTGCAAGGGGGCCGGCATGCGTACGACGACCGCGACGCGTTCGTGTCGAGCCTGCGCGCGCTGATCGGCAAGCCGACCTTCCTGACGATGCATCACGGCCATCACCCCGAGCTCACGCTGGTGTCCGCCGATCACGCATGCGGCGTGTGGTTTCTCGAGGATCACGCGATCAATCTCGAGGACGACTACCTGGTGCACGGCACCGCGTTCTACGACGACCAGTACGTGAAGCGCGACGGCATGTGGCGCATTCACGCGACGCGCCACGAGCGGTTGTTCGAAACCGTC
The DNA here is from genome assembly GCF_003854235.1 of Burkholderia sp. Bp8998. NCBI lineage: Bacteria > Pseudomonadati > Pseudomonadota > Betaproteobacteria > Burkholderiales > Burkholderiaceae > Burkholderia > Burkholderia sp. Bp8998. The sequence continues at coordinate 359,978 of NZ_QTQF01000002.1, forward strand.
ACGTCGCCGATTCCACCGTCGTTCACGCTGACCGCGAACCGCTTCGCACCGGGCGCGCACGACGCCGCCCATGCCACCGACTCGACCGACTCGACCGTCAGCGCTTCCTGAAACCCGGCGGCAGCGCCGCCGATCCCGTCATTCCCCCTGGAGCCCAAGCAATGGAGAAAGTCATTTACGTGTTGTGGCGCGATGCGCAGGTCGCGCCCGAGCCGTGGAGCCGCAACGTGCGTGCGCAGCTCGCCGACAGGCTGCTGTCGCTCGGCGCGCACGGCGTTCAGGTGAACGTTGCCGACGCCGATGTCGCGCCAGCCGCCGGCCTGAAGCAGACCAACACGCACCCGGGCATCGACGGGATCGTCGCGGTGTGGGTCGACAGCGCGAACCCGATGTTCCGCCAGCCGTTCGACGACGCGGTGCGCGCGGTCGTCCCGCACATGGCCGCGTATCTCGTCACCGAGTCGCAGCCGATTCCGAACACGCGCTTTCCGGCGCGGCCCGGCGAGCGCACGCGCGGCTTCTCGCAGCTCGCGCTCCTGAAGCGCCCGCCGCGTCTCACGCACGAAGCGTGGCTCGACGTGTGGCACGGCCATCACACGCGCGTCGCGATCGATACGCAGGACAACTTCCTGTACGTGCAGAACGTGGTCGTGCGCGCGCTCACGCATACGGCGCCGGGCTACGACGCGATCGTCGAGGAATGCTTCCCGGCCGCGGCGATGACCGATCCGTACGCGTTCTTCGATGCGGTCGGCGACGAGGAGAAGTTTCAGCGCAACGTCGCGGAGATGATGGACAGCTGCGGACGCTTCATCGATTTCGACAAGATCGACGTGGTGCCGACGAGCCAGTACGTCGTGAAGGCGGTGCGTGGATAACGCGCGGCGATCGCGCGGATAAAAAAACGCCAACCCGCAACGGGTTGGCGTTTTGCATCGATTGCGACGGCGCTCAGAACTGGTTCATCGTGTTGTCCTTGCCCGCCGCCTTCAGCGCTGCGTCGCCGCTGAAGTATTCCTTGTGGTCGTCGCCGATATCCGAGCCGGACATGTTCTGGTGCTTGACGCACGCGATGCCCTGACGGATTTCCTTGCGCTGCACGCCGGCCACGTAACCGAGCATGCCCTGGTCGCCGAAGTATTCCTTCGCGAGGTTGTCGGTCGACAGCGCGGCCGTGTGGTACGTCGGCAGCGTGATCAGGTGGTGGAAGATGCCTGCTTCACGCGACGCATCGGCCTGGAACGTACGGATCTTCTCGTCGGCGAGCTTGGCCAGTTCGGTCTCGTCGTACTCGACGCTCATCAGCTGCGCCCGGTCGTATGCCGACACGTCCTTGCCCGCTGCCTTCATCGCGTCATATGCCTGCTGACGGAAGTTCAGCGTCCAGTTGAACGACGGGCTGTTGTTGTACACCAGCTTCGCGTTCGGGATGACCTTGCGGATTTCGCTGACCATGCCGCCGATCTGCGCGATGTGCGGCTTTTCGGTTTCGATCCACAGCAGGTCGGCGCCGTTCTGCAGCGACGTGATGCAATCGAGCACGCAACGAGCTTCGCCCGTGCCGGCGCGGAACTGGAACAGGTTGCTCGGCAGGCGCTTCGGACGCAGCAGCTTGCCGTCGCGCTTGATGATGACGTCACCGTTGCCCAGCTGGTCGGCCGACAGTTCCTCGCAGTCGAGGAACGCGTTGTACTGGTCGCCCAGGTCGCCCGGCGCGTTCGTCACGGCGATCTGCTTGGTCAGGCCGGCGCCGAGCGAGTCGGTACGGGCGACGATGATGCCGTCGTCCACGCCCAGTTCCAGGAACGCGTAGCGGATCGCGCGGATCTTCGCGAGGAAGTCCTCGTGCGGCACGGTGACCTTGCCGTCCTGGTGGCCGCACTGCTTCTCGTCGGACACCTGGTTCTCGATCTGGATGCAGCATGCACCCGCTTCGATGAACTGCTTGGCCAGCAGGTAGGTCGCTTCCGCGTTGCCGAAGCCGGCGTCGATGTCGGCGATGATCGGCACGACGTGCGTCACGTGGTTGTCGATCTTCTGCTGGATCGCGGCCTTGGCAGCGGCGTCCTTGGCGGCGTCCAGCTCCCGGAACAGGCCGCCGAGTTCACGGGCGTCGGCCTGGCGCAGGAACGTGTACAGCTCGCGGATCAGCGCGCTGACCGAGGTCTTTTCGTGCATCGACTGGTCCGGCAGCGGGCCGAACTCCGAGCGCAGTGCGGCGACCATCCAGCCCGACAGGTACAGGTAGCGGCGTTCGGTACTGTTGAAGTGCTTCTTGATGGAGATCATCTTCTGCTGGCCGATGAAGCCGTGCCAGCAACCCAGCGACTGCGTGTACTTGGCCGGGTCGGCATCGTACGCGGCCATGTCGGCGCGCATGATCTTCGCGGTGTACTTCGCGATATCCAGGCCCGTCTTGAACTTGTTCTGGGCACGCATGCGAGCGGCATACTCGGGGCTGATGGCGTTCCACGCGCTGCCGTGGTTTTCCTTCAAGCCAGCCACTGCCTTGATGTCGTCTTGATATTGGGACATGTCAATCTCCTGGGAACGAAGCGCATTTGAGTAAAGGGTTCAGCGTGCCCGCTCCGTGTGACGAAGCGAACTGCATGGACTCAATAGTAACGCCGCGCAATGCACTGCCGAATAACTCTTATATAAGACATAAGATATAAATTTCTCTTGTTTTTCAATGAGATAAGCAGCCCGTTTTGCGATGCAAAACAGGTTTTCAAGCGGCGGGAAGGCGACGCGGCGGGAATTCTCCGCGCATTCCGCGATATGAAAAGCCCTTTCGGCAGTTGGTGGGAGGACAGGCACGGCGATCCATGCTTCGGGCTTTTGCCACGCGCATGACAAAACGTCTATACTTGGACAATCCATCGACGGCGAACCGACAGGCGCCGTCCCCGCGTACCGCGATGCGCCCTCTCCCGCCCGGATCGACATGAGCGACTACCCCGTTTTCGACGCGCTGTGCGCGCTGCTGAATACTTCCGGCGCGCGGTTCCGCGTGCTGGATCACCCGGCCGAAGGCAAATCCGACGTGATCGCCGCGATTCGCGGCACGCGTCCGGAACAGGGCGCGAAGGCGATGCTCTGCACGTTCAAGGACGGCGGCGACGCCACCGCGCTCGCGGTGATCCCCGGTCACCTGAAGATCGATTTCCGCAAGGTTGCCGACGCCGTTGGCCGCCGCAAGGCGACGCTCGCGCCGCCCGAACTCGCCGCCACGATCACGCGCTGCGTGATGGGCGCCGTGCCGCCGTTCGTGTTCGACGCGAACGTGACGCTCGTGGTCGATCCCGCGCTGATCGAACTCAACGACGAAATCGCGTTCAACGCGGGCCGCCTCGACCGCTCGGTCGTGCTCGACGCATCCGACTACGTGCGGATCGCCCGCCCGCTGCTGGCCGACATCACGCGGCCGGCAACGACCGATGCGCCCACGCTCCAGGCCAGCGCATGACCACGCCCCGCCCCAAGCCGCAGCCGGAACAGGCGTCGCTGATCGAGCAGGTGCTGCGCATCGCCGAAGGACTCGGCGCGATGTTCGCGCCGTTCACCGAGGTCGTCGTGCACGACCTGCGCACGCCGGAGCACGCGATCCTCGCGATCCACAACAACCTGTCGGGCCGCGCGATCGGCGATCCGGCGACCGAACTCGGGCTCGCCCGCATCGACGACGCCGACTTCCCGCAGGTGCTCGCGAACTACGCGAACCGCTTCGCCGACGGCCGCACCGCGAAAAGCACGTCGATCGGCATCAAGGATTCGAGCGGCCGCTATGTGGCCGCGCTGTGCCTGAACGCGGACGTCACGCTGTTCCGCGGCTTCCAGGGGATGCTGAACCAGTTCTGCAGCACCGAAGGCGCGCCGGTCGCCGAAACGCTCGACCCGGCCGGCGCGGACGCGATCCGGCAGCGCATCGACGCATTCGCGACGCGCCTCGCGACCACGCCGCGCGAGTTGAAGACCGACCAGCGCCGCGAACTGATGCAGATGCTGAAGGCGGACGGCTTCCTCGAGGTGCGCCGCGCGATGGAAATCGTGTCGCAGCACCTCGGCGTATCGCGCGCCACGGTATACAACGATGCGAAATGATGCGTGAGGCGGACGCGCGCCGCTGGCGCGCCCCGCCGACCTGTTGACTGACTCTTCCGACGAGCGACTCATGACCACCCCGACCCTCCCCACCTATGACGACGTCGCGGCCGCCGCGGCACGGCTCGACGGCCACGCGCACCGCACGCCCGTGATGACGTCGCGGACGATCGACGAAGCGCTCGGCGCGCAGGTGTTCTTCAAGTGCGAGAACCTGCAGCGCATGGGCGCATTCAAGTTCCGCGGCGCGTTCAACGCGCTGTCGCGCTTCGACGCGACGCAGCGCCGCCACGGCGTCGTCGCGTTCTCGTCCGGCAACCATGCGCAGGCGATCGCGCTGTCGGCGCGCATCCTCGGCATCCCGGCCACGATCGTGATGCCGCAGGACGCGCCGGCCGCGAAGCTGGCCGCGACGCGCGGCTACGGCGGCAACGTCGTGACCTACGACCGCTATACCGAGGACCGCGAGCAGATTGGCCGCGCGCTCGCGGAACAGCACGGGCTCACGCTGGTTCCGCCGTATGATCACGCGGACGTGATCGCGGGCCAGGGCACGGCGGCGAAGGAGCTGTTCGACGAAGTCGGGCCGCTCGACGCGGTGTTCACGCCGCTCGGCGGCGGCGGCCTGCTGTCGGGCACGGCGCTCGCGACGCGCGCGCTGTCGCCGCAAGCGAAGCTGTACGGCGTCGAGCCGGAAGCCGGCAACGACGGCCAGCAATCGTTCCGGTCGGGGTCGATCGTGCATATCGACACGCCGCGCACGATCGCCGACGGCGCGCAGACGCAGCACCTCGGCAACCTGACGTTCCCGATCCTGCGGCGCGACGTCGACGACATCCTGACCGCGACCGACGCCGAGCTGGTCGACTGCATGCGCTTCTTCGCGACCCGTATGAAGATTGTCGTCGAGCCGACCGGCTGCCTGTCGTTCGCGGCCGCGCGCCGGATGAAGGACGAGCTGAAAGGCAAGCGCGTCGGCATCGTGATCAGCGGCGGCAACGTCGATCTCGAGACTTTCTGCGCGCTGGTATCCGCATCCGCATGACCGTCGCGACGCGCGGATGACCGACATGAACATCCTGTCATCCGCGCGCCGTCGCTCCTTCACGGCGCGTTAAGTTTCGCGCCCTAGACTGATTACGTTGTCCCGCAGTCAGTCGTGAAGAAGGAGTCACCATGAACACGCACGCGATCGTCGCCGCCGCCCTCGCGGCAGCCTCCCTCTCGGCGTTCGCTCAACCGGGCGCGACGTCATCCGGTTTTCCCGCCACGTCGCCGCACGACCCGGTCGCGCAGGCCGCCCACCGTTCGCCCGCCGCGCTGCCGCATGCCGGCTTCGTGCTCGCGAAGATCGATCAGAACAATACGCCGCCCGATCGTGGCGGCGACCCGAGCGGCCGCACACACCGCGGCACGCATATGTAACGCCGCGTGAGCCGGCCGCGTCGGTCGGCCGGCCCGCATCGCGACCTCACAACGACGGCAGCGACGGATCGCGCGCGGCCAGGATGTCGGCGGTGCGCCGCTGCAGCGCGCCGTCGATCGTCTCCGGCTGCGGAATCAGCCAGTAGCGTCCGTCGCGAATGCCGTCGAACACCCGCGCGGCGAATGCGTCGGGCGTAAGCCCGTGCGCGTTCAGCATCGCGCGCATCGTGTCGACGAAGCCCTGCACCTCGGGCCGGTCGTGCGCGGCGCCGAACGGGTCGCTGAAGATGCCCGTCCGCACCGGGCCGGGCGCGAGCAGCGATACGCCGACCGGCGCGCCGAGCATCTTCAGCTCGCAGTACAGCGATTCGGTCAGCGCGACCACCGCGAATTTCGTCGCCGAGTAAGGCGACATCAACGGGCTCGGCAGGAACCCGCCGACCGACGCGGTATTGACGATGCGCGCCGGCAGGTTGCGTTCGAGCATCCGCGGCAGGAAACTGCGGATCCCGTTCATCACGCCGTGCACGTTGATCGCGAAACTGCGCTCGAACCGTTCCGGCGTGATTTCCCAGCTGAAGCCGGTCGCCATCACGCCCGCGTTGTTGAACAGCAGGTCGACGCCGCCGAAGCGCCGCCATGCGGCGTCGGCCAGCGCGTCGACGGCTTCCGCACGGCTGACGTCGGTCGGCACGCACAGCACGTCGGTGTCGAGCGTCGCGGCGAACGCGTCGAGCGCCGCCGGGTCGAGGTCGGCCAGCACCACGCGCATGCCGAGCGCCGCGGCTTGGCGCGCGAGCCCGCTGCCGATGCCGCTGGCCGCGCCGGTGATCACGGCGGTGCCGCCGTCGAAGCGAATCGAATTCGTCATGTCAGTGTCCTGCCGGGTCGATGTGGGGATGCGCATAGGCGGGAATCACGGGCGGCGGCAACGGCGTGCGGCCGTCGAGCGAGCGCACCGCGAGCCCCTGCGACAGCGGGAAATGCAGGCTGTGCGTGACGAGGCCCGTGCGCTCGCGCGCCGGCAGGCTGCACAGCGCGAGCGCGGTTTCCGCGAGATACGCGACGTCTTCGGTCGGATAGCCTGCGGGGATGTAGCGGGCCGCGCCCGGCGTGCGGATCGCGGTGCTCGGCGCGACCAGGTTCACCGCGATGCCGTCGGCTTCGAGTTCGGCCGCGAGCCCTTGCGTGAAGCGCGACAACGCGGCCTTGACCGCCGCATAGACGGTCGCGCCGCCCGCGCGCGAGAAATCGTCGAACGGCCGCAGCGGCGCGAGCGCGGTAACCGAGCCGACGTTCACGATCCAGCCGGCGCCGCGCGCGCGCATCAGCGGAATCGCAGCCTGGCTCAGCGTGAACGGGATGCGCAGATAATGCTCGATCGTCGTGTCGAACATCGCCATCGGCATCGCGTCGACGCACGCGTAGTCGGCCACGCCCGCATTGTTCACGAGGATGTCGAGGCCGCCGGCCGCCTGCGCCGCTCGCGCGACGAGCGCGTCGCGCTCGACCGGGTTCGACAGGTCGGCCGCGAGCGCGATCGCGCGGCCGCCCGCCTGTTCGATCAGCGCGACCGTTTCGGCGAGCGTGCCGGCCGTCGTTGCCGAGTGCGCGAGGCTGCGCGCCGTCACGACGACGGTCGCGCATTCGGACGCGAGGCGCTGCGCGATCGCGCGGCCGATGCCGCGGCTCGCGCCGGTCACGAGCGCGCATTTGCCCGCGAGCGTCGCGGTACGGGTGTCGGTCATGATGTCTCCGGTGAAGGTGATGTTGCGTGCGGACCGCTCGGCGTCACGCCGCGATATTCGCAACATGCAGCACGAACTTGGTTTTCGCGTCGCCCGTTTGAACGAGGTCGAGCGCGCGCGCCGCCTGTTCGAGCGGGAAACTGTCGAAGCGCGGCACGCGCAGCGCGCGCCGGCCGAGCCGTTCCGCGATCGACGCGAGCTTGGCGCCGCTCGGCATCCGGCTGTACGTCATCGCGGTGCGCAGGCCGCGCCGCGCGGCTTCGGTGCTCGTCGCGGCCAGCCGCTGCGCATCGCCGGCCGCGAGCGTCATGATGTTCACGAGCGTGCCGCCCGGTGCCAGCAGGTCGAGTGCGGCGGGCAGCGTGTCGCCGCCGACCGCATCGAGCACGAGATCGACGCCGCCGGGCGCCCACGCCCGCACGGCCGCCGCGATGTCCGGTGCGCGATAGTCGATGCTCGCCGCCGCGCCGAGCGATTCGACGCTCGCGCGGTTGCGCGCCGAGCACGTCGCGGCGACCCGTGCGCCCGCCTGCACGGCAAGCTGGATCGCGAACGTGCCGACCGCGCCCGCGCCGCCGTGCACGAGCACCGTTTGCCCCGCACGCAACCCGCCGTCGTCGAACAGGCCGGCCCACGCGGCCAGCGCGGGCGTCGGCGTGGCCGCCGCTTCCGCGAAGCTGACCGCGTCGGGCAGGCGCACGACCGAGTCGTGCCGCACCGCGACGTATTCGGCATACGCGCCCCAGCGCCCCGCGCCGACGTCGGTCTGTGCGAACACGCGCATCCCCGGCGCGAAACCCTCGACGCCGTCGCCGACCGCCTCCACCACACCGGCCGCATCGAACCCGATCACGAACGGAAACGTCATCTGCATGAACGCGCCGAGATAGCCCTCGCGGCATTTCCAGTCGGCGGGATTGACGCCCGCGCAGGCGACGCGGATCAGCACGTCGCCGGGGCCGGGCGTCGGTGCGGGAACGTCGGCCAGTCGCAGCGCGTCGGAATGGCCGACGCGGTCGATCAGCAAGGCTCGCATGGTGGTGTCTCCAGTGTTGTCGTTTGCATTGCGGTGGGTCGCGTGCGCGCCGCGCGTCACGCCGCCGTGTCGGCCAGCAGGCTCGACGCGAGCGGACAGAACGCGTGCGAGATCGCATCGACCGTCCAGTCGGGGCTTTCGGCGTCGAAGCGGCGGTCGACCCAGCCCCAGTGATACGGATGCAGCAGGTATTCGCCGAGCAGATCGCCGACGTGCGCGAATTCCTGCTGCCACACGTGAGTCCACGCGCCCGGCGTGACGATCCGGCTCAGCCGCCAGTTGCGAATGCCGGGCATGAACGCGGGCATGCGCAGCAGTTCGCGCTCGAGATCGAGCACCTGTGCTTCATCGGCCTCCGGCCGCATACGCAGCATCAGCGTGCGCCATACGCCGTCGCGCAGCGCCGGTTCGCGCAGGCCGCCGCCGATCGCGCGGCAGGCGGCGCCGTCGATCCGCACGACGCCCGGCACCGGGGCCAGCGCGGTGACGTCCAGCGCTCGATCGGTCACCCGCTCGTCGCGCAGCACGTCGAGCGTGTAATCGCCCGCGCCCCAGCAGCCGTCGAGATTGCGCGCGAGCACCACGCGGGTCGCGCCGGGCAGCGCCTGCGCGGCGTCGCGCAATGCGCGCTCGATCGCACCGGCATCGTCGGTCGCCGAAACGAATACCTGCGCCGTGTCATGCCGCATGGTCGACCTCCGTCAGTGCGGGCAGCGATGCGTCGGCGTCGGTCATCACATGGCGGCGGCGCGCGTCGCACAGCACGTCGACGGCCATCCAGAATGCGACCACGTCGCCATCGGTCAGCGCGCGCATCCGGTAGTACGACGGCGCATCGGCGACCTGCCACGTCAGCCACAGCGTGCTCGGCTGCCCCGGCACCGCGACGGGCGGCGACACCCAGCGGCCGGCCGCCGTCAGTCCGCGCGCCGCGTGGCCCGGCAAATAGCGGTCGCGCAGCAGTGCCAGCACGTCGGGAATGCGCTCGGGCGCGAGGGTGATTTCGTCTACGATCTGGATCATTCGCGGGTCGTCCCGGATGGTTCGTGGCGGAATGCGGTACCGGCCGCCTACGCCGTTCCGGCGAGGCCGGAAGCGGCCGGCGTGGATAGCATTCTTGCGTGGCGGCGGTCGGCCAACCCCTACCGGGCCGCTCACCAACCCCTGTCGCAACGCTCAGATCGGGAAACGTATGAAACAGCGCGTATTGCCGGCACGCGGCCGCGTGCTGCCGGGCCTCGGCGCCCGCCTGCTCGACGAGCTGGCACGCAGCGGCGCGCCGCCGGCGCAACGGCCTGCGACGCCTGCCGTTGCTGCTGCCCCGCCGACGACACCCGGCGGCTTCGTCGCGCTGTACCGCGACGCGATCGAGCGGCTCGAAGCGCAGGTCGCGCGCGGCGACGGCCATCCGCCGATGCGCAAGCAGGAAGTCGACCTGATGTGCCGCTGCCTGCTCAGTTGCGCGACGCTCGCCGACGCGATCCGCTGCGCCGCCGAGTTCTGCGAGATGCTCACGCCGCGCGCCGGCGTGCTGTCGCTCGCGGTGCGCGACGGCCGTGCGACGTTCCGGATGGATTCGCTGCGCCGCACGCGCAGCCCGGCCGCATGCCTTGTCGACCTGACGGGGCTGTTCTGCTATCTGCAGCTGTTCGGCTGGCTGATCGGGCAACCGCTGCGGCCGGACGCAGTCTGGCTCGGCCATCCGCGTCGCGACGACGCGATGCCGCTGCTCGGGCTGTTCAACGCGCCGGTCGACGTCGGCCGCAAGACCTACGGCTTCGCGTTCGACGCGGCGCGGCTCGATGCCCGCGTGATCCGGCAGCCGGGCGAACTCGCCGCGTTCCTCGTGGATTTCCCGTTTCGTCTGATCGATGCCGCGCCGGCCGTCATGTCATGGACGCAGCAGGTGCGCGGCTTTCTCGACGCGGCACTCGCGCGCGAGCAGGCGCTGCCCGCGCTCGCGGAGCTGGCGGCGTGGCTCGGCGTCAGCGAGGCGACGTTGCGGCGGCGGCTGGCCGCCGAAGGCAGCGGCTATCACGCGTTGCGCGAACAGTGCCTGGCCGACGCCGCGCGGCGCTGCCTGCGCGAGTCGGACTGGCCGGTCGCGCGGATCGCCACGCATCTCGGGTTCGGCGGCGAGGAAGCGTTTCGGCGGGCGTTCGTGCGATGGACGGGTATCGCGCCGAGCCGGTTCCGGCGCGAGTGCAGTGCTGCCAATGCCCCGTTTCATCAGACGTAAAGCGGTTCGACTGCCTCGGAAGAAAGGTTTTGGAAAGCATTCGGCGAACACTGACGTTTTTTCGCATCCCTGCACACCTCGATAATTGACGCGCCGGAGCGCTCGCCATTACGCTTGCGCGCTGATGGTTCCCGGAGACGGGATCAAAAGGGAACGCAGGAGAGGCAGTGCCTCGAATCTGCGGCTGCCCCCGCAACTGTGAGCGGCGAATTCGCACCACCCCACGCCACTGGGAAACCGGGAAGGCCGGTGCGAATAGCGACCCGCAAGCCAGGAGACCTGCCATCGACCCGAGGTCCAGGCAGCCGCACCGGGCGGGGTGTCCCGATGCGCCAGCACCGCCTTTGGCGGTCGCCCCGTTGCATGGACGACCCGACCTCAGGACCCTTCAGATGTCCCGTCTTTCCGCCTCCGCTTCCACGCCGGAAGTGTCGCGCCGTTGCGCCGCCCGTCCGCGCGGCGTGTCCGTACACGTGTGCCGCGCCCTGTCGTCTGGCACATGCGATGACGACACGCGCGACCACCGCCCACGCTGTCCGGTCTCGCGATAGACCACCAATAACCCGGCGGTATGCACCGCCACCGGCTTACGCTCGCCGTACCCGCAACACGATCACGCTCGCCGCCTCATGAATCTTCGCCATCTTCTCGCCACGTCCGCCGCCACCGCGCTGCTCTCCCCGATCGCCCACGCCGCCGGCGACACGGCGCTCGCGCAGCCGCCCCAACCCGCCGAAGGCGCCGACCTGCCGACGATCAGCGTGACCGACACGCGGCACCTGCCCGAGTCGTTCGACCAGCGTTATGCGACGACGCAGGTGCTCACGCGCGCCGACCTCGACCGGCTGTCGCCGAGCGACCCGAGCATCACGCAGGCGCTCGCGACGCTGCCGGGCGTGACCGTCTCGCAGAACGGCGGCCCAGGCTCGTCCGCGTCCGTCAGCATCCGCGGCTCGTCGGCCAGCCAGGTCGCGGTGTTCATCGACGGCGTCCGGATCGGCTCGCCGACCACCGGCATCGCGCCGTGGGCCGACCTGCCGACCGAAGCGTTCGAGCGCGTCGAGGTGATCTCGGGGCCGGCCGCCGCGTCGTTCGGCGCGAACGCGATGGGCGGCGTCGTGCAACTGTTCACGCGCCGCGCCGCGGGCCAGCCGAACCAGACCACCGTGTCATTCGGTGGCGGCTCGAACAAGACCTTCGACACGCAGTTGCGCACGTCGGGCACCGTGCCGTCGACGGGGCCGCTGGCCACGCTCGGCGGCCTCACCTACACGCTCGGCCTGCACGACTACAACACGGCCGGCATCGACGCGACGCGGCCCGTGTTGCCGTACCACGAGGACGGCCGCAATCCGTATCACGCGCAGGATCTCGATGCGCGCCTCGGCTATGCGCGCGACAACTGGTCGATCTCGACGTTCGCGCTGTACCACCGCTCCGACCTGTCCTTCGACAACGCCGGCTTTGCGAACCGCGAGCTCGATCATCAGCTGACGACCGGCATCGCGTTCCATCTCGACATCTCGCCCGACACGCAATTCGACCAGTCGTTCGGTTATGCGAACGACCGCCAGTTCCTGTATGCGAGCGACCCGACCCTCCCGACCGACCAGATCAACTCGCAGCGCATCAGTTCGTCGACGTCGCTGACCCATCAGGCGCACGGCTTCCATCTGTTCGGCCTGCCGCTGTCGGGCGAGACGAAGATCGCGTACGACTTCACGCGCGAACAGGCGTTCCTGCCGGTCGACGTGCCGGACGGCGTGCCGACGCGCAACGATTCCGCGTTCTCGCTGCATCAGTCGGCCACGCTCGGAAGCGTGACGATGTTCGTCGCCGGCCGCCACGAGATCATCGCCGGGAAGGCCGTGAACACCGGCAACGCCGCGCTGTCGTGGGCCATTACGCCGGTCTATACGGCGCGCGTGTCGTACGGCAATGCGTTCCGCCTGCCGTCGTTCAACGACCTGTACTACCCCGGTTACGGCAACCCGAATCTGAATCCGGAACGCAGCGATTCGGTCGAGGCCGCGCTCGACGCGAACACCGCGTACGGCACGTTCAGCGCCGCGCTCTACGACACGCGCGTCAACAACCTGATCGCGTACAACCCCGCGACGTTCTCGCCGATGAACATCGGCCGCGCGCATATCCGCGGCATCGACCTGTCGTACAAGGGCACGATCGGCCGCTCGACGCCGGTCAGCGTCGCGATCGGGATCCTGAATCCGCAGGACGAGACCAACGACAGCTGGCTCAACCGCCGGCCGCGCCAGACCGTCAGCGTGAACGTCGACCACACGTGGGACGAGCTGCACCTGCACGCGCTGAGCACGGGGGCGACGCTGAGCTACGGCGGCACGACGTTCGACGATCCGGCCAACGCCACGTATCTGCCGTCCTACCTGACCGTGAACCTGCGCGCGTCGTACAAGATCAATGCGCACCTGACGGTGTCGGCGACGCTGTCGAACCTGTTCGACCGTCAGTACATGACCGCGTACGGCTACAACACGCTCGGCCGTACCGCGTTCGGCAAGGTCAGCTATACGTTCTGATCGGGGTGGTCGGTGCATCGGCGCCTGCGGTCGCGGGCGTCGATGCGAACGGGTATCCGCGTGGCGAATGCCGCCGTCCGCGAGCGAGCGCGTTCGGTCGCACCACGTTTCGCGTCACGCCCCCACGACGCCGCGCACGCCCGCCATCAACTGGATCGCGCCGAACACCGCGATCACGACGGCGGACACGCGCGACAGCCCGTGCATGAACGTCAGCGACATCTTCGTGCGCAATGCGGCCGTCGCGCTGCTCAGGCACAGCCACCACGTCGCGGAACCCAGGAACACGCCGGCGACCATCAGCGCCACAGTCGGCCCCATCGCGCCTTCATGCGTGCGTCCCAGCGGCCCGAGCGCCGCGAAGATCCCGACGAACGACAGGATCGTCATCGGGTTCGACAGCGTGAGGCCGAAGGTCGTCAGGAAATCGCGCAGCACGGTCGTGCGCGGTAAATCGCGCCGTGCCGCCGGCGCGGCCGGCGCCTGCCGCGCGATGGTCCAGGCCAGCCACACGAGGAACGCGCCGCCGCCGATTTTCAGCGCGACGGTCAGCATCGGGAACGCGGTGACGATGCCGGCGACGCCCAGCGCGCCGAGCAGCCCGTAGAGCGCATCGGCGCACGCGGCGCCGATGCCCGTCGCGAACCCCGCAGGAAAGCCGCGGCTCAGGCTGCGCTGGATGCACAGCATGCCGATCGGGCCGACCGGCACCGCGATCGACAACCCCATCACGACGGACTTGATGAACAGCATGGCCGGCTCCTTGCGACATCCGATGACATCAAATGGCATCGTAGGGAAAATCCGGTCGCCGCTGAAGGCGGTTTTTAAGGAAAAATGGCCGCTTCACCTTAAAAACTCCGCCGCGATGGACGAACTCGACTGGAAGGTACTCGCGCTGCTGCAGGCCAACGGCCGCATCAGCTACACGGAGCTGGCGCGCCAGGTTCACCTGTCGGTGCCGGCGGTGACGGAACGCGTGAAGCGCCTCGAATCGGCCGGCGTGATCGACGGCTACACGGCGCGGGTCAATCCGGCCGCGGCCGGCTACCCGGTGAGCGCGCTGATCGGCATCACGGTGCCGCAGCCGGCGAAGGCGAAATTCCTGAAGCTGCTGGAGACGATTCCCGAGGTGGTCGAATGCCATCACGTGACCGGCGCGGATTCCTACGTGATGCGGTTCGTCGCGGTCAGCATGGCGCACCTCGAGCAACTGATCGAGCGCATCAACCTGTATGGCGAAACGCGCACGTCGATCGTGATGTCGACGCCGCTGCCGGCGCGCGGGCTCGCGCGTCCGGTTGCGCCGAACAAAGGCATGCGGGGGTGACAGGATGCCTCGCGTTGCGCGATGGTTGCGTGAACTGCCGGCGAATCGGTGTAGCGCGCAGCACGTCAGTCGACGCCGCGGTTTTCCTGCGCGTTGTCAGACACGCGGCTTCAGTGCGCCGCACGGCGGAAACGTCGTCCCCCCCAAAGGCATCCGTCCCAGCGAGCATCCGCGATGCTCCCCCCAATACGCCAAGATCTGGCGACAACTTGAGCGACTGGCACTCGACTTCGACAGCTACGACTGCATAAAAGTTGAGATTCGATACTCTGCATCTTCCGATTTCTGGCAATCATCAGGCCAATAAGCTGTAGAATCGACCGGTCCGGTATGTCAAACCAATGACAATAAGTGGGGCAAATATAATAAAGGGACGGAACATGAGTGCGCAGGATATTGTGAGGGCAATTCGGGGCGGCCTGATCCAGAATGAGAGACTGGTCAAGCTCGACACACCGCTTGGCCCGGATGTATTGTTGCCGCAACGTGTTGCGGGATGGTCGCGGATTGGCCGACATTTTGAGTTCACGCTCGATGTTCAGTCGACTGACAGCAATATCAAGTTGAAGCAACTGATTGGTCAGCCCGTCACCCTCTGGCTTCAGCAGACCAATCGGTCCTACCTTCCCCGCCACGGTTATGTTTATTCGGTCAGGCGGCTAGGTTCGGAAGGCGGATTGACCAGTTATCAGATTCGCTTTGCGTCGTGGATGAATTTCCTTAAATTCCGCCGCGACCAGCACATCTGGCAGGACAAAACAATCGATCAAATCCTGACCGACGTTTTCAACGCGCATTCCCAAGCCAAAGGTCAGTTCGATTTCGCGATTTCGAGGCCACTCGAACCACGTTCGTACTGCACGCAATACGAAGACGACTGGACCTTTGTTCATCGGCTGATGGAAGTTGAAGGTCTTTTCGGTATCTGGAAACAAGCCGAGGACGGCAAGTCACACACGCTGACGATCACCGACCGGCTGGACGTGTGTGAACCGCTCGCGCCACAGGTGGTAACGTTCTCGCGCGACGGCATGAACAGCGAGGTCGACGCGTTGCTGCACTGGTCGGGTATGCGAAGCCTGCATAGTGCGGCACTCGCGACGCGTACGTTCGACTACAAGAGCCCGTCGTCACTCGCCAATCCGAAAGGCACCCATGTGCCAACGCTGTCACACGAATTGCCGGAGGAATTGGAAGTCTACGAATACACAGGTCCCTACACGTACCTGAAGGACGATCGCGGCGAACATCTGACCAGAATCCGTATGGAGGAATGGGAGTCGCGTGCAAAACGGTTCTATGGCACGGGCAGCCTTCGCGGAGTGGATGCCGGACGGTGGTTCGAATTGACCGGCCATCCGGAGCATGATCAGGATTCTGCTGCCAGACGCCAGTTCGTTGTTCTCGAAACGTCCTGGTTGATCGAAAACAATCTTCCAGGGTCAAGCCACCACGCGAATTTACCCGGTAGCCTGCAAAGTAGACTGGCCGATGCAGCGGCCAGTCGCGAAGAAACCGGGGCGGCCCGCGTCGCTCATCCAGACGGCTCCGCGGGTTTTTACTTCATCGAAATCGAAACGCAACGCAAGTCGGTTCCGTTCCGCAGTCCGTTCGAACATCATAAGCCCGTTATGCAAATGCAGACGGCAACCGTCGTGGGGCCGCAGGGTCAGGAAATCTACACCGACGAGTTGGGCCGGGTGAAGGTCCAGTTTCATTGGGATCGGATTGGCCAACGTAACGAGCGCAGTTCATGCTGGGTGCGCGTAGCACAGCCATGGGCGAGTGGCGGCTTCGGCGGCATTCAATTGCCCAGAATCGGCGACGAAGCGGTCGTGTCGTTCCTTGACGGTGATCCGGACAGGCCGATTATCACGGCCCGCGTCGGGAACGGCACAAATCGACCGCAGTGGAACCTGCCTGACCAGCATCCCCTATCGGGCTTCGTCAGTAAGGAAATCGGCGGTGTGCAAAACAACGTCTGGCTGAAGGACGACACGCAAGGACAGGTGCAGACGCAGATACGCAGCGACCACCTCGAGTCAGGCCTCCACGCAGGCTATATCACGCGCGTGAGCGAACCAGCCGGTCGCGGCGAGAAGCGCGGCGAAGGGGTCGAGTTGCGCACCGACGGGAATGCGGCCGTGCGCGGTGCACGCGGGCTGCTACTGACGACCCATCCTCGCCCGGGCGCGACCGGCGATGCGTTCAGCGTCGATGAAGTCAATCTTCAGTTGGCAAACGCTCAAGACACTGCCGCGAGCCTCGCGCAGTCCGCCCAATCGGCGGGGGCTCAGGACGGCGAGCAGAAAGCTGTTGCCGGCACACTGAAAGCGCAAGCGAAAGGCATTCAGGGTGGTGGTACGCTGAAGCAGTTCGATCAGCCGCATCTGGTACTGGCGAGTCCCGCTGGTATCGCCAGCAGTACGCCTGAGCAAATTCACCTGAGCAGTGGCAAAAGCACGTCCATCACAACCGGTGAGCATTTCTCGGTGAGCACGGGCGGGGGTTTCTTCGCGAGCGCGCGCCGAGCGTTGCGCCTCTTTGTCGCCGAAGCAGGCATGCGGCTCGTTGCCGCGGCAGGCGATATCGATGTGAAGGCGCTGAAGGACAGCATCAACCTGCTAGCGAAATTGAACGTGACCGTGACAGCGAACAAAATCACCATCAGCGCCCAGCAGGAAGTAGAAATCAACGGCGGCGGCAGCTACACGCGCTGGACAGCTGGGCAAATCAAGAGCGGCACGTCAGGCGGTTTCGAGGTGCACTCGGCCACACGAACGCTTACCGGACCGGACAGCGTTAGCACACCGGATATTCCCGCGTTACCCCCCGAAAAGGAGCAACTGCACTTCGCATTGGGTGCGTTGCCTGGAGAGGCACATCAGTACGTAAGCGAACCATACGATCTGTACAAGGGTGGTGCAAAAATCGGCCAAGGGGTGACAGACGAATTCGGACGTGTCGTGGTGAAAGACCATGAGCCCGGCACGCCGGCCTATCAGGTCAAACTTGCCAACGGGGGACAGTTTGACCTGAAGGTCAAGGATGTTCTTCAGGGCGATCCCGATCACACCGACCAGCGTACCAACCGTGGCGAACGGCTGGACGGATAACGATATCCTGCCCACTGATAATCAGGACGCGCACGTGGCCGACTCTATCTTGAAATCCCAAAATCCAGCATCCGTCGCGATTGACGAGCAGTCGCGAGCAGCAAAGTCATCGGCACAATGGTTGCTGGAAACGCGCAGGGATATTGCGCCCATTACCTATGAAAACCACCTCGAATTCCTCGTCTGTGGCGAAGAGGGGTTCGCAAACATTGCGAACGACCTGAAGCTGGCGAAGGGTTCCGTCAACCTCTGCTGTTGGGGTTTCGACCCGGGCATGGAGCTCATCCGTGACAAAGGCAAAGCCACATGGCCGCGCGGACAGACATATGGCCAACTGCTTGAAGAGGTCGCAAACAAGGGCGTCACTGTGCGATTAATGGTCTGGTACCAAGAAACTGCGTCGGCCAAGCAGAACAACGTTCCGGGCTACTCCGACACAGGGCACAACCCGTTTACCAATCCGGCCGCCTTTGTCGTCGGCACATCCAAATCCCCTTACGACAGCAAGGATCGCCAGAAATACTGCATCGACTGGTGGAAGACGCATCGTCCCAAGGGGAATTGCAGCGGAAAGAATAAAAACTTGCAGGTGACATTCCGCTCCGTCGATTCAGCGGACGCCGCTCACGCGCTGTCCGACGAGGAGTTCAAACCGCAAGACGGCATTTTGCCGACCAATGAACGTCCTCTCATGACGGACTATCCCACCCATCATCAGAAGCCGATCGTGATCGACTACGACTACAACAACGGCTACAAAGCGGTCGGCTATGTGATGGGTCTCAACTCCGTGACCGACTACTGGGACACGACGACGCATGCCATCGACGACCCTCTCCGGGAACGCCTGGCGGGCAAAACACTGGAGGCGGAACAGGCTCACGAGGAGGCAACGCTGGAGCAGCCACCGACAAAGGGCTACAAACATGTCCGCCCCTATCAGGACTATGCGTGCCGCCTGTTCGGCCCGGCGTTGAAGCGCGTGTACGACAACTTTGCACTGGACTGGAATCACTACGCCCCTGACACGCACCGGATGCCGGAGCTTACGGCGATACCGAGCAATATTCAGAAGGCACCTGGAAACGCCAACCATGCAGTGCAGATCGTTCGTACCCATCCTCGGGATAAGGATAAGACAATCAAGGAACTTTACATTCACGCGAGTTCCTGGGCACGCAACTATATCTATATGGAGAATCAGTATTTCTTCTATCCGACCTTCGCTCAAAAACTGAAAGCGATACGAGAAGATCACTGGAAGGCCTGGGCTGAAAAGTCCGGACGGCCAAGCAGCGAGATGGGAATCTTGTATATGTTCATCGTCATCCCGCATCCGGAGGACGATGGAATGATTCCCCGCACGTACGACATGCTGACCGAGTTCGGCGCGAGCGATCCGACCACGAATAATCCGGCAATGTCGAATCAGCGAAACTACGACAAGGAAAACCGTCGGCCTCAAGACTATCCCGATGCGAAGACTGTTTCGTACAAACGCGACACGGGGGTGGGCCCAGTCTCTTCGGAGATCAAGGTTCTCGATCACCCCAGCGTGCAGGAATTGGCGTCTACATACGGAATCAAGGTCAGTATTGCCCGACTGCGTGCAAGCGGACCGATCCCCGGTCATGATATGGCCTACCGTGAAATCTACATTCACTCGAAGCTGATGATCATCGACGATGTATTTATTACGGTCGGAAGCGCGAACATGAACCAGCGCAGCATGACGGCGGATAGCGAGATCAACATTGGCGCGACCGGATTGGATTATGCCGCCCCATTGCGGGAAAGAATATTCAAGCTGCACTCGGGCGGCGACATCACGGGTAGCGGGGACTTTAAAGAAATTCCTTCAATGTTCAAGCGATGGGTTGCACGTATGGACAACAACCGCGACGTCTGGAAAGCAGGAAGATCGGCTCTCAAAGGTTTTCTACTGCCTTTCGAAGATCATCGCGCTACTGGCACGATGCACGCCTCTACGACCATTCCGACGACGTCAGACACATCGGCCCTTACCTGAGATGAATCGATCCAACGCGAAACGCATCGGCCTCGTTCTGCGACTTCTATGCGCCAGCCTCTGCGTGCTGGCAGCTGATTCGCAGGCCAGCCCTCTTACAGCCCAGACCAGCAAGCTGAGTGCATCCATGTCCGACCTGCCACGTTACGAAAAACTGCCGTTGTTCAGCCCGCATCGCAAGACCTTCACGTGCGTGTATCAGGATCAGCACCTACCGCCTGTCGATCCTCAGGCAGAACTGTGGTTCCAACAGGCACTGGCGCTTGATAACCCGAACATTGACTACGAAAAACGAGATTACGCGAAGATTTACCAGCTCTACACGCAGGCCGCCGAGCGCAACCACTGGAAAGCCATGCTCAATATCGCCTCGCTGATATTGAGCGATCGTCAGGGGGTGCCAACCCATGATCCAGAAACCGCTATCCGCTGGGTTGAAAAGGCGATGAAACTAGGCGTGCCTGACGCCTACGACATGATGGGAATCTACCATCAGAATGGCCTGGTGAAAGGTGGCGATGCCACCAGCGCCTATGCCTTCTTCCAGCGCGCTGCCGATATGGGCAGTCCATCCGCACAAACTTTCATCGGGACAAAGACGGATGCCGCATATGATGATCCGGGTGGCGAATTCTGGGGTAATTTGCCTATCGCGACACAAATGCTGGAATGTGCTTTCGCTCAAGGATATGGAAATGCTGCGAAAGAGTTAGGACATGTCTATGCGAGACCACAAACTACTGAAGCGAAACTGCGCGCGCTTCGTGTTCTTCATCAAGGTGTCAAGCTAGGTTCTGCTGAATGTGCCAATAAGCTGTTTACCGAATTCGATGGTATGGATCTTACCGACGGCACCAACCTGGTCGGCCATATCGACAAGGCACGTGCTGATCGTTACAGCAAACTGGGGGATGCGCTCGAGTTCTATCAGGGTCGCCTGAAATTGCCGAATCTCGACAAGGTGCTTCCATTGCCCCCCGCATCGTTACCGAAATGGGACGGCAAAGTGCAGACATTGATCGACGGCGCAAAAGCCGTGACTCCGCCCCCCAAACCGCAGAAGAGTGTGACGCTGCAAAGCGAAGCTCATGCCCTGCCCCCGCAGAGGTACGATTTTCTGAAGCATATGATTGAAACCGGGCTGCTGCGCGAAGTCCCCGAGCCCGAGTCGCCAGTCCGGTGCAACGGTCAGCAGCGTTGCCCGCTAACGGGAATATGGGAAAGTCGCGTGGCAGCAGAGCACCCGCTGGCAACGCTTTATAACCGGTGGGATCGTCAAGCGTTCGTCGAGAAAGGCCAGGCATTTCCGCATGACGGAGAAAGTTTCATCGATGTCGCCATGACGGATGTGCAATGGACGTACCTCGGCAGTCCGAATGCCGAAACCGGCATGCCCGGCATCTATGCAATTGGTATGTAAACACACGGGGTCGCCACGCTGTCGCACACACGAGGAAAATACAATTGGTTCGTCAGGTCATTGTGGTGGGTGATACGCTCGCGCCGCACGGCGGCACCGTCACGACAGGTTCGAATGCCGATGTGGTAGACGGCAAGCCGATTGCCCGCAAAGGCGATACGGTCGAATGCCAGGAGCACGGAACGCAGACGATCGCTGAGGGCGACGCGAACGGTATGATCGATGGCGCTCCGGTTGCGTTGCATGGACATCATGCGACATGCGGCTGCACGTTGGTCAGCCGCTCAACCACCGTGTCGTGGTCCTGAGCGGACAGGAACGCCGCCCCTCGGAACAGTCGCCTAGAGGGAAGGCGTGGCCGGCACCGGCGCATACGGTCGCGGGGTGCCGCCGCTGCCGGTCCGCGGTCGCTTGCGCGACCGTTACTACCGTTGCACGAGCTTCACGATCGTCAGCGTGCCGTTCACGCGTTCGATCCGGACCTTGACCCTGTCGCCCACGTGCAGCGACGCGATCATCGCCGGGTCGCCGGCCTTGAACGCCATCGTCATCGGCGCCATCCCGACGTTCTCGAGCGCGCCGTGCTTCAGCGTCACCATCCCGTGCGCGGCATCGATTCGTTTCACTTCGGCATCGGTCAGCACCGAATCCGGCGCCGCCGTCTTCATGTCACCCATGTTCATGTCGGACATGCCGCCGGCCGCACGCACCGGCGTCGCAACGACGGCCATCGCACCAAGGACGGCGATGGCGATGCAACGGATCCTCATCGAGCATCTCCCGGGCGCAGCGGATGACCAATGCACCTCGCTACACCAGCAACGTCGCGACCGCCCACGCGATCAGCACCGCACCCAGCACGCGGCCGACGTACTCGCCGCCCGGCAGCACCTTTTCGACCAGCACGAACAGCGACAATGCGGCGATCCACACGACGTTCATCACGCCGCCGACGAACAGCAGCGCCATCAGCAGCCAGCAACAGCCCACGCAATACGCGCCGTGGCGCACGCCGAGCATGAAGCTGCCCGTGATTCCCGGGCGCCAGTACGTCGCGAGAAACCGGACCGGCGACCGGCATTGCCGCAGGCACGCCTGTTTCAGCGGCGAGAACTGATAGACGCCTGCCAGCGCGAGGACGATCGCGGACAGCACCGCGCTCTTCGACCACAGCATCATCCCGGAGATCAGGCCGGCAGGCTGCAGCAGCCTCTGCAGCACGGCCGCGCCGACCGAGAACACGAACCATACGGCCAGATAACCGGCCAGCAGGCAAGTCGACGTGAATGCCGACCCGGCACCGTCCTGTTCGCGATGCCGCAGCACGCTCCGGTACAGCAGCACGAGCGGCGCCGCGCCGGGCGTCATCATCGCGATCATCATCACCCACCACATCAGGATCACGGTCGCCAGCGACGGATCCATGACGCCCATGCCACCGGCCAGCCGATGCGGGAACAGCGCGACCGCCGTCATGTCCAGCGCCGACATGCCGGTGCCGGCCCCGGTCCACAGGTAGGCCCAGCACGCGCAGACGAGCGCGGCCATGCCGAGCAGCGTGACGACGCGCTCGCGCCCGAGAAAATCGCCGACGGGGATCATGCCGCGACGCGATGCCGGATCAGCCCGTGGTTGTTCATGTGCAGCCGCGCGAACTGCGCGTAGCTCCGCTCGAGATCCAGCTCGATGTGACCGCGCGACCGGCCGGTACCGGAACCGATCTCGGCCAGCTCGTATTCGAAGCCGTGCGGCAGGTCGATCCGCACGCGATGTTCCGCGCCCGTCACCTGATTGCGGATCGGTTCGCCCACGACGTCGAACACGCCCTCGACGCTGATCCGGCCGCGCCGCGCATCGACATCGACGTCGAAATCGATCTTCGCGAAGATCGGCTCGTATGCCTGCTCGAGCGTCGACGCGAATACCGCGAACATGGTCGCGAATGGATCGGTATCCTGACCGGTCATGATCTTCAGCACGGCCTCGCACTGCGCGGGACTGGCCCGCTCGTCGACGATCGGCTGGCACCGGCCGTGGCCTTCGTGAATCGGCCCGGGCCACTGGAACACGACCGCGATCCGGACACCGTCGAGCACCACGTCGCCGTAGTGACCGCTATCGATCGAAATCGCGCCCATCGCTTCGCAGTTGCCGTGCGTCGGCAACGAATTGAACTGGCAGGGGCAACCGTATGAGCAATTGCAGTTCATCAGCTCGGTTCCCTGAATCTCCCACGGCGTCATGGCTTCACCTCGCACATTTGGTAACACATGTCACGCTTCGAAATCTAGTGCACCCCACAGGGGAAAGCAAAGTGCGCACGAGGCGCGCGAACGCGCGGGAAAACGCCGCCAGCGCGACGTGCAGCGCCGCTGATCCGACGAATTCATCGTCGTCGTGCAGTCGCTCCGATGCGGCCTGTTCGGCGCGAAACGGCGCGCTCGATCGAGCGTGGTCGAACCATGTCCGACAAAAGCCGACGGCTCGACCGCGTCATCACAAATGCGGGCATCCCGCATCGATCCGGGTCCATACTGTCTCGCAATCGACGGCTCCCCCCAATCGTCGCCGCCGCCCCGGATGGCTGTCATGCGCGTTCAAAGTGCGTTGCTCTTTCTCGTCGGCACCCTGCTCACCGCGGGCGGCTACGGCGCAACCTTCCTGCTGTCGATGCGCTTTCGCTCGATCGGCGGCAGCGATCTCAACACCGGCGTTGCACTGGCCGCGGCGACCGTCGGCACCTTCGCCGGCCTGTCGGCGGTCGGCTGGTTCTCGCAGCAGATCGGCGCCGCGCGAATCGCCGCGCTGTCGTCGCTGTGCATCGGCGCAGGCATCGTCGGCTTAGCCCTCGTCGGGCGCGCACCGTCCGCCGACTTGCCGTCCGGCTTCCTGGTCGGCTTCGGCTGGGGCGCGTTTCATCTGGCCGCGCCGATGTCGCTCGCCGAGCGCACCAGCGGCGCCGCCCGAAACGTGTGGTTCTTCCGGTCGGCAACCTTCCAGATGACGGGGATCGGCGCGTCCCCCGCGTTCGCCGCGTATGCGATGCGCCTGCTCCACTGGTCGATCGACGACACGCTTTATGCGGTCGGCGCCCTGTGCGTGCTCGCGTCGCTGATGCTGGAAGCCTTCGGCCGCCGGTGTCCGTGCCCGGCCGCCGCCGCGGCCGGCGGCCGCTGGGTGCGCGACCTGCCCGCCATCTCGCGCACGCGCGCGGCCGTGCCGATCGTGATGATCGCGCTCGGCACCTGCGTGTTCTCCGGCCTGATGACGTTCCAGATGTCGTTCATGCAAGGCACGCAAGCGCGTCCCGGCACATTCTTCAGTCTTTACACGATGACGGTGATCACCGCGCGCTGGCTGCTCGGACGATGGGTGAGGACAGCGCGCCCCGAAACGGCAACCAAGGGGCTGCTCGTGATGATGCTGCTCGGCGCACTCGCGATGTTCGGCGCAGCCGAACATGCATCGCTCCAGTCGGTCGCGGCCGTGCTGCTCGGCGCCGGCTACGGCCTGATGTATCCGGTCATCCAGGCGCAGGCGCTCAACGATTGCGCGGATACGCAACGGCACGGCGTGCTGACGTGGTTCGTCGCGTCGTATTTCATCGGCACGTTCGGCTTTCCGTCGGTTGGCGGCTGGGTGATGGTGCACGCCGGCAAGGGCGCGTTGCTGATGCTGATCGCGAGTTGCGGTCTCGCGGCGCTGTCGCTCGCGTTCCTGCACGACCGGCCGGCGCCGGTGCGCACGCAATAGCCGGCCGCGCGACGCGGGCGCGGCTAACCGGGCTTCTTCGGCGCGCGTGCGACGGCGAACCACGCCATCACCGCGCCCGCGACCCACGCGCAGGTCAGCAGCAGGTCGAAGTCCATCATCCCTTCGAAATTCGCACTGTTCTCGAAGCTGCAATGCCGGTTGCCGAGAAATTCGATACAACCGCTGGCGACCCACTGCGTGTGCATGAATACGTGATAGACGGCGAAAGCCGAAGCGATGATGGCGACGCGCAGGCGTAGGGTCGTTTTCATTCGGCGCCGGAGGCGGTGGGATGGTCTGACGCCGATCTTAAGACAACGACGCCGCATCAGGCAATCGATCCCGTGCGAACGTCGCGACCGGCATGCGCGACGGCGAATCGCCATCCGCACAAACCCCGAGAAAACCCGTGGCATCGCGCTTCGGCGCGGCGCTTACGCGCCGTCGATCTGCCGGAGCGTCTTCAGGCAATCCACCGCGAGTTGCCGATAGACCCGCGTGCCGTTCGCCTTCGCGTCGATCTCCGCGTCGCTCAGCCGCCGCACCACGCGTCCCGGCACACCCGCGAGCAGCACGCCACGCGGCACGTCGTAGCCGGCCTTCACGAACGCGCAGGCGGCGACGATCGTGGTCGCGCCGATCGTCGCGCCGTCCATCACGACCGCGTTCATCCCGATCATCGTGTCCGGCTCGAGCGTCGCGCCGTGCACGATCGCGCCATGGCCGATGTGGCTGTTCACGCCGAGCCGGCACGTCTCGCGGATGCCGACGTGCAGCACGCAGCCGTCCTGCACGTTGCTGCCGTCGCCGACGACGATCGCGCCGAAGTCGCCACGCAGGCTCGCATGCGGGCCGATGTAGCAACCCGCGCCGATCCGCACGTCGCCGATCACGACCGCGCTCGGATGAACGTACGCGGACGGATCGACGCACGGGCGCATGCCGTTGAATTCGAACAGCGGCATCGCTCAGAGCACCGCGGCCGCTTCGGGCACGAGCGTGAACAGGTCGCCGACGACGCCGTAATCGGCCACGCTGAAGATCGGCGCGTCCGGATCCTTGTTGATCGCGACGATCACCTTCGAGTCCTTCATGCCGGCCAGATGCTGGATTGCACCCGAGATGCCGACCGCGATGTACAGCTGCGGTGCGACGATCTTGCCGGTCTGGCCGACCTGGTAGTCGTTCGGCACGTAGCCGGCGTCGACGGCCGCACGTGACGCGCCGAGTGCTGCTTGAAGCTTGTCCGCGAGAGGCTCCAGCACCAACGCGAAGTTTTCGCCGCTGCCCAGACCGCGGCCGCCCGACACGATGATGTTCGCGCTGGTGAGTTCCGGCCGATCGAGTTTCGTCACTTCACGGCTGATGAACTGCGATATCCCTGCGTCCACCGCCGCTTCGATCTTGTCGACCGCCGCGCTGCCGCCTTCCGCCGCAACCGGATCAAAGCCTGTTGTCCGCACCGTGATGACCTTGACCGGATCGCTCGACTGCACCGTCGCGATCGCGTTGCCTGCGTAGATCGGGCGTTCGAATGTATCGGCTGAAACGACCGCCGTGATCTCCGAGATCTGCGCGACGTCCAGCTTCGCGGCGATCCGCGGTGCGATGTTCTTGCCGTAGGCGGTCGCTGGCGCGAGGATGTGCGAGTAGTTCGACGCGATGGTCAGCACCGTCGCTTCGACGTTCTCGGCGAGACCGTCCGCGAGCTGCGGCGCGTCGGCCAGCAGCACCTTCGACACGCCTGCGATCTTCGCTGCCGCATCGGCTGCTGCTTGTGCGTTGTGGCCTGCCACCAGTACGTGAATGTCACCGCCGACGAATTTGCCAACTTCGGCAGCCGCCGCCACCGTGTTCAGCGTCGCGGCCTTGATCGTGGAAGCGCCGCCGGCCGACGCGCCGTCATGCTCGGCAATTACCAGAATCGTCATTTCTTTGCGCTCCCTCTTACAGCACCTTGGCTTCGATCTTCAGCTTCTCGACCAGCGTCTTCACGTCCGGCACCTGCACGCCGGCCGCGCGCTCCGGCGGCTCGTTCACCTTGAGCACCTTCAGGCGCGGCGTCACGTCCACGCCGAGATCGCCGGGCTTGACGGTTTCCAGCGGCTTCTTCTTCGCTTTCATGATGTTCGGCAGCGTCACGTAACGCGGCTCGTTCAGACGCAGATCGGTGGTAACGACCGCGGGCAGTCGAAGCGACAGCGTTTCCGCGCCGCCGTCGACTTCACGCGCGACGGTTGCCTTGCCATCGGCAATCGTAACCTTCGACGCGAACGTCGCTTGCGGCAGGTTGGCCAGCGCGGCCAGCATCTGGCCCGTCTGGTTCGAATCGTCGTCGATCGCCTGCTTGCCGAGGATCACCAGTTGCGGCTGTTCCTTGTCGACCAGCGCCTTCAGGATCTTCGCGACGGCCAGCGGCTCGACGCTGTCGTTCGACTCGACGAGGATCGCGCGATCCGCGCCGATCGCCAGCGCCGTGCGCAGCGTTTCCTGCGCCTGCGCGACACCGACCGACACGGCCACCACCTCCGTCACGACGCCGGCCTCCCTGAGCCGCACGGCCTCTTCCATCGCGATTTCGTCGAACGGGTTCATCGACATCTTCACGTTCGCGATGTCGACGCCGGTACGGTCGGACTTCACGCCGACCTTCACGTTCGCGTCGACCACGCGCTTCACTGCCACGAGCGCTTTCAACTGTCTGTCTCCTGTTTCGTTTCGACTGCCGCGGCGCGTCAGCGCGCGGTGTATCCGCCGTCGATCACCAGCTCCGCACCCGTCACGTAGCGCCCGGCCGGCGACACGAGATACAGGATGCCGGCCGCGATGTCGCGCGGGCTGCCGATCTTCGCCATCGGCACGTGCGTCTGCATGTATTCGAACGCGCGGTCCGGATCCTGGCCCATCTGGCGGAACGCGTCCTCGAGCATCGGCGTGCGGATGTAGCCCGGATGCACCGAGTTCGCGCGAATGTTCTTCGCCGCGTACAGCATCGCGTCGACCTTCGCCATCATCCGCACCGCGGCCTTCGACGCGTGATACGCGGGCACGTCGGGGCCGCCGACGATCCCGTACATCGACGACAGGTTCACGATCGAGCCGCCGCCGGCCGCTTCGAGGTGCGGAATCGCGGCGCGCGTGCACAGGAACACGCCATTGACGTTCACGTCCTGCACGCGCTGCCATTGCGCGAGCGTGAGTTCGTGCGTCGGCACGTTATGCCCTTCGATGCCCGCGTTGTTCACGAGCACGTCGAGGCGCCCGAAGCGCGTGACGATCTCGCCGAACACGCGCGCCACGTCGGCCTCGTGCGTCACGTCGAGCGACCAGAACGCGGCCTGGCCGCCCTGCGCGCGGATCGCTTCGACGAGCGCCTCCGCCGGCTGCGACAGCACGTCGAGGATCGCGACGCTCGCGCCGGCCGCGGCCAGCGTGCGCGCGGTTTCCGCGCCGATGCCGCGCGCGCCGCCGGTGATCGCGGCCACCTTGCCGCGCAGGTCGAACAGGTCTTCGATGAGTTTCATTGCGTCTATATGAACGCGTCCCGTTTGCAACAGCTTTCTTGCGTTTCTGACAGACAGGATGGGCTGCGTCTCTATATCCGGCCTGATTGCAGCCGGTCCTGCCGCTGCGGGCCCCTATGAAATCCGCTGACTCACACCTCATTCTCCTAACGAGCTCGAAGCTCGTTACGCAATTCAGGTTTAGTGAGTCCCGGTCCTACCTGGCTTGTCATCACACTCGATTGCTGCGCAACCTTTCGACGTTCACCCTGTGTTAAACGTTGATCTTCTACCGTGCGTAAACCGTTCAGGCCGGTTTCATGCTCACGTAGTCCTTCCGGTACGGCCGATCATGCGCGAGCACCGCCCAGATCGTCCGCGCCATCTTGTTGGCCAGCGCGACGATCACGACATTCGTTGGTCGCCGCTTCTTCATCTGCTCGACCCACGGACCGGGTTCCTTCGCATGCGTCAATACCGCACGCGCACCGTGAATCAGCAGCGCGCGCAGATACATGTCGCCTCTCTGATCCCGTGCAGGTTCACCTTGCCGCCTGAGCCGGTCTGCTTTGGCACCAGGCCCGCCCACGCGGCAAATTCACGTCCCGACCGGAATGCCTTCGGGTCACCCATCATCGCCACCGCGGCAGTTGCCGTCAGCAACCCCACACCGGGAATCTCGCTGATCATCTTCACGGCCCGGTCTTCCTTCTTCCATTCGCGCATCCGGCGCTCGATCTCGGTTATCTGCTCGTCCAGCTTTGCCAACCCGTTCCACTGCTCGCGCAACGTATCGATCAGCGCCGCCGGCAGGCGCTCGGCGATGCGGCCAAGTACGGCGGGTATTTCCTTGTCCAGCTTCGCCCGTCCCTTGCTCATCACCTCGCCGTATTCCGTCAGTAACCCGCGCAGCCCGTTGCTCTGCATCGTCCGAAACTTCACCAACTGCTCGCGCATCCGGTGCAGCGCCAACATCGCCTGCTGCATCTCGGTCTTCACCGCCACCGGCTTGCCCGGCTGCTGCACCGCCAGCCAGATCGCCCGCGCGTCTGCCGCGTCGTTCTTGTTGCGGATGTTGAACGCCTTCACGAACTCCGCCGGCATCAGCCTGACCTCGTGACCCATCCGCGTCAGTTCTCGCGCCCAGTGGTGCGCACCGCCGCATGCTTCCATTCCGATCAGGCACCGTGCACGGTTCGCGAAGTGCTCGAGAAACTTCGCCCGCTTGATCGGCTTGTTCACGATCTCTCCGGTTTCCCGGTCAACGTAATGAACCTCGAAAACCTGCTTGGCGATGTCGACGCCCACTGCGATACTGTTCATCGTGGATCCTCCGGTTGCCGGGAAATGCGTGCATTTTCCACCTGGGCACTTCGATGCCGTTGGCCCGCGAGGATCCACCTCCTGCTTCTGCTCTCACGTTCACGGGTGGGACGCGTTCATTTCAATTCTCCGTTTAATCAGGCGGACCGGCCTCGAACGGGCCGGTCTTCATCGGCATCCGGCGTTATCGCGTATTCGACGGAGCCAGGAAATCGAGGCATTCCCGATTGAAATACGCCGCGTGCTCCACCATCACCCAGTGGCCGCACCGGTTCATCAACACGAAGCGCGCGTCGCGGCAGCGTTCGAGGAACGTCAGCGCGCCGCCGACCGGATTGAAGCGGTCGTCCGTGCCCCAGAAACCGAGCACCGGGCAGCGCAGATCACCGAGCGCGCCCGTCAGGTTCGGCACGCTCATCGTCGAAAGCACTTCGGTCGGCTGCTCGACGCACACCTTCATCCGCTCGGCGACGAGCGCGTCGGTGACGATCGCCGGGTCGTGCACCAGCAGCGTCAGCAGCTCGCGCATGGTGTCGTCATTCATCTGGCGATTGGTGAACAGCTTCACCATCCGCTGGATCCCTTCCATCCGGAAATAGGTGTCGCGATCCTCGACGCCGCCCGGCGCCATCATGATCAGGCCATCGACCGCGTCGGGGTAATCGAGTGCGTATTTCAGCGCGATCGCGCCGCCGAGCGAGTTGCCGAGCAGCACCGCCGGCCCGATGCCGAGCGCGGACAGCTGCGCGTGCAGCGCGCCGACGAAGAAATCGAGCGTGTAGGCGACGTCGGACGGCTTCGACGACTGCCCGTAGCCCGGCAGGTCGACGACGATCGCGCGATGGCCGGCGGCCGCGAATGCGGGGTAGTTGTGCTTGAAGTTGCTGAAACCGCTCGCGCCCGGGCCGCTGCCGTGGATGAACACCACCGGCCGGCCTGCGCCCGCCTCGAAATGATGCAGGCGCAGGCCGCCCGCTACGTCGGTGAAGATGCCGGCCGGCGGCGTCGTGGGGGTCGTCATCGCGGGTTGTCTCCTTCGTCGGTCGATGGCTGCTTGCCACGATGATTGCGCCGCCGGCGCCGGCCGGCATCATCCTTTCAGACTACGAAGCCGCGCGCGCTTGTTCCTATCATCGGGCCACCGAAACGGAGGCTGACGATGAACGGATTCGACTACAGCGGCAAGACGGTGCTTGTGACGGGCGGCACCAAGGGCATCGGGCGGCGCATCGCCGAGCGGTTTCTCGCGGCGGGTGCGCGCGTGTTCGTATGCGGACGCAGCGCGCCCGACACGCCGCCTTCGGCCGGCGGCCGCCTCGCCGGCTTCATCGCGGCCGACCTGCGCGACATCGAGCAGGTCGACGCGATGCTCGCGACGATCCGCGATGCGGCCGGCGGCCTCGACGTGCTCGTCAACAACGCGGGCGGCTCGCCGTTCGCGCTCGCGGCCGACGCATCGCCGCGCTTCACCGAATCGATCGTGCGGCTGAACCTGATCGCGCCGCTGCAGCTCGCGCAGCGCGTGAACGCGATCATGCAGCCGCAGCCGCACGGCGGCGTGATGCTGTTCATCGCGAGCGTCAGCGCGTCGCGGCCGTCGCCCGGCACCGCGACCTACGGCGCCGCGAAGGCGGGTCTCGTCAACGCGGTCACGTCGCTTGCCGTCGAGTGGGCGCCGCGCGTGCGCGTGTGCGCGATCAGCCCGAGCCTCGTGCAGACGGAATCGGCGACCGAAGGCCACTACGGCGACGACGACGCGCTCGACGCGATCCGCGCGACGATTCCCGCCGGACGGCTCGCGACGCCCGACGACGTCGCGTCGGCATGCCTGTTCCTCGCGTCGCCGGACGCGTCGTACACGTCGGGCGCGAACCTGCGGCTCGACGGCGGCGGCGAACGGCCCGCGTTCCTGTCGGCGGCACAGGCGGACACGCGATAACCCACAACGCGCAAGCGGCGTCGCCCGATCGTTTCCAGTCCTAGGGAAGTCATCTAGTTCATTTTGACGATTCCCTGCTACCGCGATCTCCCTACTCTGCCTCTCACGACAACCACAGTCGACCGTCGTCGATACCCCCAGAGGAGACACCATGCATCAACGGATTTCGCGCCGTACCGACAAGCGGGCCACCGCCACGCTGTCGACGCTGGCCGCCGCGCTGCTGACGTGCGCCGTTCCCAACGCGCACGCCGGCAGCACGATCGACCTTGGCGCCGACACGACGCTGGACTACACGTTCACGCTGAGTTACGGCCTCGGCATGCGCACGCGCGCGCCGAGCGGCAATCTGCTGACGCCCGCGAACATCAACGGCGACGACGGCGACCGCAACTTCGCGAAGAACAAGCTGATCGAGAACCAGGTCAGCCTGCTCGGCGAAGTGAACCTGAAGCACGACGACTGGGGCGTGTTCGTCCGCGCGAACACGTTCTACGACCAGGCCTATCATCGCCCGAACTACAACGACGCGCCGGGCACCGTGAACCAGTCCGGCCAGTACAACAACTTCACGAGCGACGCGCGCTACTGGTCCGGCGGACATACGACGCTGCTCGCCGCGTATGCGTACAACACGTTCCATCTCGGCTCGACGAGCCTGAACGTGAAGGTCGGCGACCAGGTGGTCGCGTGGGGCGAAAGCCTGTTCTTCCCGAACATCGCGGGCGCCCAGGGGCCTGCCGATGCGACCAAGTCGTACATGGCCGGCGCCGAGGTGAAGGACATCCTGCTGCCGGTGCCGCAGATCTCGACACAATGGCAGATCACGCCGAACTTCAGCCTGCTCGGCTACTACCAGTTCTCGTACCAGCAGAACCGGCTGACCGCGCCCGGCACGTACTGGAGCTATTCCGACGTGACGGGCCCGGGTGCGCAATTCATCATCGGCCCGGGCGGGATGATCATTCCGCGCGGCCCCGACGACAAGCCGAGCGCGCGTAACCAGTGGGGTATCGGCGCGCGCTTTCGCGTACTCGGCGACACCGAGCTCGGCCTGTACCACCTGCACTACAACGACATGAACCCGAGCGTCGTCACGACGTTCTTCCCGACGCTCCAGTACCAGCAGAAGTATTTCAGCAACATCAAGCTGACCGGCGCGAGCTTCTCGACGCAGGTCGGCCCGGTGAACGTCGCGGGTGAAGTGTCGTACCGCCAGGGCGCGGCCGTGCTCGTCAACACGCCGACCGGCCCGCAGTCGACGCGCGCCAACGTGCTGCAGACCAACCTGTCGGGCATCTACTCGATCGGGCCGAGTTTCCTCGCGAGCTCGCAGTCGCTGGTCGGCGAACTGACGTACGTGCATGCGGGCAGCATCTCCGCGCTCGACGGCTCGACGACGCTCACCAACTCGCGCAATGCGCTCGCGATGGAGATCGCGTGGACGCTCAGCTACAAGAACGTGTTCAACGGCTGGGACCTCGACGTGCCGCTGACCTACACGCACGACCTGACCGGCACGTCGCCGCTCGCCGGCGCGCTCGGCTCGCTCACGGGCCAGGGCGATCACCGCGTGACGGCCGGCGTGACGTTCACGCGCCTGAGCAACCTGCAGCTGTCGCTCGTCTACGCCAGGTTCCTCGGTTCGCCCAACGCGGTCACGCGTCCGCTGTCGGATCGCGACTACGTGCTCGCCACGGCGACCTACCACTTCTGAGCGGCCCGGCCGCTCGTCACCCAGCAAGAAGAGGATTTGTCATGAAACGAACTCGTCTCCCCCTCCTGCGTGCGTCGGTGATGGCCACGTGCGCGCTCGTCGCGACGACGTCGTTCCCGAAGGTCACGCCGGACGACCTGAAGGCGCTCGACGGCACGCTCACGCCGATGGGCGCGGTGCGCGCCGCGAGCAAGGACAGCGGCGTGCCCGAGTGGTCGGGCAAGTGGCTCGGCACGCCGCCGGACGTTCAGTACAAGCGTGGCGGCCGCTACCCCGATCCGTTCGCGAGCGAGAAGCCGGTCGCGACGATCACCGCCGAGAACATGGCGCAGTACGCAGAGCACCTGACGGACGGCCAGAAGGCGATGTTCAAGCGCTACCCGGCCACGTTCAAGATCAACGTCTACCCGAGCCATCGCGACTTCCGCTATACGGATGCCGTCTACAAGGACATCCGCACGTATGCGCCCGATTCGACGATGACGTCCGACGCGAACGGGCTCACCAACGCGCCGCCGCAGGTGCCGTACCCGATTCCGAAGAGCGCGGCCGAGCTGCTGTGGAACCAGCGCATGTCGTCGGCGATCGGCACCGAACAGGCGACCTACGACCAGGCGGTCGTCTATTCCGACGGCAACATCGCATGGGGCAAGGTGCGCTATGACATCTACTCGCCGCGCAACGTCGGCAAGTACGACGTGAAGAGCGACCTGAACAACCGCACCTACGCGCGCGTCGCCACCGACCTGCCGCTGTCGGACCGCGGCTCGCTGATCCTGTCGTTCACGAACTGGGACAAGGCCGGCGCGGACAACGCGTCGCGCACGTGGATGTACAACCCCGGCACGCGGCGCGTGCGGCAGGCGCCCGAGTACGGCTACGACCAGCCGATGGGTCCGGGCGGCTTCCGCACCGTCGACGACGACCGTCTCTTCAACGGCTCGGGCGATCGCTACGAGTGGAAGATCCTCGGCAAGCGCGAGATCTACGTGCCGTACGACAACTACAAGGCGATGGACACCGCGGTCAAGTACGGCGAACTGCTGGGCAAGGGCCACGAGAACCCGTCCTTCATCCGTTACGAGCTGCACCGCGTGTGGGTGCTCCAGGCAACGCTGAAGAACGGCTATCGCCACCAGTACGCGAAGCGCGTGCTGTACCTCGACGAGGATTCGTGGATCACGCTGCTCGCGGACAACTATGACGCGCGCGGCCAGCTCTGGCGCACCAACGTCGCCACGACGCTCTACGCGTTCGATGCGAAGACGTTCTATCCGGGCGTCGTGTTCTATCACGACCTCGTCTCCGGCGCGTACATGGCCGACCGCCTGACCAACGAAGGTCCGATGCCGAAGCTCGATAACAGCCCGCAGTTCACCGAGGCGTACTTCTCGCCGGACGGAATCCGCAGCTCGGGCAACTGACGCGTACCGTCTCCGAACCAGCGCCGGGGGCCGCCCCTCGGCGCACGACGCCGCCCGAGACGGCGGCCTTTTCCATTCGAGGGCCCTACCATGTCCAACCGCTTGCATGCGACGCTCGGCGACGAGCTGTATGCCGCGTGGCACTCCCGCGCGCCGGTCGCGCCGCTGTCGGGGCGGCCGCGCCGGCTGTCCCTCGACGATGCGTACCGGATCCAGCAACGCTTCATCGAACGCCGCGTGGAACGCGGCGAATCGGTGGTCGGCAAGAAGATCGGCGTGACGAGCCAGGCCGTGCAGGACATGCTGAACGTGCGCCAGCCCGATTTCGGCATCCTGCTGTCCGGCATGCACTACGCGGCCGGCGACGCGATCGCCGCCGCGTCGCTGATCGCGCCGCGTGCCGAAGGCGAGATCGCGTTCATCCTGGCGCGCGACCTGCGCGGCCCCGGCATCGACCGCACCGACGTGATCGCCGCGACGGCCGCGGTCGCCCCCTGCTTCGAGATCGTCGACTCGCGCATCCGCGACTGGGCGATCCGCATCGAGGACACCGTCGCCGACAACGCGTCGTGCGGCGTATACGTGCTCGGCGATGCACGTGTCGATCCGCGCACGCTCGATCTCGCCGCGTGCGAGATGACGATCGAGAAGAACGGCGAGACCGTCGCGCAAGGCCGCGGCGATGCGGCGCTCGGCCATCCCGCCGACGCGGTCGCGTGGCTCGCGAACACCCTCGCCGCATACGACGTGCCGCTGCTTGCCGGCGAGATCGTGCTGTCCGGCTCGCTCGCGAAACTGATTCCGGTCACGGCCGGCGACGCGCTGTCGATGCGCATCTCCGGCATCGGCGGATGCGACGTTCGATTTATCTGACGAAAAGGAATCCTGATGAAGAAAATCAAATGCGCACTGATCGGGCCCGGCAACATCGGCACCGACCTGCTGTACAAGCTGCGCCGCTCGACGGTGCTCGAACCCGTGTGGATGGTCGGCGTCGACCCGGCGTCCGACGGCCTCGCGCGGGCCCGCGAATTCGGCCTGAAGACCACCGACCAGGGCGTCGACGGACTGCTGCCGCACGTCGCCGCCGACGATATCCGAATCGCATTCGACGCGACCTCCGCCTACGTGCACCGCGACAACTCCGACAAGCTCACCGCGCTCGGCGTGAAGATGATCGACCTGACGCCCGCCGCGATCGGGCCGTACTGCGTGCCGCCGGTGAACCTCGACGCGCACCTCGACAGCGCGCAAATGAACGTAAACATGGTGACCTGCGGCGGCCAGGCGACGATCCCGATGGTGTACGCGGTGTCGCGCGTGCAGCCGGTCGCGTACGGCGAGATCGTCGCAACGGTATCGTCGCGCTCGGTCGGCCCGGGCACGCGCAAGAACATCGACGAATTCACGCGCACGACGTCCGGCGCGATCGAGCAGGTCGGCGGCGCGCGCAAGGGCAAGGCGATCATCGTGATCAACCCGGCCGAGCCGCCGCTGATCATGCGCGACACGATCCACTGCCTGACCGACGGTCCGCCCGACGTCGACGCGATCACCGCGTCGGTGCATGCGATGGTCAAGGAGGTGCAGCGCTACGTGCCCGGCTACACGCTGAAGAACGGCCCGGTGTTCGACGGCAACCGCGTGTCGGTGTTCATGGAAGTCGAGGGGCTCGGCGACTACCTGCCGAAGTACGCGGGCAATCTCGACATCATGACCGCCGCCGCGGCCGCCACGGCCGAGCGTTTCGCCGAACAGATGCTGGCCGCGACGGCCGCCACCGCTTGAGCAGAGGAGTCACACGATGTCACTTGCAGGCAAGAAGATCACCGTCCACGACATGTCGCTGCGCGACGGGATGCACCCGAAACGTCACCAGATCACGCTCGACCAGATGCGCAACATCGCGCGCGGGCTCGATGCGGCCGGCGTGCCGCTGATCGAGGTCACGCATGGCGACGGGCTCGGCGGCGCGTCCGTCAACTACGGTTTCCCCGCGCACACCGACGACGCGTACCTGAGCGCCGTGATTCCGGAACTGAAGCAGGCCAAGGTGTCGGCGCTGCTGCTGCCCGGCATCGGCACCGTCGAGCACCT
Source organism: Burkholderia sp. Bp8998 (assembly GCF_003854235.1). Classification (NCBI taxonomy): domain Bacteria; kingdom Pseudomonadati; phylum Pseudomonadota; class Betaproteobacteria; order Burkholderiales; family Burkholderiaceae; genus Burkholderia; species Burkholderia sp. Bp8998. The sequence goes on from NZ_QTQF01000002.1 coordinate 396,739, forward strand.
GCGCATGGCGCACGCGCTCGGCGTCGGCACGATCCGCGTCGCGACGCACTGCACCGAGGCGGACGTGTCGGAACAGCATATCGGCCTCGCGCGCACGCTCGGGCTCGATACGGTCGGATTCCTGATGATGGCGCACATGTCGTCGCCAGAGCAGCTCGTCGTGCAGGCGAAGCTGATGGAGTCGTACGGCGCGAACTGCATCTACATCACCGATTCGGCCGGCCACATGCTGCCCGACGACGTGACCGCGCGGATCGGCCAGGTGCGCGCCGCGCTGAAGCCGGAAACGGAACTCGGCTTCCACGGCCACCACAACCTCGCGATGGGCGTCGCGAACTCGGTCGCGGCGGTCGCCGCCGGCGCGAACCGGATCGACGCGGCCGCGGCCGGCCTTGGTGCGGGCGCGGGCAATACGCCGATGGAAGTGTTCGTCGCGGTGTGCGACCGGATGGGGATCGAGACCGGCGTCGACGTGTTCGCGATTTCCGACGTGGCCGAGGATCTCGTCGTGCCGATCATGGACGCGCCAATCCGCCTCGACCGCGATGCGCTGACGCTCGGCTACGCGGGCGTCTACTCGTCGTTCCTGCTGTTCGCGAAGCGGGCGGAAGCGAAGTACGGGATTCCGGCGCGCGACATCCTCGTCGAACTCGGCCGGCAGCGGCTCGTCGGCGGGCAGGAGGACATGATCGAGGATGCGGCGCTGACGATGGCGCGGGCACGCGCACTGGCCGTGGCGGCCTGATCGAACGCAATCGGTCTTGATCGGGAAGCTGCAGGGAACGGGGCGCAAGCCCCGTTTTTTCTTGCCGGCGCACCGGATCGGGACAAGCACGGGCACGCCGCTTGCGCGCCTGCTGCCCTCGCCTGCTGACACCACGCTGGCAGCAGGCGGCGCTCAAGCTCGCAGGCTCACCCGTCGCGGAATGCCGCCCATGGCCCATACCGGAGCACTCACCGCACTCGCCAGCCGCGTCGTGTGGCGCGATCCGGTCGAGCGCGGCCGGGCGTTCGGCATCTGGGCCGCGTGCAACGGCGTCGCGATGGCGATCGGGCCAACCCTCGGCGGCGTGCTGATCCGGCACTTCGGCTGGCGCAGCATCTTCTTCGTGGTCGTGCCGCTGAGCATCGCGGCAATGCTGCTCGCAATTCCTTCGGTTTCCGAATCATGTCGGCGCGCATGGCGTGGGAGGCCGGCCGTTCGCCTCCAGCTTCCGGCCCCTGGCCTCTGACCGTCAGACGCCAGCGATCGGCCACCCGCCACATCAACGATGCTTCCCGCCATGCCTGCGCCGTCGATGCGCCGCGCGCGCCTGCAGCAGCGTCGGCATCAGTTCCTCGATGTACTGCCGCGCCTGTCCGCGCGTGACGATCTCGCTGAACCGCCGATGCGCGTTGTCGTGGCCGACGAGCGCGGCATGCGCCTTCTTCAGGATGTGCAGATACGCGATCAGGCTCGTGCCGTCCCGCACTGGCAACGCATCGCGCGGGTCCGTCGCCGGGGTCGCGCTCATGATCCGATCCTCTCCGGGCAGTCGTTACGGCAGGTGGTGGTCACGAGCGACAGCAGGTCGTTCGCGGCACGATCGCGGTCGGTCAGCGGCGCGAGGCCGAACAGCCGCCCGAGCGTCGCGACCACCGAGCTGTGATCGTACGGCGTGTGATCGACCTGCCCGGCCGCGACCCATGGCGAAACGACGATCGCCGGCACGCGCACGCCGTACACGTCGAACCCGAAGCCGCTCGCGTTCAGCGTCGCGGCCGCGCCGTCGTTCGGCGGCGGCGCCGCGCCCGGCCTCACCGAATCGTAGAAGCCGCCGTGCTCGTCGTAGACGATCACGAGCAGGCTGCTGTCCCACACCGGCGAATTGCGGATCGCGTCGTACACGCGCGCGGCGAGCTGGTCGCCGCCGGCGAGGCCGTCCATCGGATGATGCGAGCTGCCGTTCTGGTAGGTACCGTGCACGATGTCGCCGTAGCCGGGCTCGATGAACGTGTAGCGTGCCGTATAGCCGGCCGCGAGATCGGCTTCGAAGTGCGCCAGATCGTCGACGTCGAAGAAGCTCACGCCCTTCAGCGACGCGACCTGCGGCACGTGGCCGAGCGGATCGCCCGACTGGTCCTGGTAGATGCGCCAGTTGTCGTCGCCGAGCGCGGCGAAGATCGAGCCGTTCGGATAGTGGAAGCCATCGAGCGTATCCCACCCGGCCATTTCCTCCTTGGTCGGCGAATGGTCGAGGCCGGCCGATGACGCGCCGTGCAGGAAGAAGCGGTTCGGCCAGGTTGGCCCCGGCATCGACGCATGCCAGCGGTCGCACAGCACGAACGCGTTCGCGAGCGCGTACAGCGACGGCGCGTGCGTGCGGATATCGGCGCCCTGCATGATCGCGCCCACGTTGCCCGGTTGCGGTGGCGCGCCTTCGGAATGCGACGTCGCGTAGTTCGACACGAATCCCGAGTTGTCGACGCTCGGATAGGGCCGCCCTTTCACGAACGGCACGCCGGCGCCGCAGAGCTGTTCGAGCACGTCGGTGAATTCGTGGCACGGATCGGTCGGCATCCGGTCGGGTGCGCCGCCGCCGAACGGATAGACGGTGCCGCCGTATGCGTTGCTGTCGCCCGGCGATGCCGCCGTGATATTGGCGATGCCCGACAGCGCGAACAGATGGTCGAACGAACGGTTCTCGAGCATCAGCACGAACACGTGCTTGATGCGATCCTGAACCGACGGCGCTGCGGGAACGGAAGAAGATGCGGGGGCTGCGTCTGCACTCATGGCGCCTCCTGGCGTCGCGCGACGATTGTCCGGCTGGCACGGTGGCGGCGGCACTGAAAGCCACTGAAAGGAAAGGCACTCCCGCATGCGCGCGCCGCGAATTGCCGACGAGTGTACGGCTACGCCGGCTTGCGCGTAAAGCCGTGGGGGACACGCAGTGGGGGCAGCGCGGTCAACGCCGACGCTCGATGCATGATGACTTCACGTACGGGTTCGCCGACCTGCGCTGTTACGGCGCCTCCCGCCACCTGAGCGGCACGTGCACGTACCCGATGCAGGAATGTCCGCCGTATTTCGCGACGATCGTCGAGGATTTCCTGCGAGACGCGGCCGCTTGAGCGTGGCATGCGCCGCGACCGGAGAAGATGACCTTGGCCGCCGCGGCACTGCCCCGCCGCCAGCGACCGACGAACGGCGCGACCCGCGCCGTCCATCCGGTGTGCCCGGCCGCATGACAGGGCCGGGCGGGTTTCGATCGGTGCGGCGTTGTGCTGCCCGATCGCTACTGCTTAGCGACGCGGTTGCCCGGTGCGCGGCGGACGCGGCGAATTCGCGTCCTTGTGGCGGAAGTTGATGCGACCCTTCGTCAGGTCGTACACGGACAGTTCCAGCGTCACACGGTCACCCGCGAGAATGCGGATGTGGTTCTTGCGCATGCGGCCCGACGCGTACGCGCCGACCACGACGCCGTTTTCCAGCGTGACACGGTATTTGCTGTCCGGCAGCACTTCGTCGACGATTCCGTCCAGTTCCAGCAGTTCTTCTTTTGCCAAACCAATTCCTCCAGACAAGGTGAATGACCGCGGCCGCGGCGAGCTCACCGGCGCCGTACCCGCAACGGGACGGCGGCCGGCAGGATGCCGGGGATAAACTCGTTCAGACGGGCGACGGGCCCGCCTTGCAATCGGAGCCCGGCGCATTGCGGCGGTCGGGCGGTCGGTGGCGGCGGTGCGATCAGCACCGCGCAAAGTCGGGACCGCGCCGCGTGCGACACGGCGACGGTCTACTCGGGTTGCAGCATGGGCCGCTGGCGACACGGCGAGCGCGTCGCGAGGGCGTTGGATCGCACGTCGTACGGACCTGCGATGGATGAGGGAAGCGCACGACCGATGCATCGTGATGACCGCGATGCATCGGTCGTGCGCGTCGGAACGCGCGGATGCCGGCTCGGGCCGGCATCCGCGCGAGATCCGTCCGGTAGCGGCCGCGCACGGGCGGCCGCTACCGACGCGGCTTACACCGGCGTGATGTTCGACGCTTGCAGGCCCTTCGGGCCACGCTTCACTTCGTAGCTGACCTTCTGGCCTTCGGCCAGGGTCTTGAAACCCGTGCCACGGATTTCAGAGAAATGGGCGAACAGATCGTCGCCGCCGTTGTCCGGGGAGATGAAACCAAAGCCCTTGGTTTCGTTGAACCACTTGACGGTACCGGTATCCACAAATACTTCCTTAATACGAATGAATGAACATGCGCCCCTGACGGGCACAGAAAGAATCAAAAGAGGGAGAGACCAACGACTGCCGCACTGTGTGCGGCCAATGATGAGCAATCGAACTTCTTGAAGACTTCGGTCTCGGACACTACGCGGTGCAGGCCAATCCGTCAAGCTCTTTCGGTGCGACGCAGGCGCGCGGCAGTGCGCGCGCCTTGCCTGGCGGGCGTGGGCGGCGATCGGGACGCGAAACGATACGCCCCCCTTTTTCGCCGCGCGCGCCGCGGGTTACCGCGGTTCGAACACGTGATGCAGCGGCGGCGGCGCGTCGCCGTCGCGGATCTTCATCTCGAACGTCTTGCGCGCGACGCTCGACGGCCGCACGTCGGCCGCGTCCAGGTAGAACTGCGCATACCAGTCGCGCATCTGGTACAGCGGCCCGTCGCCTTCGCACAGCAGCGGGTTGTCGATGCGCGTCTTGCTGTGCCAGATGTCGACGTCCTCGTAGAACGCGCGCTGCGCTTCCTTCACGTACGCGTTCGCGATCTCCAGGTTCTGCGCGTCGCTCAGGCCGGCCACCTTCTTCACGATCACGCCGTAGCGCAGCTCGAAGCTGTCCATGTCGATCGGCACGTGGCAGTTCAGCAGCACCGAATGGATCGGCTGCCCGCCGCTCTGCCCCGTCATCTGCGTGATGTGCACGGCCGGCCCGAAGTACGTCGACAGCGCGGTCAGGCTGTCGCCGCCGAGCTTCTCGCTGCGGCCGACCATCAGTTGCGTCGCCTTGTGATCCTCGAACAGGTTCGCGAAATAGTCGATCGGCGCGTGGTGCACGGTCGCGAAGTGCGCGACGTCCGAGATGTTGTCGACCAGTTCGCGGCAATTCGCGTGGATCACCATCTTGTCGACGACCCAGTCCGACCATTCGTCGGAGAAGCACGCGTCGAGGCGCGGAATCGCGACTTCCGGCGGCGGCGCATTGCCCTCCGGATCGTTCCACACGAACAGCAGGTTGTTTTCCACGCAGGTCGGCCACGCGCCGATCCGCGCCTTCGGCGGGATCCGCTTGCAGTAAGGGATCGACGCGCACTGCCCTGCGCCGTTCCACGCCCAGCCGTGGAACGGGCAGACGAGATGGTCGCCCTCGATCGTGCCGAGGCTCAGGTCGGCGCCCATGTGCGGGCAGTACGCGTCGACGACGTTGATCCTGCCGGTCGAATCGGCGAACGCGGCGAGCTTGCGGCCGAAGATGTTCAGCGTGTGCGGTTGGCCGTCCTGGTAGTCGCGGGCGAGCCCGAGGCAGTGCCAGCCGCGCGCATAGCGCTGCGCGAGCGGCTGGGCTTCGATCTTGTAAGGGCGTGCGGACATGCGGGTTGACTCCTCTTTGGGGGACGCGCGGCGGCCCGCCGCGCACCGGGGTAACGGGGGTTCCGGGGGGCGTTCAGCGCACCGGATTGCCGGGTTCGAGCGTGCGCGTCGGCTTGAGCGCCGGTGTCGTCGCGGCCGGCGCGGACGGCTGCGGTTGCCGCGACACGCGGCGCTCGGCGCGCTCGACGCCGAGCCATGCAGCCATCGCGGGCAGCAGGAACACCGCGCCGAACAGGTTCACGAGGAACATGAATGCGAGCAGCACGCCCATGTCGACCTGGAACTTCAGCGCGGAGAACGCCCACGTGCCGACGCCGATGAACATCGTGGCGGCCGTGAACAGCGCCGCGGTGCCGCGTTGGCGCATCGCGTCGGCGAACGCGTCCGGCAACGTCGCGCCGTGGCGGATATCGTGCTGCAGGCGTTCGTACAGATAGATCCCGTAGTCGACGCCGACGCCCACGCCGAGCGTGATCACCGGCAGCGTCGCGACCTTCAGCCCGATGCCGAGCCGCGCCATCACCGCATTGCACAGGATCGACACCAGCGTGAGCGGCACGATGATGCACAGCACCGCGCGCCACGAGCGGAACGTGACCGCGCAGAGCAGCGCGATCGCACCGAAGATCGACAGCAGCATCGCGATCTCCGCGTCGCCGACCGCCTCGTTGGTCGCGGCCATCACGCCGACGTTGCCGCCCGCGAGCCGGAATGCGACGTTCGGCGTCCGGTTCTCGGCCGCGTAGCGCTTGATCTCGTCGACGATGTGCGCGATGGTCGTGCCTTCGTGGTTCTGCGTGTAGATCAGCACCTGGATCGCCTTGCAGTTCGCGGTGTTCATCCCGTTGTCGGGATCGAACGCATTCGAGCCCTGCGTGAGCCCGTCGCTGGAGCGCGGCAGCGCGGCCCAGCGCGGGTTGCCTTCGTTGAATGCCGCGATGAACACCTTGCCCTGCGACGACACGCTCGTCACCGACTGCACGCCGGCCACGCCGCGCAGGGTCATCTCGAACTTCTCGATCGCGCTCATCACCGGGTAATGCAGGCATGCGTCGTCGAAGCCGGTCGCCTCGACGATCACCGACAGCACGTCGACGCCGATGTTGTACTGGTGCGTGATCGCCGCGTTGTCGACGTTGTAGCGCGAGTTCGCGCGCAGCTCCGGCGCGCCGGTGCCGATGTCGCCGATCGCCAGCTTGCGCGACTCGAGCGTGCCGTATGCGAGCAGCGCGAGCGCCACCGCGAACACGCCGAGCGCGGGCGCCGGCCGCGCGAACACCGCGAAGCGCGACCACTTGCCGCTGCCGCCGGCCGCGGCCGCGCGCCGCGCACGCGCCAGCGTGCCGCGCTCGAGGCGCGTGTACGACAGCAGGATCGGCAGGAACACCTTGTTGGTGACGATCATCAGCAGCACGCCGAGGCACGCGGTGATGCCGAGCTCGCGCACGATGTCGATCCTGATCCGCATGATCACCATGAAGCCGAGCGCGTTGGTCAGCAATGCGACCGTGCCCGGCACGAACAGCTTGCGGAACGCGTCGCGCGCGGCCTCGACCGGCGCCGCGCCGCGCACCAGCGCCTGCTTCCACGCATTGGTCATCTGCACCGCGTGCGACACGCCGATCGAGAAGATCAGGAACGGCACGAGGATCGACATCGGGTCGATGCCGAGCCCGAGCAGCGGCAGCGCGCCGAGCAGCCAGACGACCGGCAGCAGCGCGACCACGAGCGCGAGCACGGTGGTCTTCAGCGAACGCGTATAGGCGAACAGCAGCGCGGCCGTCACGAGGAACGCCAGCGCGAAGAACGCCATCACGCCGGCGATCCCGGCCTCTACGTCGCCCACCAGCTTCGCGAAGCCGATGATGTTCACGTCGATGCCCTGCTTCGCGTAGCGTGCGCGGATTTCCTCGAGCTGGCGCGCGACCGCGCTGTAGTCGAGCCGCTTGCCGGTGGCCGGATCGGTCTCGCGCAGTTCCGCGCGGATCAGCGCCGACTTCAGGTCGTTACCGACCAGCCGGCCGATCTGCCCGGAGCGCGCGACGTTGCGGCGCACCTTCGCGAGATCGTCCGGGTTCGCGCTCGAGAACTGGCCGGGCACGACCACGTCGCCGCGAAAGCCGGCTTCGGTCACTTCCGTGTAGTGGACGTTCGGCGTGAACAGCGAGAACACGCGCGAGCGGTTCACGCCGGGGATGAAGAACACGTCGTCGGTCGCGTGGCGCAGCGCGTCCATGAACGCCTGGTTGTAGATATCGCCGTCGCCCTTCCAGCGCAGGCTGACGAGGATCGTGTTCGCGCCGGGGAAGGTCCCGGCGTAGCGCTCGAACACCTGCATGTACGAGTGCTGCATCGGGATCATCTTGTTGAAGCCCGGATCGAGCTTCAGGCGCGTCGCGGACAGGCCGAGCGCGAGCGTCACCGCGACGCACAACAGCATCAGCAGCCGGCGCTGCCGGATGATCATGTCGGCGCAGCGCTCGACGAACGCGGCGAGGCGCGACGCGGGAACGGCTTCAGTGGGGCGTGACAGGTCGTTCATGGATTTCTCGGGTCGGAACGGACGGGACAGGCGACGCGGACGATGCGGGTCGGCACTGCGAGGCGAACGGATGCAGGCGGCGGCAACCGCCGCGCATCAGGACGGCGACGCGGCAAGCGGCGCGATGCCGGCCTCGCCGCCGAGCAGCAGCGCGCCGCGCCCCATGTCGAGCACGGCCGCGAGGCTCTGCACGCCACCGAGCTTGCGCACGTCGAAGGTCAGGCCGCCGTCGCGCGACGCGACGATCGCGCCGCCCTGGCCGACCAGCACGAGTTCGCCGTCGGCCAGCTGGGTCGCGCCGAAGTACGACACGGGCACGTGGCTGTCGACGTGCGTCCAGGTCGCGCCGCGGTCGGTGCTGCGCAGCACGTTGCCGCGCATGCCGTACGCGACCCAGTCGCCGTTCGCGAGCATCAGCGCGCCGAACAGCGAGCCGGCGTAGGGCGACGGCACCTTCTCCCAGGTCGCGCCGTCGTCGGTCGAGCGCAGCAGCGTGCCACTCTCGCCCGCGATCAGCAGGTTGCCGTGGCCGTCGCCGACGATCGCGTTCAGGTGGCGGTCGCCCGCCGGCCTCTTCAGCGGCCGCCACGTGAGCCCCGCATCGTCCGAGCGCAGCAGCTGGCCGAAGCTGCCGGCCGCGAACAGCGGGCCGTTCGCGCTGCCCCACACGGACAGCAGCGGATCGGAATGCGCGTTGTCGCCGTGGACCTCGCGCCAATGCCCACCCGCGTCGTCGCTGCGCACGATCCGGCCGTCGTGGCCGACCGCGATGCCGAGCGTCGGCGTGATGAAGCTCACCTGCGTGAGCGTCGACCCCTGGTCGGGCGTGACCGACGCCGGTCGCCAGCGGCGGCCCGCATCATCGCTGAGCAGGATCACGCCGCGCTCGCCGACCGCGACGATGCGCGTGCCGGCGCGCGCGAGCCCGTTGATCTGCAGGCGGTCCGCATGGATCGCGGTGACCGGAAACGCCGGCAGCGGGCGCGGCGAAAACGCGAACAGCGCGGCGCCGAGCACGAGCACCGACATCGCGAGTCCTGGCAAGGTTCGTTTCATCGTTGTCTCCTGTCTTTGCGTTGGCCCGGGCACGCCAACGCGCTCGCCCTGCCGCTGCAAGTCTCCGGGCCGGCGGTCGTTGCCGCGGCCTCGAATGGTCCCGAATGGTTGACGGCCGAACCGGGGTGTCGGCCCGCCTGCCGGTGCGCGTGCCTCGACTGTCGTTACGCGCCGACTTCGAACAGCGCGGCGGCACCCATCCCGCCGCCGATGCACATCGTCACGACCGCATGCCGCACGCCGCGGCGCGCGCCTTCGAGCAGCGCGTGCATCGTCATCCGCGTGCCCGACATCCCGAACGGATGGCCGAGCGCGATCGCGCCGCCGTCGACGTTCAGCCGCTCGTCGGGGATGCCGAGCGTGTCGCGGCAATACAGCGCCTGGCACGCGAACGCCTCGTTCAGCTCCCACAGCCCGACGTCGCGCACGGTCATCCCGACGCGCGCCAGCAGCTTCGGAATCGCGAACACCGGCCCGATGCCCATCTCGTCCGGCTCGCAGCCGGCCACCGCGAGGCCGCGAAACGTGCCGAGCGGCGCAAGCCCGCGGCGCGCGGCCTCGGCCCGCGACATCACGACGACCGCGGCCGCGCCGTCCGACAGTTGCGACGCGTTGCCGGCCGTCACGAACTCGCCCTGCTCGACGACCTTGCCGCCGCTCCACGACGGCTTGAGCCCCGCGAGCCGTTCGGCCGTCGTGTCGGCGCGCACGCCTTCGTCGCGCGCCGCGCGCACGTCCTCGAAGCCGGCCGGGTTGCCTTCCTTGTCGAACAGCGCGCGCCGCACGTCGAGCGGCACGATTTCCGCGTCGAGGCGGCCGGCCGCCTGCGCGTCGGCCGTGCGCTGGTGGCTCTGCAGCGCGAATTCGTCCTGCGCCGCACGCGAGATCCCGTAGCGGCGCGACACGATCTCGGCCGTTTCCATCATCGCCATGTACGCGGCCGGCTGGTGGTCGAGCACGACCTGTGAACGCGCGCGGTAGCCGTTCTTGTGCTTGTTCTGCGTGAGCGAGATCGATTCGACGCCGCCCGCGACGACGATCCGCGCGTCGCCGGCGCCGATGCTGCGCGCGGCGCTCGCGATCGACATCAGGCCCGAGGAGCACATCCGGTCGATCGCCATGCCGGGCACCGACGCCGGCAGCCCGGCCGCCGCGGCCGACAGGCGGCCGATGTTGTAGCCCTGCGTGCCCTGCTGCGCGGCGCAACCGATCAGCACGTCGTCGACGTCGGCCGGCGCGACGCCCGCGCGTTCGAGCGCGGTGCGCACGACGTGGCCGCCCAGCGCGGGCGCCTCGGTGTCGTTGAACATGCCGCGGAACGCCTTGCCGATCGGCGTGCGTGCGACGGATACGATGACTGCGTCTTCCATGTGTCTGGCTCTCTGGAACTAGAAGTAGTAGCGGCTGATCGTGTCGGCGACGCAGCCGGGTTTGGCCTCGCCTTCGATCTCGACGGTCACGCGGATCCACGCCTGCACGCCGCCGTCGAGCGGCTCGACGCGCAGCAGCTGGCCGACGCCGCGCACGCGTGCGCAGACCTTCACCGGCGCCGGGAAGCGGATCCTGTCGCAGCCGTAGTTGACGCCGAGCCGCGCGCCGTCGATGCGCACGATCTGCGGCAGGAAATGGTTGACGAGCGACAGCGTCAGGTAGCCATGCGCGATGCACGCGCCGAACGGGCCGTCCTTCGCGCGCACCGGGTCGACGTGCACCCACTGGTGGTCGCCCGTCGCGTCGGCGAAGCCGTCGATGCGAATCTGGTCGATCGCGAGCCACGCGCTCGCGCCGAGCGTGTCGCCGACGGCCGCCGCGAGTTCGCCGGGATGCGCGAACACGCGGGGCGTCGCGCGCACGGGGTCGAGGGTCGCGTCCATCATGCGTGCTGGCTGCTGACCGACAGCACTTCGCCCGTCATGTACGACGCGTAATCGCTTGCAAGGAACACCATCACGTTCGCGACCTCCCAGACTTCGGCGGCGCGCCCGAAGGCTTCGCGCGACGCCAGTTGATTCAGCAAGTCGGCCGGGGCCGACTTCTTCAGAAAATCGTGCATCGCGATGCTCGGCGCGACCGCGTTGATGCGCACCCCGTAAGGTGACGCCTCGAGCGCCGCGCAGCGCGTGAGCGCCATCACGCCCGCCTTCGCCGCCGCGTAGTGCGCCTGTTCCGCCTGCGCACGCCAGCCGAGCACCGATGCGTTGTTGACGATCGCGCCACGGCCGCGGGCCTGCATGTGCGGCAGCATCGCGCGCGTCATCCGGAACGTCCCGGTAAGGCTAATGTCGATCACCCGCGACCATTCGGCATCGTCCATTTCGACGATGCGTTTCGCGCCGCCGAGCCCGGCGTTGTTGATCAGCACGTCGACGCCGTCGAGCTTGTCCTGGGCGTGCGCGACGAGTGTTTGGACGTCGTCCTCGACCGCGACGTTGCACAGGCGGCCGTAGACCTGCTGCAGCCCCGTCTCGGCGCGCAGCGTCTCCACTGCCTGTTCGAGGCGCTTCTCGTGGATGTCGGAGATGAACAGCGCGCGGCAGCCCTCCTCCACGCAGCGGCGCGCCGCCGCGAAGCCGATACCGGCGCCGGCGGCCGCCGTGATCAGCACCGATTTGCCGGCGAGCAGCTGGTGGCCCGGTACGTAGGCCGGCGCTGTCTGGATCTGGGGTTCGGTCATGCTTGTTGTCCTCGCGGTTCTCTCGGCATGCCGAGCCCGCGCTCGGCCATGATGTTCAATTGGATTTCGTTGGTGCCGGCGTAGATCGTGTCCGCGCGGGAGAACAGGAACACGCGCTGCAGATGGGTGAGCTTCTCGTCGGCCGGATCGATCACGTTCGCGCGCGGCCCGAGCGCATCCATCGCGAGCTGGCCGAGGTCGCGGTGCCAGTTCGACCAGTAGTACTTGTAGATCAGCGCGGCGCGGCGCAGCGGTGCGGTGGCGCCGCCGTTCGCGTCGTCCGCGCCCGACAGCATCCGCAGCGCGTTGTAGCGCATCACGCGCAGCCCGGCCCACGCGCGGCCGATCCGCTGGCGCAGCAGCGGATCGCGATCGGCGCCCGATTCGCGTGCGGCGTCGATCACCCATTCGAGTTCGCGGACGAACTGCATCTGCTGGCCCAGCGTCGACATCCCGCGCTCGAAGCCGAGCAGCGTCATCGCGATCCGCCAGCCGTCGCCGGGCGCGCCGACCAGGTCGCGTGCTTCCGCGCGCGCACCGTCGAAGAACACTTCGTTGAATTCGGCGCCGCCGTTGAGCTGCCTGATCGGGCGGATCTCGATGCCCGGCTGGTCGAGCGGCATCAGCAGGAACGACAGCCCCTTGTTGCCCTTCGATGCCGGATCGGTGCGCGCAAGCACGAAGATCCAGTCGGAGTCGTGCGCGAGCGACGTCCACACCTTCTGGCCAACCACGCGCCACATGCCGTCCGCGTCCTGCTCGGCGCGCGTGCGCAAGTTCGCGAGATCGGAACCGGCGCCCGGTTCCGAGTAGCCCTGGCACCAGAACTGCGTGCCGGCGAGAATCCCCGGCAGGAAGCGCGCGCGCTGATCGCCGGTGCCGCACGCGACGAGCGTCGGCCCGAGCAGCCCTTCGCCGATGTGGCCCATCCGCCCGGGGCCGCCCGCGCGTGCGTATTCCTCGTGGAAGATCACCTGCTCGGCGACCGTGAAGCCGCGGCCGCCCGCGTCGGTCGGCCAGCCGAGGCCGGTCCAGCCGCCCTGCGCCAGTTCCCGCTCCCACGCCTTGCGCAGGTCGGGAAATGCTTCCTCGTCGCCGGGGCCGCCGCGGTGTTTCAGGCACGCGAATTCGCCGGTGAGGTGCGACCGCACCCAGTCGGCGACTTCGTGCCGCAATTGCTGTTCGCGCGTTTCGCTGTTCATTGGAGCGCTCCTGTACGCGCGGCGGACGGACGCGCGGCGAGCGCGGCCGACGGCGATGCGAGCACCGCGCCGCGCTGCGACGTGCCGCCGTCGATCGCATGGCCTGCGATCCATTCGAGCAGTTGCGGCGTGCTGCCGAACTGCGCGCCCGACGCCTGCGCGCGCTTGAAATAGAGATGCGGGTCGTATTCCCACGTGAAGCCGACGCCGCCGTGCAGCTGGATCGCTTCCTGTGCGCAGAACGCATACGCGTCGTTCGCGGCGGCCTTCGCGGCCGCGACGTCGGCGCGCAGCGCGGCGCCAAGCGCGTCGCTGCCGGCTGCCGCGTCCCACGCGTGCGCGGCGCCGAGCACGGCCGAGCGCGCGGATTCGATCAGCACCATCATCTGCGCGCAGCGGTGCTTGACGGCCTGGAACGACGCGATCGCGCGGCCGAACTGCACGCGCTGGCCGGTGTAGTCGAGCGTCAGGTCGAGGCATTGCTGCGCGCCGCCGAGTTGTTCGGCGGCGAGCGCGAGCGCCGCGAACCATGCGGTGCGGTCGAGCAGCTGTGCGGCAACCGCGCCGCTGGCGAACAACGCGTCGCGGCCCACGCGGGTTTCGTCGAACGCGACCCGCGCGATCGGCCGCGTCGCATCGAGCGTGTCGAGCGGCGCGACGCTCAGGCCGGCCGCCGTCGCGACGTCGATCGCGAACAGTCCGATCGCCTGCCCTTCGTTCGCGATTCGTGCCGGAACCAGCAGCAGGTCGGCGCGCGCGCCGTCGATCACCTGTTCGATCGTGCCGGACAGCGCATAGCCGCCCGCCGCTTCTTCCGCGACGATCGGCAACTGCCCGGTGCAGGCGGGAAGCTCGAACGGCAGCGCCAGCGTCGCGCTGCACGCGCCTTCGGCGATCTTCGCGAGCCAGCCGATCGCGAGCGGCGTATCGGCGCAGCCCGCCAGCGCGGTCGCCGCCAGGCACGCGGTCGAAAAATACGGCACGCATGCGACGCGCCGGCCGAGCTGCTCCATCAGCAGCGTCTGTTCGACCGCGCCGAGCCCCATCCCGCCCGCGGCCTCCGGCAACGACAGTGCGTTCCAGCCGAGCTCGCCCCCGAGCGCGGCCCACAGGGCATCGTCACGGCCGGCCGATTGCTCGATCGCGCGGCGCATGTCGGCGGACGCGCTGCGTTCGGCGAGCACGTCGGCCGCCGCGTCGCGGATCATCGCCTGTTCGTCGGTGAGCGCCAGATCCATCGTCAGCTCCCGTACACGCGCTGCGCGGGCCGCGCATCGGCGAGGAGTTGCGTGACCGCCGCGCCGACCTCGGCGGGTACCCAGCGCGCGCCGCGATCGACGCTCGGCCCGGTGCGCCAGCCTTCGGCGACGGCGATCATCCCGCCCGCGACCTCGAACACCTGGCCCGTCACGTCGGCCGACAGCGCGCTACCGAGCCACACCACGAGCGGTGCGACGTTGGCCGGATCGAAATAGTCGAAGCCGCCATCCTCGGGCTTCTTCATCATGTCGGCGAACACGCCTTCGGTCATCGACGTGCGCGCGGCCGGCGCGAGCGCGTTCACGCGCACGCCGTAGCGCTGCAGTTCGACCGCCTGCATCAGCGTGAGCGCCGCGATGCCGGCCTTCGCCACGCCGTAGTTCGACTGGCCGATCGACCCTTGCAGCCCGGCGCCGGAACTCGTGTTGACGATGCGCGCGTCGACCGGATTGCCGGCCTTCGCGGCGTCGCGCCACACGCGCGCCAGCACGCTCGACAGGCAGAAGTGGCCGCGCAGGTGCACGCGCATCACGTCGTCCCAGTCGGTTTCGGTCATGCTGGTGAACATCTTGTCGCGGCAGATGCCCGCGTTGTTGACCAGCACGTGCACGTCGCCGAACGCTTCGCGCGCGGCATCGACGATCCGCTGCGCGGTGTCGAGCTTCGTGATGTCGTCCGAATTCGCGAGCGCGCGACCGCCACGCAGTGCGATCTCGTCGCACACGGCCTGCGCGGCCTCGTGACGGATGTCGTTGACGACGACCGCCGCGCCTTCGGCCGCGAACGCGAGCGCGTATTCGCGCCCGAGCCCGCCGCCCGCGCCGGTGATGATGACGGTGCGTCCGTTACAGATTCCCATGCTTGTGCCTCCTGGATCGCGAGATCGTGAAAGTGACGCGCTCACAGGCGCTCGATGATCGTGACGTTCGCGAGGCCGCCGCCTTCGCACATCGTCTGCAGACCGTAACGGCCGCCGGTGCGCTCGAGTTCATGCAACAGCGTCGTCATCAGCCGTGCACCGGTCGCGCCGAGCGGATGGCCGAGCGCGATGCCGCCGCCGTTCGGGTTGGTCTTTTCGTGCGGAAAGCGCGTGTCGGCGAGCCACGCCTGCGCGACCGACGCGAACGCCTCGTTCATCTCGACGACGTCGATCTTCGACCAGTCGAGCCCGCTCTTCTTGAGCGCGGCCCGGGTCGCCGGGATGGGTGCGGTGAGCATCCACAGCGGATCGTCGCCGAGCACGCTCAGGTGATGGATGCGTGCGCGCGGCGTGAGCCCGTAGCGCTTCAGCGCGTCCTCCGACACGATCAGCAGCGCGGCGGCCGCATCGGAAGTCTGGCTCGCGACGGCGGCCGTCAGCGAGCCGCCCGGCATCAGCGGTTCGAGCGTCGCCATCTTTTCCAGCGACGTATCGGGGCGCGGCGTCTCGTCGTGGAGCACGCCTTCGAGCGGCACGATTTCCCGCTTGAAATGACCGGCCTCGATCGCCGCGACCGCGCGCCGGTGGCTTTCCAGCGCGTAGCGCTCCATCGCGTCGCGCGACAGGTTCCAGTGATCGGCAATCCGCTGCGCGGCCACGAACTGCGACACCGGCGCGTCGCCGAAGCGGGCGCGCCAGCCGGTGCTGCCCGAGAACGGGTCGTTGAAGCCGAGCGGCGCCGCGCTCGTCATCGCGGACGAGATCGGGATCTGCGTCATCGTCTGCACGCCGCCCGCGACCACCACGTCCTGCACACCGCTCATCACGGCCTGCGCGGCAAAGTGCACGGCCTGCTGCGACGAGCCGCACTGGCGGTCGACCGTCACGCCCGGCACCTGCAGCGGCAGCCCGGCCGCGAGCCAGCAGGTGCGCGCGATGTTGCCCGCGAGCGGGCCGATCGTGTCGACGCAGCCGAACACCACGTCGTCGTATTCGTCGGCCGGAATCGCGTTGCGTTCGACCAGCGTCTTCAGCACGAAGCCGCCGAGGTCCGCCGCATGCACGTGCGCGAGCCCGCCCTTGCGGCGGCCGGTCGGCGTGCGCAGCGCGTCGACGATATAGGCTTGTTTCATTGATGGGTTTCCTCGAAGTCGAAGGTCTGCGCGGGGCCGATCGGCAATGCGTCGCCGAGGATCGCCTCGGCCACGCGGGCCTTGTGGAATGCGGCGTCGCCCCAGCTGCCGGAGAGCGCCCAGATCCGCTTCATGAATATCTGCAGGTCGAGCTCCCACGTGTAGCCGATCGCGCCGTGCACCTGCATCGCGTGGCGCGCGGCCAGTTGCGCGGCCGACGTCGCCGCGAGCTTCGCGTGCGACACCAGCACCGCGCGCCGCGGGTGATCGTCGGCGATCGCCTGCGCGGCGCGCGCGACCACCGGCCGCGCGAACTCGTAGCGGATCGCGACGTCGGCGAGCAGGTGCTTGAGCGCCTGGTACGAGCCGATCGCCTTGCCGAACTGCTTGCGCTGCGCGCTGTAGTCGATCGCGACGTCGAGCACGCGCTGCGTGAGGCCGAGCAGCTGCGCGGCGACCGCGAACGCGCCATGATCGAGCGCGCGGTTCAGCAACGGTGCGGCGTCATCGGCGCTCGCGATGCGCGTGGCCGCCGACGGCTCCCAGTCGAGCGTGAACAGGCGCCGCGACGGGTCGACGCTGTCGACCGCGCGCCACGCGCACTGCGCGGGATCGACGCGGTGCAGCTCGCCGCGGTGCTCGCACAGGAGTGTTTGCGCGACGTGCACGTCGGCCGCATACGGGTTCACCGGATGCACGAGCGCGACACGCGCGCGCCCTTCTGCGACGTCGCGCAGCAGCGCGTCGCGCCAGTCGCTGGCGGGCAGCCGCGCGAGCACGCCGGCCGATACCAGCGCGGTGTCGAGCAGCGGCTCCGGGCTGCCGAAGTAGCCGTAGGTCTGCGCGAGCAGCGCCCATTCGACCTCGGTCAGGCCGAGGCCGCCGTGCGCCTCGGGCACCGACACGGCGGTCAGCCCCTGCGACGCGAACAGCGACCACAGCGCGTCGGAGCGGCCGGTCGGCGTGGCCCACAGCTCGCGGATCAGCTCCGGGGTCATCTCGGTCATCAGCAGGCGCTTCACGCTGTCCGCGAGCGCTTCCTGGTCTTCATCGAATACGAAATCCATACGATGTCCGTTCAGTGAGGGGTGCGCCGGCGCGCTTACGCGCGCGGCATGCCGAGCATCCGTTCGGCGACGATGTTGCGCTGGATCTCGTTGGTGCCCGCGTAGATCGGGCCGGCCTGCGCGAACAGGAAGCCGTCGAGCCAGTGGCCGAGCGTCGCCTGCTGCGCGGCCGTCTGCGGGACGACCTCGCCGTGCGCGCCGAGGATGTCGAGCGCGGTCTGGTGCATCCGCAGGTCGAGCTCCGACCAGAACACCTTGTTGGTGCTCGACTCCGCGCCGATATGGCCGCCCTTCAGCAGCCGGCTCGCGGTCGCATAGGTCGACAGCGCGTACGCCTGCGCGTCCATCCATGCGGACACCACGCGTTCGCGCAGCGTCGGGTCGCGGTCCGCGCTGTCGCGGTGCGCGAGATACAGGTCGCGCAGCGCCTGCGCGGTGCGCTGGAAACGCGCGGGCGAACGCAGCATCAGCCCGCGCTCGAAGCCGGCCGTCGCCATCGCGACCTGCCAGCCCGCGCCTTCGGCCGCGAGACGGTTCTCGACCGGCACGCGCACGTCGTCGAAGAAGATCTCCGCGAAACCCGTCTGCCCGTTCAACTGGCGGATCGGCCGCACCGTGATGCCCGGCGTCGACAGCGGCACCATCAGGAACGTGAGCCCGTGGTGACGCGACGATTCGGGGTCGCTCCGGAACAGCCCGAACAGCCAGTCGGCCCACACCGCGCGGGTCGACCAGATCTTCTGGCCGTTGAGCACGTATTCGTCGCCGATGCGGATCGCCGTCGTGCGGATCGCGGCCATGTCCGAACCCGCGTTCGGCTCCGACCAGCCCTGCGCCCACACGTGCTCGCCGGACGCCATCGCGGGCAGGAAGCGCGCCTTCTGCGCGTCGGTGCCGAAATCCATCAGCGTCGGACCGAGCAGGAAGATGCCGTTCTGGTTCACGCGCATCGGTGCGTCGGCGCGCCAGTACTCTTCCTCGAAGATCAGCCACTCGATCAGGTCGCAACCGCGCCCGCCCAGCGCGCGCGGCCACGTGACCATGCTCCAGCGGCCCGAGTGCAGCGTGCGCTCCCATTCGCGGTGCGCGGCGAAGCCTTCCTCGGTGTCGAAGCTCGGCAGCCGCTCGCGCGGCACGTGCGCGGCGAGCCATGCGCGGATCTCCGCGCGGAACGCCTGCTGTTGCGGCGTATAGGTCAGGTTCATGCGCGTGCCTCCTCGGCAGCGGCCTGCGCGTCGAACCGCGCGTCGCGCTTCTCGACGAATGCGGCACGCGCCTCCGTCGAATCGTTGGTCATGTACGCCTGCAGCGTGAAGCCCTGCTCCCAGCGGTACTTGTCCTCGAGATCGCCGTCCTCGACGCCGTTCAGCGCCTCCTTCGCGAGCCGCACCATCGCCGGGCTCTTCTCGGCGATCTTGCGGGCGATCGCGAGCGCCGCGTCGCGCAGCGCGTCGCGCGCCACGACCTGCTCGACCGCGCCGAGCCGGTACGCTTCGGCCGCGTCGATCATCTCGCCGGTGAAGTACATCGCGCGGACCTTCTGCACGCCGAACAGCCGCTGCAGGTGCGCGCCGCCGCCCATCGCGCCGCGGTCGATCTCCGGCACGCCGAAGCGCGCGCAATCGGCCGCGACGACGATGTCCGCCGCGCCGCAGATGCCGATCCCGCCGCCGAGCACGAAGCCGTGCACGGCCGCGATCACCGGTTTCGGGTTGCGGTGCACCGCGCGGAACGTCTCGTAGTTGCCTGCGTTGACCGCGACGATCCGCTCCGGATGCGCGGCGAGTTCCTTGATGTCGACGCCCGCGCAGAAGCCGCGGCCTTCGCCGCGCACGACGATCACGCGTATGTCGTCGTCCTCGCCGAGCGCGTCGAGCGCACGCGCGAGCGCATGCCAGCCCTGCGCATCGAGCGCGTTCACGGGCGGATGGGCGATCACCAGTTCGGCGATGCCGTCGGCGCGCGTGATCCGGAACGGCGTCGCGCCGGCCGGTTGTTTGGATGTTGTCATCTGCACTGCCTCCCTGTGATGTCTTTCAAGCCGTCAAGCCGCCTGGGTCGCTGCCGCGCCGCGCAATGCGGCCAGCGCGTCGAGCCGCTCGCCGGCTTCCGCGACGATCCGCGCGATCAGCGCGTCGCACGGTTCGATCGCGCCGATCATCGCGGCTGCCTGGCCGCTCGGCAGCACGCCGTCGTCCGGCCGCCCGTCGACGATCGCGCGCTGGATCAGGAACGGCGCGTTTGCCGCCATCAGCGTCTGGCTCGCCGTGTAGTCGTGCGAGCGCAGCACCTTGATCGCGAGGCCCAGCATGTCGGCCGTGCGCAGCCCGTTCTGGCGGCGCCACGCTTCGGCCGTCTTCAACGCGAACAGCGTGCGGCGCAGCGGGCCGAAGCGTTCGAGCTTCAGCAGATACGGGTTGTCGATCATCCGTTGCGGCAGCCCGTCGAGCGCGTCCGACACGCGGATCCGTGCCGGGTCGCCGACCGCGACGTACCGGTCGAGCGTCGCGCGCGGCACCGGCGATTCGGCGCTCATCAGGAAGCGCGTGCCCATCGCGATGCCGGCCGCGCCGTACGCGAGCGCGGCAGCCAGCCCGCGCCCGTCGAAGAAACCGCCGGCCGCGACGACCGGCACCCGCACCGCGTCGAGCACCTTCGGCAACAGCAGCGTGGTCGGCACCGAGCCCGTGTGGCCGCCGCCTTCCGCGCCCTGCACCGTCACGATGTCCGCGCCGAGCTCGACCGCCTTCGCCGCGTGCTTCGGCGCGCCGACGGTCGGCATGCAGACGATGCCGGCATCCTTGAAGCGGCGGATCGTCTTCGCGTCCGGCCCGCGGCCGTAGCTGACCGCGCGCAGCCGGTGCTTGATCGCGAGATCGACCACCTGTGCGGCGTTCTTCTGGAACATGTGGAAGTTGATGCCGAACGGCTTGTCCGTCAGCGACTTCACCTTCAGGATCTCGGCCTCGACCTGCCCGGGTTCGAGCGTCGCGCCGGCCAGGAAGCCGAAGCCGCCCGCGTTGGCGGTCGCCGCGACGAGCCGCGCGTCGGCCACCCAGCCCATCGCGGTCTGCACGATCGGGTAGCGGCAGCCGAGCAGGTCGCACAACGGGGTATGCAGCGGGCCATGAAGCGGGCCATGAAGCGTCGTGCTCATGCGGCGGCTCCGTTGACGGCGACCGGTGCGGCATCGGCCTGCCCTTCGCCGTCCGCCGGCTCCTGCTTGCGCTGCGAGCTGGCCATCTTGCGTGCGTCGTAGCCGCCGAGGCGGTCGCCGCTGACGAGCTCGTTGTGCGCATGCGCGAAGTGATGCCACGCGAATGCGGCGTCCATCGCCGCGCGCTTGCCCTGCAGTTCCTCGACGTGGTTCAGCGCCTGCTTGGTCAGCGTGAGGCCGAGGCGCGGCATCGTCGCGATCTTCGCGGCGATCGCGTACGTTGCGTCACGCAGCCGCTCGCGCGGCACCACGCGGTTGACCATGCCCATCTGGTATGCGCGCTCGGCCGGCATCCGCTCGCCGAGGAACAGGAATTCCTTCGCGATGCGCGGGTTCAGCTCGTACGCATGCGCGAAGTACTCGACACCCGGAATCCCCATCCGCACGACCGGATCCGCGAAGAATGCATCCTCCGACGCGACGATCAGGTCGCACACCCACGCGAGCATCAGCCCGCCCGCGATGCACGCGCCGTGCACCATCGCGATCGTCGGCTTCGGCAGGTCGCGCCAGCGCCGGCACATCCCGAGGTACACCTCCTGTTCGCGCGCATAGAGGAATTCACCGCCTGCCTTGTCGACGTGGTCGTACCACAGCGACGCGCGGTCGAACGACTCGTGGATGTCGCGGCCCGGCGTGCCGATGTCGTGGCCCGCCGAGAAATGCTTGCCGGCGCCCGCGAGCACGATCGCCTTCACGGCGTCGTCGTGCGCCGCGCGCCGGAACGCCGCGTCGAGCGCATACGTCATCTTCGAGTTCTGCGCGTTGTGATACTCGGGACGGTTCATCGTGATCGTCGCGATGCCGTCCTCGACCGCGTAGTCGACGACACCGTCGCCGAACGTCATCTGGGTTGCTTCCATGTCGGGCCTCATCCGCGGCGCGGCGCCGGATCGTTGCGCACGATCGTCGCGCGCAGGTTGTGAGGGTCGAGCGCACGCACGATGCGCAGGTCTTCCGCGCTCGGCGCGGCCGTCGTGCCGAGTTCCGGATGCGCGGCCAGCGGGAAGCCGGTCGCGTCCTGCACCTCGTCGAAGCTCACGCCCGGATGCAGCGAACGCACGCGGATCGCGTGATCCGGACCGCCGAAATCCATCACGCACAGGTCGGTGACGATGCTGTGCAGGTCGACGAAGGTCTTCATCCCGGGCAGACGACGCGCCGGGTTGTAGCCCACCGTGCAGACCATGTCGACTTCGCCTGCGACGAACGTGCGCTTGCCGTGGCCGCTGACGAAGAACGAGTTCGCGTGGTTCGTCGAGTTGCCGGGGAAGCCGCGCGCGCCGAGCAGCTGGGTCTTCGGACGCGCGTAGTCGTCGCCGAGCCACGAGATGTTCGCCTGGCCGAAGCGGTCGATCTGCGTCGGCATCACCAGCGCATGGCGGCGGCCGTGCCACAGGCAGTCGAACACGCGTTCGTAGGTCATCCAGCCGCTCGCCTTCACGCGATAGCCGTCGGGACGGGGCCCGAGCGGGATCGGCTCCTCGACGAGATACGCTTCGCCGTCGGTCAGCATCAGCCCGTTGTTGTACGCGAGCCGCGCGAGGCCGGCCGCGAGCCGCGGGCCCGTGCCGATGCCGGTCGCGAGCACTTCGCCGTCGTCGCGCCAGAGTCGCGCGGACGCGACGATCATCAGTTCCGCGAGGGAATGGTCGAGAGATTCGCTCACAGGCGCTCCTTTACAGAATCGGCAACGGCAGCGTCGACACATGCGACAGGCCGCCGACGCCTTCGAGGTACTGGCGTTCGTCCTGGCCGACCACGTCGCGCAGGTACGCCGCCGTCTTCGCATCGTCTTCCGCGCTCGTGCAGTACGCGCGCAGGTGCGGCAGGTCCCAGCCGTAGGCCGGCCCGCACGACGTCGGGTGCGCGCCGCCCGGCGCGTGCACGACGCCGGTGACGAGCGAACGCTCGAACGGGTTGCGGCGCGCGGCGTCGAGGTCGTCGCTCGCGAGCGACGCGTCGACCGTTTCCGCCGACACGTAGCAGCGCCGCGCGGCGCGCGCCATCCACGCATCGAAGAACGGATCGGGACCGTCGATGCGCGTGTTGCCCATCCGGTCGGCCGCGTTCACGTGCAGCAGCGCGACATCGAGTTCGATCGCCGGCATCGCGAGCAGCGTCTCGCCGTCGTCGTACGGCGACTGGACCGTGCGCAGCTGCGGCGCGTGATCGAGCAGCGCGGTGCCGAGCCCGGCGCGCGTCGGCAGGAACGGCAGACGTGCGGCGGCCGCGCGCAGGCCGAGCTGCAGCATCCCTTCGTCGAGTTCGAGCACATCGACGCGGCCCTGTTCGCGGGCCCGGCGGAAATGCGGCTCGAGCGGAATCACGTCGAGCGACACGAAGCCGAACACCACCTTGTGCACCTTCTCCGCCGCACACAGCAGGCCGACATCGGCGCCGCCGTACGCAACGACCGTCAGGTCCTTCAGGTTCGAGCGCGCGATCTCGCGCACCAGTGCCATCGGCTTGCGCCGCGGCCCCCATCCGCCGATGCCGATCGTCATGCCGTCGGCGAGTTGCGCGACCACGTCGCGCGCGGACATCGTCTTGTCGAGAGGTTTCATCGTCATCGTGCTGGCTTACCGGTATCCGATGCTGAAATCGTGGCCCCACTGGCTCACCTGGGTGGCCTCGAACACCGCGTGGTTCGACCAGTCGACCGTGAGGCCGCCGAAGCCGTATTCGAGATCGAAGCCGCCGGGGGTCTTCATGTAGAAGGAGATCATCTGGTCGTTGCAGTGCCGGCCGAGCGTCGCCGACAGCTTCACGTCGTGCGCGGCGACCCGGTCGATCGCGCGGCCGACTTCGTCCATCGAGTCGACTTCGGCCATCACGTGCACGCAGCCCGACGGCACGGCCATCTCGAACAGCGCGAGGCTGTGATGGCGCGCGTTGCGGCAGTGCATGAAGTGAATGCGCTTCTCTGGTTCGGCCGGATCGGGCGTGAACTTCACGCGGTAGATGTCGGACAGCTCGAAGCCGAGCACGCCGCGCACGAACGCGTCGGTCGCGTCGAACTGCGGGGCGGGCAGCACCGCGTGGCCGAGCCCCATGGCGCCGGTGACGAAGCGCGCGACGCCCAGCGGCGACACGAAGCGGCGGAAGTCGCAGCGCGCGCCCCAGTACAGCTCGTGGCGGTTGCCGGACGGATCGGTGCACCACGCCATCGCCTGCACGCGGCGCAGTGCGGCGTCGTCGCGCGTGGCGCGCACGGCGTCGACGCCTGCCTGCCGCAGTGCCGCGAGCGCGGCGTCGAACGCGGCGCCGTCGGGCAGTTCCCAGCCCGACGCGAAATAGCGGTCGGTCGTGCCGGGGACGATCACGTAGCGGAAATCGCGCTCGTCCATCTTCAGGTACAGCGCGCCGTCGGGCGCGTCGAGCGCCTGCATGCCCAGCACGTCTTCCGCGTAGCGGCGCCACGCGTCGACGCGGGTTGCCTCGACGACGACATAGCCGAGCGCACGGACATCGATCATGTCGGCCTCCTCCAGGTTCAGAATCCGTTGTTCGTGAATGGATTCTGGCCGGTCGGGGATGACGTCACATCGTCTGTTGGGACGAGAGGCGGCGGGCTTTCAGGAGAAGGCTGGCCGGGAAAGCGCGGGGAACGGGCTGCGCGCCCAAGCCCGCCGATACTGGCGGCAGGCGGGTGATGCGCGCCGGAGAGGACGCGAGAAGGAAAGCCGACTGCGGCCGCAGGTTGCCGCGATGGCGGCGAACGGCGTCAATCGAACGGATTCAGCAGCCGGACACCGGTGCGAGCGAAGTCGTCGACATTGCGCGTGACGACCGTGAGATCGTTGATCAGCGCGGTGGCCGCGATCAGTGTGTCGAGCGCGTGCGCCGGATCGGGCACGCGCAAATGGCCCCACATCTGGCTGGTCTCGATATCGACGGGCAGGATATTCGACGCATAGCCGGACAGGATGGTCGCCATCCACGCCTCGAGCGCCGACGCCTGGGGATGATCGCCGCGATGACGGATCAGGTCGACGCCACGCCGCAGTTCGGCCACCGTCACGACCGACAGGTAAAGCGGGCTCGCGTCGGCCTCGGCCTGCCTGAAGAACGCGCGCACGCCGCGGTTGGTTCGCTTGCCCTTCCTGATCTCGCTGATGACGTTCGTATCAATCAAAAACACGCCTGACCTCGCCGGAATCCTGAACACGTTGGAAATCCGCGTCTTCGCCGACATCCGGCATGCTCATCAGCACTTGCGCGAATGTCCGTCGCTTCGGCCGGCCGAGCGCATCGGCCAGAATGGCCCGATGTTCGGCCTCGGCACTCCTGCCGTTGGCCGCGGCCTGCTCGCGCAGGCTCTGAACAATAGTGTCATCCACGTTACGCACCAGAAGATTTGCCATGGGTCCCTCCATCCAGGTTTGCTATCAATGATAGCGTCGCGACGGTGAATTGCAAGCATTGCTATCACCGTCGCGATCGGACGGAAGATGGGGGGTCGGCGTTGGCCGGCGGCAGCGGGCGACAGGAATCCGCCCGCATTCCACCGTTGGCCCGACGCGTCGAACTGCTGTTGTGCACGGTAAGCCGGATCGAAGCGATGAAAAAGACGGCCGAATGGCCATTCGCCGCCGGCCGACCGGGTCCGCACCGACGCGCGGACCTCCATGAAAACGCCTGCGGCATGCATGCGGCGCAGCCGGAATAACCTGTCCGGCGGATTATCTTTCTTACAGTCGAGCCGCCAGTAAATCTGAAAAAAATCGGCCGAAATACCTGTTTCGACCTCGAGTGAATCAACCACTCGCCCTCGGGTCGGACATCGCCACCGCCAACCTGGCTCCATGGCGCCGGCCCAACAGGAACGGGGCTTCCAGCCTTCCGGCGACTGTCTGGAAACGGGCCGCGAAGCGCCGAGACAAGCCTCGAAAACCGCTTCATGGACATCAATCCTTGCAAGGGGTATGTTATGCACGCGGCGTTTAATGTCTTTCATAAATATCAATAACGGCCTACGAGGGATCACCGAGTGAGAATCACAAAGAACCCGCTTTCGCTGTCCGACCTGTACTCGGTATCGGCAACGATGGACCGGCGCGGCTTCATTCGCCTCGGTGCATACGCAACCGTATCGATGCTGGCCGCCTGCGGCGGCGGCGGATCGGACGCACCACCGCCGGACCCCCGCCCTGATGGCGTCTCGCTGACGCTCGCCGTGCAGCAGGCCGCGTCCGGCACAGCCGCGCTCGATGCCCGCTTCGCGAGCCTCAGCTACGAGAAAGCCGACATCCACAACAACTGTTTCCGCGCCGACAACACGAACCTGATCGGCCTGCTCAACGCGCTCGGCGGCGGTGTGCTGCGCATCGGCGGGAACAGCGTCGACCGCACCACGTGGGCGCCCGACGGGCCGGGGCAGATCCGGGGGCAGGTCTCGCGTGTCGACGTGGCGCGATTCGTCGCGTGCCTCAAGCAGTGTCCCGCATGGAAAGTGATCTACGGGCTCAATTTCGCCGGCGCGCACGGCTCGGTGACGTCGCCGTCGCAAGCGGCCGACGAGGCGCTGTATGTGTCGCAGCAGCTCGGCGGCCAGTTGCTCGCGTTCGAGATCGGCAACGAACCCGATCAATACGGCAACAGCAGGACGCCGACCCTGGCCGGGATCACCTACGACATCTTCCTGAACGGCGGCACGGTCGCCCAAGGCACGATCTCGGGATGGAACCAGTTCGCGCAAGCGATCGCCGGCAGCGTCAGCGGCGCCGCATTCAGCGGGCCGGCCGCCGCCGGCGACACGCCGGGCTGGGCTGAATCGTTCGCGGCAAGCCAGGGCGGGAACATCGCGCTGCTGACCGAGCACTACTACATCAGCAACGACAACGGCAACGCGCCCTCGATCGCCGGGATGCTGACCTACCCCGATGCGAACCTCGTGGCGGCCCTGCGAAACATGCAGTCCGCCGCGCAGAAGGCCGGTGTGCCGTTCCGGATGGACGAGACCAATTCGTATTTCAACAGCGCGAAGCCGGCGGGTGTCAGCAATGTGTTCGCGAGCGCGCTGTGGGCGATCGACTTCATCTTCACGCATGCGCAGTACGGCGCGAGCGGCCTGAATTTCCACAACAACGGCTCGCTCAAGAGCTATACCGCGATCGCCGATGCGCAAGGCGACGTCACGGCCGTGCAGCCGCTCTATTACGCGCTGCTGCTCTTTTCGCAAATCTTCGCGGGTGGCGCCAGCGGTCAACTCCTGGATACGACGCTGAGCGCGAGCGCCGCCGCCGTGAGCGCATTCGCGGTCGCGACCAATCGCGGCGCGACCTGCGTGATCATCAACAACAAGGATACGGCCAGCGCCGCAAACGTTACCGTCACGCTCGATTCGCAGGCGTCGAGCGCGGCCGTGATGACGCTCGCGTCGTCGGGCGGCGCAACGGGCGCGCAACTGGCCAATCCGGGCATCTATAACGGCGGGACGCCGATCACGTTCGGCGGACAGGCGGTCGCGCTGAATGGCGCATGGCACGGCACGCCGCAGCAGACGCTTGCCGTGGTGAAACAGCAGGTGACCGTGCGGGTGGCGCCGGCCAGCGCCGCGTTGATTCGAATCCAGTAGCGTCGGAATTCCGGAGCGACGGGGTTGCGCGACATCTCGCTTCGCGCCCCGTCGAACTCACCCGACCCGGCCTGCGCGCGACGATCGTCACGACGCCCTGGCCGACTGCGCGCTTCGCCGCACCACCACCGCCAGCACCGCGACCAGGATCGCGGATGCCACCGGCCACGTCGTGCCGCTGATCATCGCGACGAAGGCCTGCGCCGGCGCGATCCAGACGAGCGCGACGACGGCCATCTCGAGCCGGTTGGGCCTGACGTTCCGAAAGTCGATCACCAGGAAGATAAGCGGCAGCACGAGCCACAGCAGGTCGTAATACATGTAGTACGGCTGCACCAGCAGCGTGGCTGCAGCGAGCGTCGCCGCACGCAGTTCGAAGCGCGCAGCACGCGTCCACACGTACATGCAGGCCGCCGCGGCCGGCACCGCGACGCCCGCCTGGATGGCGTACGCGATCGGGACCGACAGGCCCGCGGCCCGCGCAAGTCCGCATATCGACGGCATGCCGCGCCAGAGCGTCTCGCCGTACTCGATCATGCCGCGGTTGAAGGTCGGCAGGAAGGCAAAGAATGCTGTCCACGCCCGCCATCCGAATACGGCCACCGATGTCGCGACGATCGCGGCACTGAACACGCCCGCCGAGACCAGCGCTTTCCAGTGCCGCCCGCAGATCAGCGCCAGCGGGAACAGCACGCCGTATTGCGGCTTCACCATCAGGATCGCGACGCACGCCCCAGCGACGACCGGGCGCGACCGGAGCAGCAGCAGCGCCGCGCCGGCCGCCGCGACCGTCAGGAACGCATTCTGCATCGTGAGGGCGGCACCGATCAGGCCCGGAAACGCGGCGACCGCCAGCCGCCACTGACCGTCGAGCGAGCGCGTCAGTCGCGCGACGACCGCCGCGTAGCAGCCGATCGTCAGCACGCCGAACAGCGCGACGGCGCTCGCGAACGGCATCGAGCCGAACGGGATGACGACGAGCAGGAAGGTCGGCGGATACGGCCACGGCGCGAAATCGTCGAACGGCCGGAGCGCGGCCTCGATCGGCTGGATCCATTGCGGCGAGAAGATCGCCGTCGGGCCATGCTCGAGCGCGACGCGCGCCGTGGCCCAGAAGATCGCGAAGTCCGACCCGACCATCGGCGCGGACCGGTCGTGCAACAGGTAATAGCGGATCACCCAGACGGTAAGGAAGACGATCTGCATCGCAAGTGCCGCAACCGCGTACGTTCCGACGCGCCGCGCATCGCTTGCCCGATCGTCCGATCCGCGTACCGTCTCCATCGGCCACTCCGCGCTTTTTGTTCCGGTGAAGTATAGGTGACGCCCGGCCCGCCGGACGGTCGAACCCGTGCGCGCGCATCGCACGGACGTGCCGTGATGCACCTCCCGCTCAGAACCGGTACGAGATCCCGATCTGCAGGACCGGATACCAGCGATACCGCGACATCATCCGGTTCAGTTCGTCGAGGCCGCTGGAAGCCAGAATCTGGCTCTTCTGCGGTCCGGCCGCGGCGGCGAGTTCCGGCGACAACGTGTACGAGCAGCGCGGGATTCCGTATGCGACGCCGAGGTCGGCGACGAAACCGAGCCCCTTCGACGCGGGCCGATGCCCGTAGCCGATCCCGACATACGGCATCACGGTCGGATAGCGCGCCTCCGCGACCGCGTACATCCCTGGCAGCGCCGGATAACGCTTGCCGGCGAACACGTAGGTGCCGTCGGTGGGCACCGACACGCCGCGAATCTCGTCGTCGTTGAAGCGCAATCCGATCGTCGCGCGAAAGCCGCTGCCGCGCCAGGGAAAGATGTCCGCATACAGGCCGCCTTGTCGCAGCTTGATGTCGTCCCGATAGCGATTGCCGGCCACGGTGAAGTCATGCGTCAGATTGATCGCATTGAAATCCGCGTGCGCGCCCAGCATCGAATTGAAGCTCACGGCCGCACCGATGCCGACGCCCTGCGTGCCGCCCTGCAGGTAGATTTCCTGCGCATGCGCGCCGGCCGCGAATACCATCCCCAGCGCTGCCCATTGGTTCACTGTCATTTTCACGCGCGCCTCCCCGACATGTGCCGGGTACGCCGACCCGCCGCGTGCAGCACATGCCGCCACGCGCGGCGGGTCCCCCGACACGACATCTTGATGTTTGACGGATCGAACGGACGGTGCCCGTTCGTGTCGCCGATACGACGCAGTGCGCCCGGCACGACGGGCCGCCATCACGCGGCGCGATCCGATCCCCGATATTTCGATGTCGTTGCGTGCCGCTCTCGCGATTCGTCGTTGACATCAGTCGCGGTTGTGTCGAGCGGCCCCGGCCTAACCGCAAGGCGTGTGCCATGCGGCGCGGACCGGCACGGGACAAGCGTCGCGGCCAGACGTCCGGGGTGATACGGGAGGGAATCGACGAAAATGTTTCAGGAACGCATCTGTTTTCCGCGCGTCACCGCCGTGCGGGTGACCAGGAGCGCGGTCCGTGATTGGCCGCGATGCGCACCGAACAAGCATGCACGGCCGTCCGCACACGCGAGGCGCGACGGCACGCACGAACGTGCGGCGGCGCGGATGGAGAAAAACGTTTCATTGACGTGACCTTGCGCGGGGCGCGTGCGATCAGGATGCGCGATCGTGCGATGCAGGTCAGGGTGAATACCGATGTCGGTGCGTGCGCAACCAGATCCGCTACAACCCGAACCCGCCGGACACGTTCAACTGCTGCCCCGTGATGTAATTCGCTCGGTCCGACGCGAGGAACACCGCCGCGCGCCCGATATCGTGCGCCTTCCCCCAGCGCTTGAGCGCGAGCATCTTCTGCGTCTCGTCGATCCACGCCTGGTCGAACTGCCCCTGCTCGAGCAGCACCGGAAACATTCCGGCCTCGATCACGCCGACCAGGATCGAATTCGCGCGGATTTCGTGACGGCCCTCCTCGCGCGCGAGCCCCTTCACCAGCGCCTCGTTCGCCGCTTTCGGCGCGACCGACAATCCATCGCGATCCGGCCAGCGCAGATGTCCGGCCGAACCCAGCGTGACGAACGACCCGCCGCCCGATGCGCGGAAATGCGGCAACGCGGCCTTCGCCGCATTGAAGAAGCCGACTGTCTCGACCTCGATCGCGCGACGCCAGTCGTCGTGCGTCATGTCGCCGATATGGCGCTGGTTCACGAACGGGCCGGCCGCCCACACGATCGTATGCACACGGCCATGCGCGGCGATCGCGGCCGCGAGCGCCGCATCGATCTGCGCGGGATCGGTCACGTCCATGCAATGCGTGGTGGCCGCGACGCCTGCGTCGCGCAGGTCGCGCGCGACGCGCGCGGCCACGTCGGCCTTGCTGCGATAACCGAGCGCGACCGGCACGCCGGCGCGCGCGAATTCGAGCACGACGCCCTGCCCGATCCCGCCGCTGCCGCCGAACACGAGCACCGCGCCCTGCGGAAATCCGTTGTCGTTCATGCGTTCATCCCGTGGTAGTCCCGCGCGCCGGCGTTCAGGCCGCCGCTTCGATGCCCGCGCGCAGCCGGTACTTCAGCACCTTGCCGGCCGCGCTCGTCGGCAGTTGCTCGACGAACGTGAAATGCCGCGGCACCTTGTAGTTCGCCATGTTCTCGCGCGCCCAGTCGTTCAGTGCGTCGGCGTCGGTGTGCGTGCCGGGACGCAACACGACGTACGCATGTCCGACCTCGCCGAGCCGCGTATCGGGCACGCCGACCAGCGCAACCTGCGCGATCGCCGGATGCGCGGCCAGCAGCCGCTCGATCTCCGCCGGATAGCAGTTGAAGCCGCCGACGATGAACATGTCCTTGATCCGGTCGGTGATCTTCAGGTTACCGTTCGCGTCCACGCAGCCGAGGTCGCCCGTGTGCAGCCAACCCTGCGCGTCGACGGTTTCGCGCGTCGCGTCCGGCTGGTTGAAGTAGCCGCGCATCACGTTGTAGCCGCGCACCCAGATCTCACCGGTTTCGTGCGGCCCGAGCGCCGCGCCGTCCGGCCCCGCGATGCGCAGCTCGACGTCCGGCATCGGCCGGCCCGACGTATGGGCGACCGTCTCGGCATCATCGCCGTGACGGCACAGCGTCGCGAACCCGCACGATTCGGTCAGCCCGTAGCCGGTCAGCACGGTCTCGAAGCCGAGTTCCGCACGCATCCGCTCGATCAGGCTCGGCGCGATCGCGGCCGCGCCCGTCACCGCGATCCGCAGCGACGACAGGTCGCGCGTCGCGCGATCGGGCGCGTCGAGCAGCGCGTAGTACAGCGTGGGCGGGCCGGGCAGCACCGACACGCGTTCGTCGGCAACGCGCCGCAATACCTCGGCCGGCTGGAACACGAGATGCGGCAGCACGGTCGCGCCGCTCGACAGCGCGGCGAGCCAGCCGGCCTTGTAGCCGAACGTATGGAAGAACGGATTGACGATCAGGTAGCGGTCGTCCGGGCGCACGCCGGCGATCGCCGCCCACGCCTGCGCGGCCCGCAGGTTCTGCCCGTGCACGGTCATCACACCCTTCGGGCGGCCCGTCGTGCCGGACGTGAACATCAGGTCCATCACGGTATCCGGCGTCACCTGCGCCTCCCGCTCGCGCACGACGGCGAGCGGCACCGCCGCGCCGCGCGCGAGGAACGCGTTCCAGGTCTCGTCGTGCGCGCCGGACGGCGGCTCGCCGTCGAACACGACGACGCGTTCGAGCGTCGCGGGCCGGTGCGGCGCGAGCATCGCCGGATAGGATTCGCCGAGGAAGGTGCCGCAGCAGAACAGCAGCCGCGCGCCGCTGTCGTGCAGGATGCCGCCCACTTCCATGCCCTTCATCCGCGTGTTGACCGGCACGAGAATCGCGCCGACGGTGTGGATCGCCAGCGACGCGACGATCCATTGCGGCAGGTTCGGCGCCCAGACGGCGATCCGGTCGCCGGCGTCGATGCCGCTCGCGAGCAGCGCGCGCGCCGCTTCGATGCGGGCCGCGTCGAGATCCGCATAGGTCAGCCGGCCGTGCTCCGACTCGATCGCCGGATGCGCGCCGTGGCGCGCGGCAGCCCGCGCGATCAGCGCGGGCGTGGTGAGGATGTCGTTGTCCATCGTCGTATGCATCGCAACAGGGTTGCCGCGCGCGCCGCAGGCGCCGCGGATCAATCGGGGAACACCACGCGCAGCGCATCGCTCGCGGGCCGCGCGCGGCACGCGAGCGTCCAGCCGGCCGCGATCTCGTCGTCGTCGAGCACGTGGTTGCCGTCGAGCGCCACTTCGCCGCGTTCGATTCGGCACATGCACGCGCCGCACTGCCCCATCCGGCAGGAATTCGGCGCGGGCAGGCCGGCGCGCAGCATCGCGTCCAGCAGCGTTTCGCCGGGCGCGCTGTCGAACGCGAACGCCTCGCCGTCGAGCACCGTCTCGATCGCGGCGCCGTCTCCGGACGTGGCGGTCGTTCCAGCCGTTCCAGCCGTTCCAGCCGTTCCAGCCGTTCCGGCCGTCGCGGCCGATGCCGCCGGATCCGCCTGCGCCGGCGCATCGGGCAGCGACGCGAAGCGCTCGACATGCACGCGCGCACGCGGCAGCCCGAGGCCGAGCATCGCGGCAAGCGCGTTCTCCATGAACATCGCCGGCCCGCAGATGAACGTCTCCTGCTGGCTGAACGGCCGCGCGAGCTCCTCGAGATGCCGCTGCTGCGGCACGCCCTGCACGCTGTCGAGCCAGTGGATCACGCGCAGGCGGCCCGGATGGCGGTGCGCGAGCTGCTGCAGTTCGTCGCGAAAAATCACCGAACGCTCGTCGCGGTTCGCATAGATCAGCATCATCATCCCGCGGCCGTGCACGAGCGCCGATTTCAGGATCGACAGCACCGGCGTGATGCCGCTGCCGCCCGCGAACAGCAGCAGGTCGCCGTCGAGCGTGCGCGGCGTGAAGACGCCGGCCGGCGGCAGCACGTCGAGCGCATCGCCCGCGCGAATGCGGTCGCACAGCCAGTTCGACGCGCGGCCGTCGCGCACGCGCTTGACGGTGATCTTCGGCGCCGCGTCGATGCCCGGCGCGCTCGACAGCGAGTAGCAGCGCGCGACGGTCGCGTCCGTGCACGGCACGTTCAGCGTCAGGAACTGGCCGGGCCGGTACGCGAACGCATCGCGCAACGCGGCGGGCACGTCGAACACGAACGAGCAGGCGTCGTCGCTTTCGGCGATGACGTCGGCCACGGTCAGCCGGTGGAAGCGCGAATCGCTCATCGCAGATTCCTCACGTCATGCAGCCGCGCGAGCCGCCGGCGCGCCGGGTGTCGTATAGGCGCCGTCGAGATAGACGAGCGGATCGACGTCGCCGCTCATCAGCACTTCGCCGATGCGCCCGATGAACACCGTATGCGTGCCGTATTCGAAGCGCCCGTCCTGCTCGCACACGAGGCTCGCCTGCGAATCGTGCAGATACGGGACACCCAGCGGCGACGTACGCCACTCGCCGGTCGTGAAGCGCGCCTCGCCCTTCAGGCGGCCGCTGCAGTCGATCGCGATGCCTTCATGGCGGGCCGACAGCACGTTCACGCAGAACGGCGCGCCCGCATCGAGCGGCGGATAGAGCGACGCATTGCGGTTGATGCAGATCAGCAGCGACGGCGGATCGGTCGACAGCGAATCGACCGCCGTCGCGGACATCGAGTAGCGCCGGCCGTCGTGCGCGCTGCTGATGACCGTGACGGAGCGCGCGAGGCGGCGCATCGCGAGCAGCATGTCGGTGCGCAGCGGATGGGTAGTGAGATCGCTCATGATTGGACTCCGTCAAGTTCAGTCGTGGACGGCCGGTCCGACCGGCCGCCGGCGTCGGCCGCTTGCGCGGCCAGGTGGTCGGCGGCGATGAACCCGAAGGTCATCGCCGGCCCGAGCGTCGAGCCCGCGCCGGGGTAGCTCGCGCCCATCACCGATGCACTGGTGTTGCCGATGGCGTACAGGCCGTCGACCGGCACGCCGTCGGCGCGCAGCACGCGCGCGTGCGCGTCGGTGACGAGCCCGCCCTTCGTGCCGATGTCGCCCGCGTCGATCCGCATCGCGTAGAACGGCGCCTCGTCGACCGGCCCGAGGCACGGATTCGGCTGGTTCTTCGGATCGCCGTAGTACGTGTCGAACAGGTTGTCGCCCTTGCCGAACGCTTCGTCGATACCGGTTGCCGCGTAACGCGCCATGTCGCGCAGCGTGTCGTGCAGCCCGGCCGCGTCGACACCGATCCGCACGGCGAGCGCATCGATCGTGTCGGCCTTCACGAGCACGTCGCGAAACGCATCCGGAATGCGCGCATCGGGCATCATCGACGCCGGCATGATCGGCCCGCACGGATACTTGCGGCGAAAGCGCGCGTCGAACACCATCCAGGCCGGCACGCACGCGCCGGTGCGCGCATGGTCGCGATACATCGCCGGCACGAATTCCGAATACGGCGCGGCTTCGTTGACGAAGCGCCTGCCGAGACCGTTGACGATCACGCAGCCCGGCAGGTTGCGTTCGACGAACAGCGCACGCTGCTTCTCCTCGCCCGCGACGCCGACCGTCGGCGCGCCCCAGACGTGTTCCATCAGCGCGAGCGCGCCGCCGAGCCGGTGGCCTTCGGCGATCGCGTCGCCGGTGTTGGCCGGCGGCGTCGCGCTCCATCGCATCTGTGTCGGCTGCGGCAGGTAGCGTTCGCGCATCGGCTGGTTGCGCTCGAAGCCGCCCGCGCCGAGGATCACGCCGCGCCGCGCGACGATCGTCACCGGCTGCCCGAAGCGCTGCGCACGCACACCCGTCACGCGGCCGTCCACATCGAGCAGGTCGCGCATCGGGGTGTCGAGCCACACCGGCACGTTGCGGTCGAGCAGCGCGCGGCGCAGCCCGCCGATCAGCGCGTTGCCGAGCGTGAGACGCCGATCCCGCCGCGTGCGGCGGCGCACGCCGAGATCGAGCCAGTAGCGGCCGAACTGCGCGATCGCAAGCGTCGTGAAGCCCGGCCCGCGCGAGAACAGCGTGTGCGCCTCCTTCGACGTCACGGCCACGCGGCCGCCGATCAGCGTGCCGGGCGACGGTGGCCGCAGTCGGTCGAGCTCGTCGCCGAGCCGCCCGCCGTCGAACGGCAGCGGATCGAGCGCGCGATAGCCCGGCATCGCGCCCGGCAGCTTCTGGAAATAGTCCGCGTACTTCGGCAGCGCCTGGTAGCGCACCGGCGTCTTCGCTTCGAGGTAACGCAGCATCTCGGGCGCCTGGTCGAGATACGCGTCGAGCTTGTCGGATGGCGACGCGCCCGCCGTGCACGCGTCGAGATAGCGGCGCGCGGCCTCGCGCGTATCGGTCGCGCCGAGTTCCGCGATATGGTGATTGCACGGGATCCAGATGCCGCCGCCCGAAACCGCCGACGTGCCGCCGTACAGCGCCGTCTTCTCGATCACGACGACGGACAGCCCGCGGTCGGCCGCGCGGCACGCCGCGAGCAGCGCGCCCGCGCCCGAGCCGACGACCACGACGTCGAACACGTATTGCTGCGCTTGCGTGTCGTTCATTGCCGCCCCGTCAGATGAAGTAGTCCGTGTTCTCGCGGCCGAGCATCACGGCGCCGAGGTTCTGGCCGAAGCGGTCCACGTTGTTCGCGTAGTGCGCGCGGGCCGCGTGCAGGTCGAGGAAGCGGCGCACCAGCGGATTGCGGTGGTAGATCCCGTTGCCGCCCGCATGGCGCAGCAGCGCGTTCGCGGCCTGCGCGCAGCGCTCGGCGACCTGCGCGGACTGGTAGCGGAAATGCACGCGGCGCTCGATCGACACGGCCGGGCCGCCGGTCACCGACGCCATCAGCTCCGCGAAGTTGCGCTTGAGCAGCACCTTCATCTCGTCGACCGCGACCGCCGCGTTCGCGCACGCGTTCTGCGCGCCCGGATCGTCGGTCGTCTTCGTGCCGCTGTTGGCCGACACGCGCGTGGCCGCGTAGCCGGTGAAATCGTCGAGCGCGCCCTGCAGCGCGCCGATGCACGACGTGCACACCGCGCGCACGAAGATCTGTGCGAACGGCAGCTTGAACAGCGGCGCGTCGTTCACCGCAAGGCCCGGGCTCGTCCCCATCATCCCGTCGATCGCCTTGTGCGTACGGTACGCGGGCACGAACACGTCGTCGACGACGATGTCGTGGCTGCCGGTCGCGCGCAGGCCGAGCACGTCCCAGTCCTGCTGGATCCGGTAGTCGGACTTCGGCAGCAGGAACGTGCGGTACTCCGGCGGCTGGCCTGCTTCGGCCGGCGGCACCAGCGCGCCGAGGAACACCCATTCGCACAGTTCGCTGCCGCTCGAGAACTTCCAGTGGCCGGACAGGCGGAAGCCGCCTTCGACCGGCGTCACGCGGCCCACCGGCATGTAGGTCGACGCGATCAGCGTCGCGGGATCCTTGCCCCACACGTCCTGCTGCGCGCGTTCGTCGAACAGCGCGAGCTGCCAGTTGTGCACGCCGACGACGCCGTACACCCATGCCGTCGACATGCAGCCGCGCGCGAGCGCCATCTGGATGTCGAAGAAGACCTGCGGATCGAGCTCGTAGCCGCCGTAGCGCGTCGGCTGCAGCACCTTGAAGAAGCCGGCGGCCTGCATGTCGGCGATCGTCTCGGCCGGGATGCGGCCCTGCGCTTCCGCCTGCGCGGCGCGGCCGGCGAGCGTCGGCGCCAGCGCCTCGGCCCGGGCGATCAGGGTGGCGGCCAGTGCGTTCGAATCGTTGTCGCGATGCACGAATGTCTCCTGTGAAACGGAGCGCGCTGCCGCGCCACCCCGATCTCTCTTAACGTTGTCCGTCGCGGCCGGCGCCGCGAGCGAGGGTTCCAGCCGACGATGGTCGGGCTCGCACGGCCGCGCCGCATCGTCCGAAGAGACGACCGGCGCGACGCGACCCGGCCCGCCTCACGCGCAGGCGCGCTCCTGCTCCTTGTTGAAGAACGGGATCACGTGCTCGCCGATGTTGCGGATCGTCTCCATCTGCGCGTCGTGCGGCACCGTGCCCATCTGGCACAGGAACAGCACTTCGTCGACGCCCGCTTCCTGCAGGCGGCCCACGTAGCCGATGCAGTCGTCCACCGTGCCGTACGCGTGGTTCGGGTTCATCATCGCGAGCGCCGGATCGGCGAAGTTCACGACGACTTCCTCCGACGCGAAGCGCGAACGGATCACCATCTCGCCGGTATCGGCCTGCACGAGGTCGTCGCCCCACTTCGCCGGGTCCGGACGCTCGCCGCCGGTGTACCAGTACGCGAGCGATTCCATGAAGTAGCGCTGGCCGCGGATGCCGATCTTGCGGGCCTTCTGGCCGTCCGCCATCACGACCGTCGGGCACAGTGCCGCGAGGTGCTGGGTCGGGCGGAAGCCGACCTGGTCCTCCGGCTTGCGGTTCGCCCACGCTTCGCGATAGACCGCGTTCTTCTTCGCGACTTCATCGGGACCGCCGAAGCCGAGCACCAGCGCACCCATCCCGCGCTGGCCGGCGCGCAGCAGCGCGTCGGTGTTCGTGCAGGCGAGGTACATCGGCGGATGCGGATCCTGGAACGGCTTCGGGTGGATCGGACGCTTCGGAATCTTGATGTACTGGCCGTCGTGCTCGATCTCGTCCTGCACGAACATCTTCGGCACCAGGTACATCGACTCGTCGATCATCGGCTGCAGTTCGTTGAGGTCATAGCCGAACGCGCCCGCTTCCTGCTGGCTGCCGCCCTTGCCGACGCCGAAATGCACGCGGCCGCCCGACAGGATGTCGAGCAGCGCGACGCGCTCGGCGACCTTGATCGGATGGTTCATCGCCGGCGGCAGGCACACGACGCCGTGACCGAGGCCGATGCGCGTCGTGCGGCCGGCCAGGTACGCAAGGAAGGTTTCCGGCGCGCTCATGTGCGCATAGTTGGTCAGCGACGTGTGCTCCACGCACCAGATCGTGTCGAAGCCGACCTGCTCGGCCAGCAGCGCCTGCTCGACCGTCTCCTTGAACACCTGATGGTCGCCCTCGCGCGATGCGTCGGTGGTCTGGGCTTCGTAGATGAGGGAAAACTTCATTGCGTGCGTCTCCATGTATGTTGGACGAGTCGGGGTCGTGCAGCCGCCCGCACGATACGGACGAATAGCGACGGTCCACGGATGGGAGTGTCGGCGCGCGGGCCCGCACGGGCATCGTCTGTTTGGAGTAACGGCACGCCTGCGGGGACAGAGGGGTTTCACCGTCATCCGATCGGACTGCGTCGCCACCGGCACCGCGCGCTAGCATCGAACGACGGTGCAGTGCGCGCCGACCACATCACGACAAGGGAGACAGGGAATGAAGGTATCGATGCTGTTGTACCCGGTCGACGACATCGACACGGCCTTGCCGCTGTTCGTCGACGGGCTGGGCCTGAACGTGAAGTTCCGCGACGGCGACCGCTATTGCGCGCTCGACGGCGGCCCGCTGACGATCGCGCTGGTCGCCGGCGACGAGCAGATCGTCGAGCGCGCGGCGCTCACGCTGCGGGTGGACGAGGACGACGACCTCTACGCGGCGATGGCGCGGGTCGTGAAGGCCGGCGCGTCGGTGCGCGTGCCGGTGCAGGCCGGGCCGCACGAATACCGCGCGGTGCTGGAGGACAAGAACGGGGCGTTGCTGGTGATTTCGCAGAAACGCGCGGCATGACGTTAGTCACGGTGGATGGTGGGCGGTGGCTGCGGTGCGCGGCCCGGCCGGCGGGCATCCGGCCGGATGCCGCGTGAACGGTCGAGGTCAATGCCTTCAGGCATCTTCCCGATGACCGCCGGAATCGGTACCATCGAACGCTCGTAGACAGGCCGTGCGCCGGCGCGGGCCCACCGGGCCGTGTCGCGCCTTGCATGTTGCACGCCGCACCGTCGCCGCGCCGGTCGCCGCACTTCCCATTCCGTCATGTTCCGCGAACCCTCACACTCCGCGCTGCTGTGGATCGTCGCCGCCGCGTTCTTCATGCAGTCGCTCGACACGACGATCGTCAACACCGCGCTGCCGTCGATCGCGCAAAGCCTGCATGCGTCGCCGCTCGCGATGCAGCCGGTCGTGGTCGTCTACACGCTGACGATGGCGATGCTCACGCCGGCATCCGGCTGGCTCGCGGACCGGTTCGGCACGCGCCGC
Organism: Burkholderia sp. Bp8998; assembly: GCF_003854235.1. NCBI lineage: Bacteria > Pseudomonadati > Pseudomonadota > Betaproteobacteria > Burkholderiales > Burkholderiaceae > Burkholderia > Burkholderia sp. Bp8998. Next base: position 436,060 of record NZ_QTQF01000002.1, read on the forward strand.
GTGTTCTCGCTCGCCATCCTCGTGTTCTCGCTCGCGTCGATCGGCTGTGCCGCGTCGCACACGCTCGGCCAGCTCGTCGTCGCGCGCGCCGTGCAGGGCATCGGCGGCTCGATGCTGCTGCCGATCGGGCGGCTCGCCGTGCTGCGTCGCGTGCCGGGCGAACAGTACGTCGCGGCGATCGCGTTCGTGTCGATCGCCGGGCAGCTCGGCCCGATCGTCGGGCCGACGCTCGGCGGCTGGCTCACCCAGGCGATTTCCTGGCACTGGGTGTTCATCGTCAACGTGCCGGTCGGCGTGGTCGGCTTCCTCGCGGTGCAGCGCTTCCTGCCGCACGACCAGGCGACGCAGCCGCCGCCGTTCGACTTCGTCGGCTGCGCGCTGCTGTCGGTCGCGATGATCGCGCTGTCGCTCGCGATCGATCCGCCGATGCCCGCGCACCGCACCGGCTGGGCGATCGGGCTGGCCGTGCTGGGCGTGGCGAGCGCGCTCGCGTACCTGCCTCATGCACGGCGGCGCGCGCAGCCGCTGTTCCGGCTCGGGCTGTTCCGCGAGCCGAACTTCGGCGCGGGGCTGCTCGGCAACCTGCTGTGCCGGATCGGCACGAGCGCGGTGCCGTTCATGCTGCCGCTGCTGATGCAGGTGCAGCTCGGCTATACGCCGCTGCAGTCCGGGATGATGATGTTGCCGGCCGCGATCGCCGGCGTGCTCGCGAAGCGCTGGATCGCGCCGCTCGCGAAACGCTTCGGCTATGCGACGTTCCTGGTCGTGAACACGGGGATCGTCGGTTGCGCGATCGCGGGGTTCGCGCTGGTCTCGGCCCGGCCCGCGCCGGCGCTGGAGATGGCGTTGCTGATCGTGTTCGGCGCCGCGAACTCGATGCAGTTCGCCGCGATGAACGCCGTGACGCTGAAGGGGCTGTCGCACGCCGACGCCGGCAGCGGCAACAGCCTGTTCACGATGATGCAGATGCTGGCGATGGGGCTCGGCGTGTCGATCGGCGGCGGGCTCGTGAACCTGTTCGCCGAGCATTGGGGCTCGACGGCGAACGGCTTCATGCTGTCGTTCGTCTGCATGGGCTCGGTCACGCTGCTGTCGTCCGTCGTGTTCCGGCGGATCGATACCGCCGCGCCGCCGCGGCCGGTCGCGCCACGGCCGTCCGCGTAAGCGGCACCGCGGGCGCGCGCGGCCGTCAGTTCACCTGGCGGCGCTCGACGACCCGCTTGAGCACCCAGCGGATCGACGAACCGTCGGCCGGCGGCCGCGCGACGCGGTACTCGTCGATTTCGAGCGTGTACAGGGAGCCGGGCTGGTACGCGAAGCCTTCGATACCGGCGTACCACAGGCTCCACGGCTCGGTCGGGCTATTGCGCACCTGCAGGCACTCCATCGGCGCGACGCCCGTGCAGCGCGCGGACTGCGGCGCGACATAGACGGTCCTGGTCACCGGCTTGCTGTCGGCCGGGCGCACCGCGTTCGGCGCCGTCGCGGCCGCGTCGGTCTGGCATCCGGCGAGCAGCGTGCTGCCGGCAATCACGGCCGCGCCGAGCAGCGTTCGGGTCTTGCGGATCATCTGATATTCCTCTGGAAACGTTGGCGGGGCGATTTGACGAATGGCGCCCACTAAAGTTCGCAAATAGCTTACAGGGCGCGTGCCGCCACCCTCATTCGAGATATGCAAGCACACCGCCCGCTCGCATCCGCGGGCGATCTTCTCGATAAGGGGCGTCACGCGGCAGGCAACGCTCGTGCGGACATTGCTGAACCGCGCGTTGTCGCTGCGGTGATGCGCTCGACGGCGGCTTCACCGCGGGGTGATCGTGTATTACCATCGACGCTTCCTCGACCGCTTCGTCGCGCCGCGTGCGCCCGCCCGGCCACCGGCAAGCCGCGCCCCCTGTTCGCATGACCTCACCCGTTCCGTCCGACGCCGCGCTGCGGCCGCAGCCGATCGATGCGCTGACCGTGCCGGCCGCGCTCGACGGACGCGCGGGCACCAACCGCTCGACCGGCGCGCATCCGCAGATCGCCGCGACCCACGATCTCGACGCCGTGCGCGCATGGCTCGCGCGCTTCGTCGACACGCCCACCACGTTCCAGAACTACCGCAAGGAAGCCGAACGCCTGCTGCTGTGGGCCGTGATCGCGTGCGGCAAGCCGCTGTCGTCGCTCACGCACGAGGATCTCGTCGTCTACCGGCAGTTCCTGGTCGCGCCCGCGCCGGCCGACGTGTGGTGCGCGAACGGCGGCCGCAAGCATCCGCGCGGCGATCCGCGCTGGCGGCCGTTCTACGGGCCGCTGTCGGCGGCCAGCCGGCGGCAGGCGCTGGTGATCCTGAACGTGATGTTCTCGTGGCTCGTGCAGGCGGGCTATCTGGCCGGCAATCCGCTGGCGCTGTCGCGGCAGCGGCAACGACGGCCCGCGCCGCGCGTCACGCGGCATCTCGGGCCGCCGCTGTGGCAGGCGGTCAAGGACGCGATCGCAGCAATGCCGCGCGACGACGCACGCGCCGCCTTCCATGCGGATCGCGCGCGCTGGGTCTTCACGCTGCTGTATCTCGGCGGGCTGCGCATCACTGAAGCAGCCGAAACGACGATGGGGCAATTCTTCGCGCGGCGCGATGCGAACGGGCACGATCGCTGGTGGCTCGACGTGACCGGCAAAGGCGGCCGGCAACGGCTCGTGCCGGCCACCGCCGAGATGATGGCCGAGCTCACGCGCTACCGGCGCGCGCATGGCCTGCCCGCGCTCCCGGCGGACGGCGAACCCACGCCGCTCGTGCTGCCTGCCGGTCACACGCGCAAGCCGCTCACGCGCGCGGCGCTGCACCGGATCGTGAAGCAGGTGTTCCGGTTCGCGGCCGACCGGTTGCGTGCGCAAGGGGATGCAGGTGAAGCACAAGCGCGCGTGCTCGAACAGGCGTCCGCGCACTGGCTGCGCCACAGCGCGGGCTCGCATATGGCCGACGGCCGTATCGACCTGCGGCTCGTGCGCGACAACCTCGGCCACGTATCGTTGACGACGACGAGCCAGTATCTGCACGCGGACGACGACTGGCGACATAGCGAAACCGAGGAGAAGCACCGGATCGGTTGGTGAACGGCGTGCCGTTCGCCCGCTTCAATACACGGCCACCCAATGCCCCGGCACCCACGCCCAGTGGTTGCCGGCCCAGCGGTAATGGCCCTTCGTCCAGCGATAGCCGGGCGCGGGCGGCGGCGGCATCACTTCGACGACCGGCGCGGGCTGCGGCGGCCGCGCCGGTTCCACCACGCAAGCGGACATCAGCGCCGCGCTCATCGTCATCCATACGGCAAGCGATACGGATCGGATCTTCATCTTCGATTTCTCCCTGTTGTGTCATGTGTAATCGGGTTGGCGGATGCGAACACGCGCATGCCGCGCGTCACGCGGTTCCGCGAACGAGGCCCGTCATCGGCCGCGTCGTGCCGCTCTCCTCGAACAGCGTCGACGCGGTACGGCCGGGATCGAGCCGCAGGCTTTCGGCGGCCGCGCCCGCGATCAGCGCGTCGAGCGACGCGGTCGGCTTCAGGTCGCGCCCGTCGTACAGGTCGCCCGGCCGCAAGCCGGGCCAGTCGGCGATCACGCGTCCGCCATCGACCGCCCCGCCCGCCAGCATCGCGACCGACGCCTGCCCGTGATCGGTGCCGCCCGTGCCGTTCGCGGCGGCGGTGCGGCCGAACTCGGTCGCGACGAGCACCGTGGTCTGCCGCCACACGGGTCCGAGACCGTCGCGCAATGCGGCGAGCATCGTGTCGAGCGCCTTCAACTGGTTCGCGAGCCGCGCGTTCTGCGCGCTGTGCGTGTCCCAGCCGCCCGTCTCGATCATCGCGATCCGCGGGCCGTCGTCGCGCGCGAGAAAGGTCGCCGCGAGCTTGCCGACACCCGCCGGATCCTGGCGCGCATGTACGTCGCCGGCGAGGCCGCGCACGGCCATCGCCGTTTGCCACAGCGGCCCGAGCTGCGCGTCGGCCTCGTAAAGCGCCGACACGCGCGCGAGCAGGTCGTCCGGCGCGGCCGGCAAACCCGATGCCGCGTACGACGCGGCCTGCACGCTGCCGCGCAACGCGAGCGGCACCGTCTGCGCGAACGCGATCGCGTTGTCCCGCGTCGCCGGCAGCATCGCGGCGAGCCGGTTCAGCCAGCCGTCCTTCACCTGGTATGGCGCGCGGCCGCCGGTCTCGAGCACGTTCTGGCCATCGAAATGCGAGCGGTCGCGATACGGCGACGCGATCGCGTGGACGAACAGCGCCTGCTTGTCGCGAACCATTTGCGCGGTCTGCACGAGCGACGGATGCAGCGCGAACGTGCCGTCGATGCGCGTCGCCGACGACGCGTCGATCGCCAGCGGGCCGCGCAGCGACGCATACGCGGGTTCCGCATACGGGACAACGATGTTCAGCCCGTCGGCTGCGCCGCGCTGGATCACGAACACGAAGCGCCGGTCGGTCTCGACGTTCGCGAACACGATGCGCGGCGCGACGAGGATCGCGCCCGCCCCGGCGGCGGCGATGCTCAGGAAATGTCGACGGGAAATGGATCGAGCCATGTTCATCTCCGTTGGAAATCGGGCGATACGAGCAGCAGCGCGAGCGACGTGGTCGCGCTTTCCGCGCGCGACAGTGCCGTCGCCGTCGGTGCGCTCAACGAGCCGGCCAGAAGCGTATTGCCGAGCGTGCGTGGATCGAGCCGGTCGCCCGTGCGCGCGGCGAGCCGCTGCGCGATCTCGACCCGGCGCACCAGCGCATCGGGCGCGGCCCAGCTCGCGGCGACGTCGTCGTAGCCGGCCGGCGATCCGGGCCGCCACACCGGCTGGCCGAGTTGCGCGAGCAGCGGCGCGGCCTTCAGGTCGCCCGCGTCGCGCCAACCGAGCCCGCGCAGCGACGACACGGCCCACTCCCACGGTGTCTTGAACTTGCGATTGACCGGCGACCAGGCGTCCGGCGCATCGACGAGCGCGCGATAGACGGTCGGCAAGTCGCCACCGCTCGTCTCGAATGCGCGGGCGAGCCGGTCGACGAGCGCGGGCGGCGGATTGTCGGCGACGAAATGACGGGCGAGCTGGAACGCGACATGCCGGCCCGTCGCCGGCGCACGCGCCAGATCGCTCAGGATCGCGCGCGCCTGCGCCTCGCCCGGCTGGTCGTAGGTGCGCCCCATCACCGTGCGTGCCCCCGGTTCGTGCAGCTTCGGGCGGAACACGAACGCACCGGGCGCCGCATCGCCGGGCTGCGGCCCGCGCCCGCCGGCGATGCTCCAGCCGGTCAGCGCACGCGCGAATTCCGTCACGTCCGCTTGCGTATAGCCGGTGCGTACGCCGAGCGTATGCAGCTCCATGATTTCGCGCGCGAGGTTCTCGTTGAGGCCGCGCCGCGCCGCCGGATTGCGGGCGTCGGCGCGCAGCGCGGCCGGGCTGTCGGGGCCGACCGAGCGCGCCTGGTCGAGGAACAGCTGCATCGCGGGATGCTGCTCGACGGCGACGAGCATGTCCTCGAAGCGGCCCAGCACGTGCGGGCGGATCGCATCGCGCTCGAATGCGCCCGCGTACGCGGCGACCTGCCCCTTGTCGACCGACACCGCGAAATGGTTCGCCCAGAAATGCGCGAGACGCTCGACGAACGGCGCGGACGTGGTGAGCGCGCTGTTCAGCCGTGCAGCGACCGCGCTGCGATACGCGTCGTAGCCGTCACGACGGATCGACTGCGCGGTCGCGCGCTTTGCGGCCGCGTCGTCACTCGTCATCGCGTTGCGGGTATTCGCGAACCGGGTTGCAAGCGTGACCGCGTCCGGCTCGCCGGCCCATGCGGCGGGACGCGCGTCGTAGCGGTCGAACTGGGTGACCAGCGCGGCCTTCGGATCAGCCGGCGGCGCGTCGTCGGCCCGCGCGCCGAGACCGAAACGATTCAGTGCGATGGCGGCCGGTGAGATGTCGTTCGGATGGTCCATGACGGGGGCTCTCGCGTTGCGTACCCCTGTTTAACGGGGGTCGGCGGGAAATCCGTCGCGGAATGGATGAAATATTCCGGATTCGGTGCGGCGATGTCAGATGTCGGGCAAGTTCCGAGGCATCCACCGCATCGTGCGTGCGGAAACCGTGTCCGACGCGAAGGCGTTCAACCAGAACCATACCGAGTTCGAATACTGGTTCGAGAAGTAGCCGGGAAGTTGTCAGCCCAACTCGAACGACGTCACCCCGAACACACGATCGATCGCGATCGCGGGCGCTTCCTTCGTGTACATCCGCGCGGTTTCGAAGACGCTCGACATGCCGTGCCGTTCCGCCAGCGCGACGGCCGCGGGATTCGTTTCAGGCACGTCGAGCACGATCACCTCGCCGGGCATGCGCGACGCCAGCGCACGAAACAGCCCGGTGGCAATGTCAGCGTCATCGGCGAAGAGCGGGCCGATCTTGCAGCCCGCCGTGCAGTGGCGCACGACGCCGTATCCGGCGACACGGCCGGCATCGACCGTAGCAAGCGCAACGGCATCCGGTTGCGCGATCCAGGTGGAGACGAAACGCTCGCGCGCCGCCGGAAAACACTGGCGATCGTACGCAAGCAGCTGCTCGAACGGGACATCGGCAGCGGCCGCCACATGCGCGCACCCGATGCCGTCCACGCGCCCCTGATAGCGGATGTTGCGATACGCGAGCCGGAACCCGGACTTCCGGTAGTTCGCCTGCTGGGCCACGACACCGTCGAGCCCGACGTTGCGGTCTCCGAGGTAACGCATGCCGTGCTGCCAGATGCGCATGCCGAAGCCTTTGCCGCGAAACCCGGGTTTCACGATATAGAGGCCGATGAAGCCAAAGCGTTCGTCATAAGCGACGGCGGAGATGCACGCGACCGGCTCACCGCGCAAAACCCCGACGAAGAAGCCGGCCGGGTCCGCTTCCCTGAAACAGTCGGGGTCATGCCGGCCGGGGTTCCACCCTTCTGCAGCCGCCCATTCGACCGACATGGCCACCTCGCCGGCCGACATGGTACGCACGATAAAGTCTTCGCTTCGATCCATGGTTCGCCCCTGTCGCGGCACTCGGGATCGCCGCCTCGCGTTGCGTCGAATGCGCCGCCGCCGATCGGGTCATCATAATCCGAACGGGCGAACGTGGAGCGTCGTCACGCCACGCTGTTTACGAGGGCCCGTGCGCGTCCGGATTTTTCTGCCATCTCGCCGGCAATCGCCAGTTCCCGCTACGCCGCAGCCCGTCGACGAACTTCGCGCGCTCGTCCGGCGTCAGCGTCGCCGCGAAATCGACGACACTGCGCTCGACCTGCCCGCGCAATGCACTGTCCGCCGCCCGCGTCCGATCGAGCGCCGCGTCGATCGCCGCACGATCGAGCTGCGGCGCCGCCAGCAGGTCCAGCACCGTGATCCGCCCGTCACGTCCTTCACGGGCGAAATCCCGACCGTCCTTGCGTGCCGCCTTCAGCGCCGCCATGAATTCCTGCTGACGCGCATCGGACAATTCGTCCGCGGCGAACCGCAACGCCGTACGCTGTCCCGGCATCCCGGCCCCATGCAGATCGCGATGCGTCGAAAACCACTGATACGCGCCGCCGCCGATCGCGCCGAGCATGAACACGTTCAGCACGACGGATCCGACGAGAATGAATTTCCAGCCGCGCTCGCTCACTCGTCGCCTCCGTCGATGCTCGGGCTGCCGAACGTCGTCGTCAGGTAGCCCGGTTCGTGTTGCGCGATCGACGCACCGCCGAGCATCAGCATCGACACCGCCAGCGCGCCGGCCAGCGCGCCGGCCAGCCCGACGCCCGCGAATGCCGCGCCCGACCACCACACCTTTCCCCGGCGCCGCGCACGTTGCGGCACAGGCGCCGACGCGACAATGCGTTCGACGAGCGCCGGCGCGGGCGGCGCGACCGTGTCCCGCATGAGCCATGCATCGAGCTCGGCGGCATCGTCGAGCGCCTCCAGCGCGTCGCGCGGATGCGCTTGCGCCCACGCTTCGGCCGCCGCGCGCTCGTCTTGCGGCCAGCGCCGCGCATCCGAGCCGTACGCGGCGACGATGGTACGGAATCGTTCGGGTGTCATCGCTTGTCCTCGCTAGGTGGGTCGCCGGCCAGTTGCGCGCGCAGGTTGCGCCTCGCACGCGCGAGCAGGCTTTCCAGCGCATCGACGGTGATGCCCATCAGGTTGGCCGCTTCGATGTTCGACATGTCCTGATAGTACTGGAGCACGAGCGCTTCCCGCTGCCTGGGCGGCAGCGCGGCGAGCGCCTCGCGCACGCGCGCGTCGCGCGAGCGCAACTCCGCGTGCGCGGCCGGCTCGGGTTGCGGGTCGGGCACGTCGGGCAATTCGTCGACCGGCTCCTCGCGTCGCCCGCGCAAACGGTCGTAGCACAGGTTCAGCACGACGCGATGCAGCCATGTGTCGAAGCGCGCTTCGCCGTCCCGCCAGCGCGGCGCGTGATGCCAGATCCGCAAGAAGGTTTCCTGCGCGACGTCTTCGGCTTCGGTCCGGTCGCCGAGCATGCGCGTCGCGAGCGCGAGCAAGCGCGGCAGCTTGCGTGCGACGAGCACGCGCACGGCCGACGTGTCGCGTGCGCCGACCCGCGCGACGAGCTCCGCGTCCGGATCGGCGTCGCTCAACGCGGGTTGCTCCGCCATGCGCGGTGCGAACGCCACATGCTGCCGGCGGGTGTGCCCGCCGTCCGGCTGAAGCTCATCGTCGTGCTCTCCTTGCATGCGTCGGGCCGGCGCCGCACGGCGCCATGCCGGCGCGTCGACAACGCGTCGCGCGCCGCACCCGGGATCGGCCCGGTCGGTTTCGTCGACATCCGGTTCGAACGGCATATCGATCCTGTCGATAGCAAGCCGGCCGGCGCGATCAATATACGACGACCGGCGCGGGCCGGTAATACACCGGGCGCGCCGGCACCACGACGCAGCCGGCCAGCACGACGGCCGCGGCTGCCACGATCACGAGGGTTCGAAAAGGCATGGCTCGACTGACGAGGTTGTGTGGAAGTCGCGCCGCACCGGCGCTGCGCGCCGTGCGGCACCCTGCGCGTCACGCCCAGTGACCCGGCACCCAGCGCCAGTTCGGGCCGCGCGCGGCCCAGTGCCCTGGCACCCAGTGGTAGCCGGCACGCACCACCTGCCAGTGCCCGGGAATCCACACGTAGCGGCCCTGCCGCCAGTGCCAGTGGCCCTGGTCCCATACGTAGCCCGCGCGCGGCGCCGGCATCACTTCGACACGCGGCGGCGGCGGCGCGACCGGCGCGACGATGACGGCCTGCGCGAATGCGGCGGACGTCGCCAGCGCGGCCACGCATCCCGCGGCAAACCGTAATGAAATGGAAAGTTTCATGCAAGACTCCGAAGCATCGTTTCCCGGCTGAAAGTGCCGTTCGTTCGTTAAACGACGCCTGCGGAAAAATCCGTCGCGACACACGCAAATAAATTTGCGCCGCGCCGGCAACGCCGCGCACGTCCATCGACGCAGCGGGTCCGTGCGTTGATGACCGTCTGTCACAACCCGGCAAAACTGCGCGTCGACAATGCGTGCCACCGGGATCCCGCTCGTTTCCGGCCCACGCCCGGACGCGCTCGCGCACGGCCGGGCAGTTCCGCATCTCGCATGTCATCCAACGAGAATACGACCATGTCGAACCAGGACAACTTCCCCGCCGAGTCGAACGAGCCGGCCGCTTCCGTCTCGCGTCGCGGCTTCCTGAAACTGGCCGGCGTCTCGGGCCTCGCCACCGCCGCGGGCGGGCTCGCGGCCGCCCGTGCCGCCGCGTCGAACCCGGACGGCACCCCCGAACAGGTGCACCTGACGTGGGGCAGCGACCCGACGTCGGAAGTCGCGATCTCGTGGGCGTCGCTCGCGCCGGCCGTCAATCCGCGTGCGCGGATCGTCGCCGACGGCGAACCGGCTCGCACCGTGCACGGCGTGCAGCGCCTTTACACCGACGGCCTGAACGGCGAAACCGTGTTCACGTACCACGCGCGCGTGCACGGCCTGAAACCGAACACGCGCTATCGCTACGAACTCACGGCCGACAACGACAGCAACGCCGCGCAGCCGTTCGCCGCGACCTTCACGACCGCGCCGCGCGGACGCGCACCGTTCCGCTTCACGAGCTACGGCGACCTCGCGACGCCGAACGGCGCGTGGGTGCTGTCGTCGCCGCAAAGCCGCTTCGCGGTGCAGGCCGTCGAGCAGTTCCAGCCGCTGTTCCACCTGCTGAACGGCGACCTCTGCTACGCGAACCTGAACCCCGCGCATCAGCCGGAGGTGTGGCGCGACTTCGGCAACAACAACCAGACGTCGGCCGCGAACCGCCCGTGGATGCCATGCCCCGGCAATCACGAGATCGAATTCAACAACGGCCCGCAGGGGCTCGACTCGTATCTCGCGCGCTATACGCTGCCCGAGAACGGCACGCGCTTTCCGGGCCGCTGGTACAGCTTCCGCGTGAGCTCGGTGCTGTTCGTCTCGCTCGATGCCGACGACGTCGTGTACCAGGATGCGGCTGCGTTCGTCGGCGGCCCCGCTCCGCTGGTGCCGGCCGCGAGCACCGGCCACGCGCCGATCGAACCGGGCACGTCGTTCTACGTGCGCGGCTACAGCAACGGCGAACAGACGCGCTGGCTCGAGCACACGCTGCGCCATGCGTCGCACGATGACGACATCGACTGGATCGTCGTGCAGATGCACCAGGACGCGCTGAGCTCGTCGAAGACGGGCAACGGCTCGGACAAGGGCATTCGCGAGGCCTGGCTGCCGCTGTTCGACCGCTACGGCGTCGACCTCGTGCTGTGCGGTCACGATCACGACTACGAGCGCAGCTACCCGGTGCGCGGCTGCAATCACCGCGCGGGCGTCGATGCGTCGACCGGCGAAGTCGTCGAGACGCTGCAGCCGCGTCCGGTCGGATCGAGCGATCCCGACCGCACGACGTTCGACACGAGCCACGGCACGATCCATCTGATCCTCGGCGGCGGCGGCACCAGCGCGCCGCTCGACGTGTACGGCGAGAATCCGGCGACCGGCTACGCGCAGGCCAAGGTCTTCACGAAGCCGAACCGGCCGGTGCCGGGCACGGCGGCGAACACGTTCGTGCGCAAGCCGGCCGATGCGCTGGAGGATGCGATCTGGTCCGCGCGCCGCGATACGGGCACGGGTTACGGGATCGCCGTGTTCGACCACGATCCGGGCGAGCCGGGCGGCCACACGACGATCACGATGCGCTACTACCACGCGCCGGGCGCGGATCAGCATCCGACCGCGCAGTACGAGTTGTTCGAGACGATCGAGCTGAGCAAGAAGCGCCGCGAGCGCTGATGCGGCGGCCGCCCGCGGCGCGTGATCGCGCGGCGGGCGGCCGGGTCCGGCTCGTGCGGGACGTCGCGCGCCATCCGCCTGCGGATACGGCGAATACGAGACGGTCTGCGTCACGCGGATCGGCTGCGCCTGTTCGTCCGCACGCACATTGCGTGCACATCGGCGCGCCGGTTTCCACCGCGAGCCGCGTCGCCGCTAGCGTCGCGATTCCAGCGCGATACGCACGGCCAGTCCGGCCAGCACGGTCCCCATCAACCCGCGCTGCACCCGTGCCCAGACCGGCCGACCGGCAAGGAACCCCGCGATCGAGCCGGCCATGCTCGCGATCAGCGCGTTGACGCTGACGCTGACCGCGATCTGCACGCAACCCAGTGCCAGCGATTGCGCGAGCACGCTGCCATGCCCCGGCGAAATGAACTGCGGCAGCAGCGACAGGTACATCACCGCGATCTTCGGGTTCGCGAGGTTGGTGACGAAGCCCATCGTGAAGAGCCGCGCGCCGCTGTCGTGCGGCAGCTGCCGCACCTGAAACGCGGAGCGGCCGCCCGGCTTGAGCGCCTGCCACGCGAGATGCGCCAAGTACAGCGCGCCGGCGAAACGCAGCACGTCATACGCGTACGGCACGGTCAGCACCAGCGCGGTAAGGCCGAATGCCGCGCAGAACATGTAGAACACGAACCCCAGCGCGACGCCGCCGAGCGACACCAGCCCCGCGCGGCGGCCCTGGCAGATCGAGCGGGAGATCAGGTAGATCATGTTCGGGCCGGGCGTCAGGACCATGCCGAGCGATACGAGTCCGAAAGCAATCAGGGTGGGCAAGGCCGGCACGATGGTCTCCTTCAGGGCTGTGAAGTCGGGACGAGTGCCGAACAATGTATTGCATGTCGACGGCTGCCGGCATGAATAAACTGCAAGTCGCCCATGAGCGCGCTTCATCACTTCATCGTCTCATCGCCCCGCCGGCCCGCTACTTTCCCTTTTTCGCCCGCGCCTGAATCGCCTTTCCCGTTTTCGCGCGCTGCGCGTCGACCAGCTTCACGAATGCGTCGGCGACCGCGTTGCCCGTCGCGTTCCACGACAGCCGCACGGAACGGTGCAGCCTGGGCGACAGCGCCAGCACCCGGCCGCCGAACCGCGTGTAGGTGAGCGTGATGCGCGGGACGATCGACACGCCCATTCCCGCCTCCGCCATCGACAGGATGGTCCGCATCTCGACCACGTTGAACGCGGCGCGAAGCGACGCACCGTTGCGCGCGAAGTAATCCGCGATGACCGGCCCGCACCCCGCCTTCGAGAAAATGAACGGCATCGTGGACAACAGTTTCGCCGACACGCTCTTGCGACCGTCGAACATGCCGTCCGCCGCCACCGCGACGAAATCCTCGTCGAGCAGCGGCAGGTTGTTCGCGAAGGTCTTCGTGCCGGCGACCACGCCGATGTCGGCGGTACCGTCATCGAGCCACCCTTCGACTTCCGCGTCCGTGCCTTCGAGCAGCACCGCCGTCACGCCCTCGTGCGCCGCCTTCAACGCTTCGAGCGCGGGTACGACGAACGCGAGCGAAACGCTCGGCAGCGACGCCACCACCAGCCGGCCTTCGAGCTTGCCGCGCGACAGGCCGAACTGCTGGCGCAGCGTCTGCGCTTCCCGAACGACGTTCTGCACGTATGGCCACAGGCGTTCGCCGGCGGCGGTCAGGACGACCGGCTGGCGGTCGCGCAACAGCAGCTTGACCCCGGTGATGTCCTCCAGTTCGGTCAGCGCATGGCTGATCGCGGATTGACTGCGACTGAGCCGGTCGGCCGCGGCCGTCAGCGAGCCGAGTTCGACGACCGCCGCCAGGGCCTGCAACTGCGCAAGCGTCATCTCGCCTCCTTGTTTCGGTGCATGTATTTTTCGCATGATAGAGCGGCGCATCATGAATTGCATCGAACCGCGGCAACGATATTCGATCGCGCGATCCCGCCCGATACTCGGCGTCGCGCTCGGGTAAGATTCAGCCTCGAACCGTATCTAATGCCGTCGACCGCCCCGCCGCCGCTTCTGTCTCGACCTGCTCCCGATGATTCATCTCAATCTGACTGAAGGTGTATTGGTTTCCAGCCTGCACGGGCTCGCGCTGCTCGACCTGATCGGCATCGCCGTCGCACTGCTGCTCGGCGGAATGGTCAAGGGGATCACGGGCATCGGCGTTCCGCTGGTGGCGATGCCGATCCTCAGCCAGTTCCTGCCGATCCGGCACGCGGTGCTGCTGCTGTCGATGCCGATCATCCTCGGCAATATCCCGCAGGCGCTGGAAGGCGGTGAAGTGCTCGCCACCGCGCGCAAGATCGCCGCACCGATCGCCGGCACCGTATTCGGCAACGTCGTCGGCGTCGCGATTCTGCTGTCGCTGAACGCGGGCCACGCGCAGGCCGCGTCGGGCGCGCTGCTGATCGTCGCGGCAACGCTGATGCTGAGCGCGCCGAAGCTGAACCTGCCAAACGCATGGCAAAAGCCGGTCGGGTTCGCGCTCGGGTTCGGCGCGGCGCTGATGGAAAGCATCGCGTCGGTGCCGGGGCCGCTGCTCGCCACCTACCTGATTTCATCCGGCGCGACCGGCCGCGCGTTCACGAAGCAGATCGCGATCATCCTCGTGGTGTCGATCGTCACGCTGATCACGACGTTCAGCGGCGCCGCGCACGCAAGCGCCGCCGACCTCGCGATCTCGGCGGCGGCCAGCCTGCCCGCCATCGCCGGCATGTGGCTGGTTCGCCCGCTGCGGGACACGATGTCGCCGCGCGTATTCCGGATGGTCGTCCTGCTGTTCGTGCTCGTCGCCGCTTCCCAGATGATCTGGAAGTCAGGCATCTTCCGGCACGCGGCGCCGCCCGTCGCGCAGGTCGATAGCGCGCACGCAAACACGAAATGACGTCGGCCGCGCACCGTCGTGCCGCGGATGTCACTCCACCGACAAGCAATCGCGCATGCGTTCTGAAAGCTGACAAGCGCAATATTCGCGACCTCGACGACCCGCGCCCGTCTCCGTGAAGGCGCCAAGGCGCGGCTCCGACGGACACTACTATCTGCCAGTCGCCGCAACGTCGGCGACGGCGCGGATTTCAGAGGCGCGAAATGGAAACGTACGTGTTGCTGGGCTGCGGATTCGGCCTCGGTTTGCTGATTGCCATCTGGGGGATCTGGTCGCTCAGGTGAGCCAGGCGCTGGATGTCCGGCGCGAACGCGCAGACGGGAATCGCCTGCTCCCGGGCTCGCCGCCACAGCACGGCGAGCGGCGAATATGTCGTGCCTCGCGGGCCGGCGTCGAACGCGTCGGGCGCCACGGCGGCCGCGTCGACCGTCGGCGCCCGGCAGACATCCCCGAGCGCGGCGGCAGTCGCCTCACGATCTCCGCAGATCCTTCCGTTCGATTCTGATTGCGCGAAATACCGGACTGAACCAGGCGTCCTCACGTCATCACGATGACCTGAGGTGAATAAAATATGGCGCATAGTTGACTCCGAAAGCGAGGCAGGAGCATGAAAAACGCGCCTTTTGCCACGAGATATTGCCCCAATCCCGCGTGTCATCGCGTCCTGGATTCCAATACGGTGGACCCATGTCCCAGTTGCCGCCGGGCTGATCCGCTCGGAAATCTCGCGAAACGACGGCGCAATTTCCTGATCGTGTTCGAGATCGGATGCATTGCGGTGGCGGCGGCGACGCTTGCGTTTGTCTTGTTCTACGATGTGATCTGACATTTGCATGGCGACGTCTGCCGGCGAATCGTCAACGCCGACAGGTCTCGCCAGCGAGCCCGCTCCGCTTTGTCGACGTGCTGCCTGCCAGGTGCCGCGGCGACGAGGCGCGGATCGTGCATGCGGTAACCCGAGAAGACGCCTCGGATTCCGGCGGCTACGGTTGCGGTGAAAATAGGCCGATCCGAGCCCGGCTCTACGCCTGCTTGAGCAGCGCCGCAACGGTTTCGGCAGACGGCAGTTCATAAGTACGCCAGATCAATTGCCCGTGCCGGTCAATCAGATGAACCTGGGTTCCGTGATTGTCGAGTCCCGTCATACCGCCGCCAAACAATGTCTGCACGGCATCGACATTCCGCAACTCCGGCGCAGCCGCGATCCACCCCGGCCGAGCATCGAACCGCCCTAGCCAGGCACGCATTCGATCCGGAGTATCGGACAGCGGATCCATGCTGAGCGATAGCAGTTGAACGTCCGCGCGTGCACCAAGTAATGTCTGTACGCGTTGAAAGACTGCCCCCTGGATCGGGCAAATCGCGGAGCAGCCTGTAAAAAACAACTGCAACGCGGTCACGCGTCCGACCAGCAATGCGCGCAGGTTCGTTTCGCGCCCCTGCGCAGTGCGAACCGGCCAGTCGGGAACTAGAACCGGCGGCTTGATGCGTCCGCCGTGATACGCGATCGGCGCATTTTGTCCGCGTACAAGCGCCGACGCACAAAGCGCGGACAATGCAAACACCGAGAGCCCCGCTTTGCATATCGCGCGTCGGCGACGCGGGTCAGGCGGGGTCACTCGGCACATGGGTGAGAAAGCGCCAGAGCGCCGCGCAATCGCCTTCGCTTATCCGGTAGCGCGGCATCTCGACATTGAGCAATACATAAGCCGGGTCGATTCCATCGCGCAGCATCCTGCAGAATGCGGGGAGATCGTAACGGCTCGGGGGGCCGCCGCGCCGGCTTTGCAGATCAACGAGCCAGCTTCGCGTGAGGCGTGGCGCAATCGAGTTCCGCACGGCGGGGCCGGTCGTTTCCGCATGGCAGTTCGCGCATTGCACGACATTCGCGGGAAGATCGCCGGGATGGGACGACATTCGGCCGGTCAATGGCATCGCTCCGGTGAAGAGTGCGCGCCCCGCGTCGTCGTCGCCACGCGCCATCGCTCGCGAGCCGACCACCCCGAGCAACGCGACACACAACAGCAACACGGCGCACCCGTGGCAGGCCCGCGACGAACAGCGTTTCCTCATAGGATCCGGACCGCCTTCGACACGCTGGGAACGCCACGCGCATCGAGCGCGAACAGCATGTAGTAGCCCGGCAACGCGGCACCGGAATCAGCCGGAATCGACAGTTGATAGGTTGTGCCATTCGCCGACACGATCGGCAGCGAAATCCGGCGCTGGTCGTTGTTCGTCGAATGCGTTACCGACGACATTCGCATCAACACGAAGGACGCGACCGACGCCCCCGTCGACACCGTCATCGTCGATCCGTGCATCGCGCTGGTCGGCGCGGACACGATCGCCGGGCGAGAGGCAAGCGTATTGTCGGCATTGAGCAGGTAAGGTGGCGTCAGGATTTCCGCATTCAGATGGTTGCTCACGCAGCCGAAGCCGCATTGCCCGCCGCCGCCGACGAACACGCGCCCGTCCGGCATCAGGATCGCCGTGCTGTGATAGGTGCGCGGCGTCCGCATCGGCTGCAGCAGATCGAAACGATGTGTCGCCGGGTCCCAGATCTCGGGCACCAGGATCGCGGTGGTATCGGTAAAGGGCATCGGCACGCTTTGCCCGCCCACGATCACGACATTGCCGTTGGGCAAAATGACGCTGTTCGCGAATGCGCGCTGATAGGTCATCCCGTTCAGCCGTTGCACCGACACGGGTTGCCCCGGGCCGCGCGTGATATCGATCAGATACGCGGAATTCGATGCATAGGTCGACGTGCTACCGTTCTGCTGATACGCTTTTGCTCCGCCTGTCTTCAGAATCAGGCCCGTGTCGAACAGCGATGCCGTACCGTTGATCGAATAAGGGTCGACACCGCGATTTCCCGCCGACGAGATTGCGCCGACGCCGCTCGTCGAGATCCAGTTCATCTGCGCACTCGGGCCGGCATGGAATACGCTGCCATTTGCCTGCGCAAACAGCCACAGGTGATTATCGCCGCGGTAAATGCCCTGCGGATCCGGACCGACGATGTTCGTTTCCGGCACGCCCGACAGAACGGTCCATCTGCTGCCGTCCCACAGTTCGGCCTGTTTGCCACCCAAACCGCCGCTCCACGATCCGCCAAGCGTCATCACCGAGCCATTCGACAGCAGCGTATCGCCTTGATACCCGCGAGGAATGTTCATCGTCGCGGCGGCGCTCCAGGTATTCGTCGTCGAGTCGTAGAGTGTCGTCTTGGGACTGCTGTCACCACCATTGACCAGCAGCCGTCCATCGGACAGCATCGCGGTGCCGGGGCAGAACATGTCGGAACCCGCGGACGTTTCGATGTACTGCGTCACCGCGTTCGTCGCGGAATCGAAGAGCGCAGTCTGCGTCTGCGTGACCGCATAGCCCACGTCGGACTGAATGGTATAGGGCTGGTTCGACGACCACATCACGAGCTTGCCGTTCGGCGTATTCGCGAGGCCGATCGGGTTGACCGGCAGCGTGATGACCGGGCTCCATGCCGACGGCAGCGTGACCGGGAAAGTCTGCGGCAACGTCAGGGCGAACTGGTCGCTCAACGTTGCCGCATTCTGACATGGAGACTGGATCAGTTGCGCGCCGGACGCGAGCGATCCGCCGCTGACGCTCGCGCACATCCCGCTCGCGACCGACACCAACTGGTACTTTCCACCGATCGGCGTGACGGTCCACTGGTCGTTCGTCAGCGAGCTGTCCTGACACGCGTAAGGAATCAGCGGCGTGCCGCTCGTGCGCTGGCCCTGATAGACGTTCAGGCATTGTCCGGTGGACTGGGCGATCACGTGATAACCACTGCCGACAGGCTGCAACAGCCAGCCGGTGGCGCCCTGATTGCTGCACGCGCCCTGCACGACGACGCCACCACTGATCGTCATGCACAGCCCGCTGCTCGCGACGACTACGTTGGTCGACGCGTTGACCGGCAGGTACAGGTTGAATTGGTCGCTGGTCTGCGTGGCACCCTGGCAGCCATACTGGATCAGTTGCGCGCCGCTGGCCGTTGATCCGCCGCTCACGTTCACGCACAAGCCATTCAACGCAGACACGATCCGGTAGCTCGATCCAACCGTGACGACCGTCCACTGATCGTTCAGCAGGCTGCTGCCCTGACAACCGTACTGAATCAACTGCGTTCCACTCGTGCCCGAACTGCCCGGCACATTGAGGCACAGACCGCTGCCTTGCAGCACGATGTGATACCGATTTCCGGCAACCGGTACGAACGACCAGGTCGTATTGCTCTGGCCGGAGCACGATGCCTGCACGATGCCCGCGCCCCACGACGCCGAATTTCCCGCGCTTGTCAGGCAGAGTCCGCTGTTCGCGGACACGATATCGGTATATGAAGGACTGCCAATCGCGAATGCGCTGACGGATACCAGCATGCTCGCCAGAATTGACAGGCAGGCGACTGCCTTTCCCCACAGATCGCGCATAGGTCCCTCACGAGCGTCGTTGAAAGTGAGGACGATATATACCGCCGCGCGTCTACTGCAAATGTACGTTTGCACACTATTCTTGTCGTTCGACCGGATGCGCTTTACCGAGCGCGATCGGTATCGAAAAGCAATTCCTTTTTCTATGGCTCTCCCGGATCGCTCCCTCCGATCGATGTACCGGAAGGACACACTGTTGATCGGCTTGAGTGTCCGGGGTTATGACTGGCACATCCGCCCACCCATCCCTTTTCGACGCCACACCCGGCCCCGTTCCCGAAGACACGTTAGACTGTCCGCATGGAACAATGCCGCTATTGCCAGAGAATCCGCGATGAATGGGATTGCCACGGCGACGAATGCCGCCGGGCAATCGCGAAGGCACTGCGCCGGCAGCGCGCGGGCCTGCCGATGGTGCCCGATCGCATCCGCAACGAGCTGCCGTCCGGCGCGCCCACCCAGCAGGTGATCGCGGTCCTGTCGCGCCAGCGCCTGCGCGCACGCCGCGGCAACGAGGAACGCCGCGAGCGCAAGGAGATCGACGACGCCGACGGCGTCTGATCCGGCAACGCCCCCTTCCGCCCCACCTGCCGGCGCCCCGCCGCCGGGCATTCACCCGTGCGCGGCGCCTCGCCGCCCGCTGCCCGCCACCGGTTTGCAATTCCCGCAACGCAGAATGGGGCTGGATCGAAATTCTCTTGAAATTGTTGCCTGATGCGCAACGATCTTTCATCGAAACCCACGTTTACCCTAGGTCCACCGGCGCCTACGATGTAATCAATCGCTTACGACATGGTGTCGCCGGCGAAGTCAATAGAACATCGGAGGTCATCATGAAATCGCTCGTTTCCGCAGTCGTTGCCGCTGTCGCCCTGTCCGCTTCGTTCGGCGCCTTCGCCCAAAGCACCGTGACCCGCGCGCAAGTGCGCAACGAACTCGTCCAGCTCGAAAACGCCGGCTACAAGCCGAGCCAGTCGAGCCCGTACTACCCGGCCGACATCCAGGCCGCGCAAGCGCGCGCGCACGCCGCCGACAACAGCGGCTATGGCGCGCAGCCGGCCCCGGTCGTCCAGGGCGGCGCACCGGCGGTCAAGGTGCAGAACGCGCGCGACTCGGTCTACTTCGGCCACTAAGTCCGCCGACGCGCGCATCGCGCGCGGTGCGCCCGGATCCAGCGAGCCCGTCCGTGACGGGCTCGTCGCGTTTCTGCCGTGCGCATGACCGGCCTGACGTCAGCGGCCGCCCCCCGCCGCCACGCGTCAGCCGGCGTCGGCAGCAATCGCGCCGCCCAGCAGTTCCTGGTAACGCACGCACGCGCACTGCGCAGACGCCTTGGCCGCGTACATCGCCGCGTCGGCCTTGACCAGCAGTTCCTCCGCCGACGCGCCATCGACCGGATATTCGCTGACGCCGATGCTCGCGCCCACGGCCAGGTGACGGTCGCCGAAGTCCAGCTCCTCGGCCATCACGATCTGGATACGCGACGCGATATCGCCGATCACCGCCGGCGATCGCACGTCCGAAATCAGTACGATGAATTCGTCGCCGCCGAGCCGCGCGGCCATGTCGCCGCTGCGCAGCACGAGGCTCAGCCGTTTCGCGACCGCGACGAGCGTGCGATCGCCGGCCGCGTGCCCGTGCTGGTCGTTGATCTGCTTGAAGCGGTCGAGATCGACGAACATCACCGCCAGCCCCTCGCGCACCGCGGCCGCATGCCGGATCGCGGCATCGAGATGCTCCATGAACAACAGGCGGTTCGGCAGGCCGGTCAGCGGATCGTGACCGGCGAGGTGTGTGAGCTCCAGTTGCTTCGCGCGCAGCATCGCGACCTGCGTGCGGATCTCGACGCGCATGCTGTCGAAACAGCGCGCCAGCACGCCGATTTCGTCGGCCCGCGCGACGGGCAACCGTTCGGCGGCCGGATCGTCGAACACGTGGGTCGCCGCGCGCGCGAGCATCTGCAATGGCCGCGTGATCGCGCGCGCAAACAGGATCGCGAGAATCACCGCCGCCACGCTCATCAACAGCACCATCCTGATGATGCGCTCGCCGAGCATCCCGGCCGGCGCCAGCACGTCCGTGAGCGGACGCGCCATGCCGAGCACCACGAAGCGGTTACCCTCGTTGCTGCCGAACGGCGTGCGCACGAACGCGAACATCTGGCCTGGCGCGTCGTCGGGCTGCGTGAGACCGTTGAGCGTCACGTTGGTGCGCGTCCCGGCGAACAGCAGCCGCGTGTCGGGAAAGCTGTCCTGCATCAGCACGCGCCGCCCGCGATCAAAGCCGAAGATCTGCGACGGATCGGGGTGCACGAGGAAATCGCCCCATTCGTTCGCGAGGAACACCGCGTAGTCTTGCGGTAGATCGCGTTCGAGCCGGTCGAACATGCGCGTGAGCTCGACGTCGACGACCAGCGCGCCCGCAACCTGGCCGTCGTCGTCGACGACCGGCGTGCCCACGCGCAGGATCGGCAGCCCTTCGGCCGAATGCGAGCCGGTCTCGTGATTGATCACGATCGGCGACAGGTAGATATGACCGGGCGCCGTCGCAAGCGTGTCGAATACGTAGGAAAACTGCCCTTTCTCCTGGAATGCACTCTCCGGCAGCACGACGATGCCATGCGCGTCGCGATCGACGCGAATGCGCTCGAGCCCGAAATCGCCGCGCGCGATCAGCCGGATCTGCAGGTACTCGGGGTGGTTCTTCATGAAGCTGTAATACACCTGCTCGAGCCGCGTGCGCGGCGCACGATCCGTGCCTTCGCCGTGGGCAACAGGTGCCGACGACGGCAATTGCGCGAGCACGAGCGCATCGTCGGCCACATCGGACAGCGCGGTCGTGAAGCGCTGCCCGAGCAACTGCGTCGACATCAGCAGGCTGTGCTGCGCTTCCTGCACGAGCATCGTCCGGTTCGCACGGTAGGTGTAGTAGCCGGTCGTGCCGGACGCGATCACGCCGATGCACGCGAACAGCACCGACAGCTTCGACGTGAGCCCGAGCCTGATCATTTTTCGAACCGCTCCGGCCGATCGCCCGAAACGATGCGGCTCCATAGCGACTCACGCCGCGCGATGTCTTCCACCGGCTGGATCCAGACGAGGTGCTGGTGACCGGCCTCGAGACCGGGTGGCGGTTCGAGCGTATTCGCGAGCCCCTGGCGTTCGGTCAGCAGCGCGCCGATCGCCGGTTCGAGCATGTAATTGATCCATGCGAACGCGAGCTCGCGATGCTCCGCGCCGCGCGTGACGCCCCAGCAGTCGAGCCATGCGAGCGCGCCTTCGTCCGGAATCACGTAGCCCACATCCGCACCGGCGCGACGCAGTTGTTCGACCTGCTGTGTGCCGTAGTTGCCGAACATCAGCGCCGCGCGATGCTGGACGAACAGCGCGGTCGCCTCTTCCGGAAGCGTGTAATACGTGAGCAGGTTGCGTCGCAGGTCGACCAGCTTGTGCGCGACGGCAAGCGTTTGCGCGGGCGACAGGTGGAACGGGTCGGGATAGCCGAGCGCGAGCGCGGCGAACGAAAAATTATGCTGCGCGCTGTTGAAGTCGAGCACCTTGCCACGGTAACGCGGATTCCAGAGTTCCAGCATCGAATGCGGCGCGACCGGCACCTGCTTGCGATCGTAGATCAGTCCCATCGACGAATACGTGAACGGAATCGCATAGGTCGCGCCGTTGCGCACGAGCCCGCCGATCGTCGCGAGCTGCCGGAAATTCGGCAGTTGCCACCGGCGGTTGGGGATCCGGGACAGGTCGATCGGCGTGAGCAGGTCGCCGCGCGCATAGCGCTGGATCTCGGCGGTGTTGGCCGCGAGCACGTCGTACGGCGGTGGCGATGCACTGTGCATCCGCGTCCACAATGCTTCGTCGGAATCGACGAACGTCACTTCGACGCGCACATGGAATTGCGTCTCAAACGCATTGACGACATCGTTGTCCGCATAGCCCGGCCACGCGAGCACACGCAGCACGATGTCACTGGCAGTCTCGGGAGAAGCGGCGAACGCAGGCACGCATGACACGCCCAGCGCCAACAGGACGAGCAATCGACGGACGGCACGAAGCCCACGCTCGCGCGCGCCCATTCCCCTGATCAAAGGGACCCCGTATGAATGGCCCGACTGCATCCGCCGTCCTTTTTCGAGTCGACGCGTGATCGTGCAACAAGACCATAAAAAATATCGCGGCGCAATTGGAACAAGCCGCACGCGCACCGTGTCAGCCTCATGTGGAGGACGACATGCGTGCACCCTTCGATCGCGTGTCGTCGCGCGCAGACGAATGCGGGTGCGCGAACAACGAATGATCAGGAGAAAGTCGTTACGCGTCGTTGGCGCTGGATGCTTCCAGGCGAAAGGAATGGTGCGAACGGCCGCAACGCGGAGCCGAACGCGGCCTGATGCGGCGCAAGCACCGGCATCGGCATCGCCCCGAAAGCGCGGCCAGCCGCCGCGCCGTCGCGCTTTCCTTTTCAGGCCGCCCGTCGGACAATGGCCCGCGCCCGCCGGCGCGGCGCCGCACCGGCCCCGCGCGCGGCGGACACGTGTTCCCGTCCGCACCGATGAAACGCTACGAAACCCTCGCCCATACGATCGCCGACGAAATCCGCCACGGCAACCTCGCGGTCGGCACGCGCCTGCCGTCGCTGCGGCAGATCATCGCGCAACATGGCGTGAGCCAGTCGACGGTGTTTCGCGCGTATTACCTGCTCGAACAGTGGGGGCTGATCCGCGCACGCGAACGCTCCGGCTATTACGTCGCGCCGGGCGCGGGCCCGGCGGCGAACCCGCCCGCGAAACGCCGCGCGAGCCGCGCCGGCGCGACGCGCAAGGTCGACATCAGCGATCTCGTGTTCTCGGTGCTCGACGCCGCGACGCAGCCCGGCATCGTGCCGCTCGGCTCCGCCTTCCCGTCGCCGCAGTTGTTTCCACTACCGCGCCTCGCGAAGTCGCTCGCGCAGGCGACGCGGCTCATAAGCCCATGGAGCACGGTCGTCGACCTGCCGCCCGGCAACGAGGCGCTGCGCCAGCAGATCGCGCGCCGCTATCTGGCGACCGGCGTCGCGCAGCCCGTCGACGAGATCGTCGTCACGAACGGCGCGCTCGAAGCGCTGAACCTGTGCCTGATGGCCGTCACGCGGCCCGGCGATGTCGTCGCGGTCGAATCGCCCGGCTTCTATGCGGCCCTGCAGGCGATCGAGCGGCTCGACCTGCGCGCGGTCGAGATTCCCGTCGATCCGCGTACGGGCCTCGATCTCGATGCACTCGCGAACGCGCTCGACCGGCACGACATCCGCGCGTGCTGGTTCATGACCAATTTCCAGAACCCGACCGGCGTCACGCTGTCGCTCGACAGGAAACGCGCGCTCGTGGAGATGCTTGCCGCGCGCGAGGTGCCGCTGATCGAGGACGACGTGTACGGCGAGCTCCATTTCGGCCCTGACTACCCGCTGCCCGCGCGTGCCTTCGACCGGCACGGCCTCGTGATGCATTGCAGTTCGTTCTCGAAGACGCTCGCGCCCGGCTACCGGATCGGCTGGGCCGCCGCCGGCCGGTTCGCGGAAAAGGTGCAGCGGCTCAAGCTGATGACCACGCTGTCGGCGAGCATTCCCGCGCAGGCCGGCATCGCGAACTATCTGGAGCACGGCGGCTACGATCGTCACCTGCGCAAGCTGCGCGGCGCACTGCAGGCGCAGCTCGCGCGCATGGACGACGCGCTGCGGCGCTGGCTGCCGGCCGGCGTCGAGTGGGTACGGCCGGACGGCGGATATTTCCTGTGGCTGTCGTTTCCCGATGCGATCGATGCGATGGAACTGCACCGCCAGGCGATCGCGCGCGGCATCAGCTTCGCGCCGGGGCCACTGTTTTCGGCTGCGCACCGCTTCGAGCGCTGCGTGCGCGTGAACTTCGGCCATCCGTGGAGCCGCGACATCGAACGCGCGATCCGCGTGCTCGGCGAGCTGGTCGCCGAGCCGGCGGTACGCAAGGCCGGTTGAACCGCACGGCGGCCGGCGGCCGCCACCGTACAGCCGACGCGCATACGGGTTACATTGCAAGCCCCTTCGCTCCTTCGCACGCATCCCATCTCATGAGCGCATTGCCCTACCTCGATCACGTCGCGCTGCTGACGCTCGCGGCCGAAGCCGCCGGTGTCACCCAGCCGTGCACCTGCACGAAGACCCCGCTTGCCGGCTGGACGAGCCTGCCGCTGTCGCTGCGGGACACGCAGCTCGTCGACGTGGCGACGCTCATGCCGCCCGATGACCCCGAGCCGACCTACGACGAATACCATCCGGACCGCACGCGTTACGGGTCCGACGACGCGCCGATCGCGCCGCGCCACTTTCCGTACAACCGCTGCAACGTCAGCCGCTGCGTGTCGTGCGGCCGGCTGTATCTGCGCTACCAGGAAGGCGGCGGCTACTTCATCGACCAGCGCATCCGCGCGCTCGATCCGGCGTTGATCGTCGACGCGCAGGCATGAACCCGGCGCGGGCATGCGCAACGCATGCCCGCGCCCCGCGAATCTGCTGCGCCCTTTTCATCCCGATCTGCTGCTTGTCCCGCCGCCCCGCGTTCCCTACGCTGTCTCCGGTTGCCTGACACCCGTCGCAACGTTCCCTCCCGAGCGGCGCGCGCCCCCTGCGCCGCCGCTCCTCTCGCGTATCACGTCATGTACCGATATACCGATTTCGACCGGGCGCTCGTGCACAGCCGCGCCGCCCAGTTCCGCGACCAGCTCGAACGCTGGCAGCACGGCACGCTGAGCGAGGACGCGTTCCGGCCGTTGCGCCTGCAGAACGGCTGGTACGTGCAGCGCCATGCGCCGATGCTGCGCGTGGCCGTGCCGTACGGCGAACTGTCGAGCGCGCAGCTTCGCGTGCTCGCCCGGATCGCACGCGACTACGACGTGCCCGACGACGCGACCTATCGCGCCGCCCGCGACGCGCAGGCGCTGCTCGGCACGCTGCGCCTGCCGACCCGCAACGCGCACTTCACGACCCGCACCAACGTGCAGTTCAACTGGATTCCGCTCGCGAAGGCGGCCGACGTGATGGACCTGCTCGCGACTGTCGACATGCACGGGATCCAGACGAGCGGCAATTGCATCCGCAACATTTCGTGCGACGAGCGCGCGGGCGTCGCACCGGACGAGATCGCCGATCCGCGCCCGTTCGCCGAAGTGATGCGCCAGTGGACGACGCTGCATCCGGAATTCGCGTTCCTGCCGCGCAAGTTCAAGATTGCGATCACCGGCGCGGCCGAGGACCGCGCGGCGACCGACTGGCACGACGTCGGGCTGAAGCTCGTGCGCAACAACGCGGGTGAGCTCGGTTTTCGCGTGAGCGCCGGCGGCGGCATGGGCCGCACGCCGCTGATCGCGACGCTGCTGCGCGCGTTCCTGCCGTGGCAGCACGTGATGAACTACATCGAGGCGATCGTTCGCGTGTACAACCGCTACGGACGCCGCGACAACAAGTACAAGGCACGCATCAAGATTCTCGTGAAGAGCGAGGGGCAGCGCTACATCGACGACGTCGAGGAAGAGTTCCGCCAGATCGTCGAGCATGACGGCGGCCCGCACACGATTCCGCAGGCCGAGTTCGACCGCATCGCGGCATCGTTCGTGCCACCGCGGCTGACGTCGCGCACGCTCGACCTCGACGATGCCGAAGCACGCATGGCCGCACATGCCAGTCGCCATCCGGCCTTCGCGCGCTGGCTCGCGCGCAACGTCGCCGCACACCGCGATCCGGCGCTGCGCATCGTCACGCTGTCGTTCAAGCGTCGCCTGCAGGCGCCCGGCGACGCATCGCCCGAGCAGCTCGACGCGCTGGCCGAACTCGCCGACCGCTTCTCGGCCGGCGAGGCGCGCGTGACACACGCGCAGAACG
The DNA here is from genome assembly GCF_003854235.1 of Burkholderia sp. Bp8998. NCBI lineage: Bacteria > Pseudomonadati > Pseudomonadota > Betaproteobacteria > Burkholderiales > Burkholderiaceae > Burkholderia > Burkholderia sp. Bp8998. Next base: position 462,653 of record NZ_QTQF01000002.1, read on the forward strand.
TGGTGCTGCCGTGGGTACACGCCGACGATCTGTTCCTGCTGTGGGAGCATGCGCGCGCGATCGGGCTTGCCAGTGCAAACGTCGGACTCCTGACCGACATGATCGCGTGCCCCGGCGGCGATTTCTGCGCGCTCGCGAACGCGCGCTCGATCCCGATCGCCGACGCGATCACCGAGCGGTTCCAGGATCTCGACATGCTGCACGACGTCGGCGACATCGACCTGCACATCAGCGGCTGCATCAACTCGTGCGGCCACCATCACAGCGGGCACATCGGCATCCTCGGCGTCGACAAGGACGGCGCGGAGTGGTACCAGGTGACGCTCGGCGGCTCGGACGGCTCGAGCACGAGCGGCCCCGCGCGGCCGGGCAAGGTGATCGGCCCGTCGTTCTCGGCGGACGAGATCGTCGATGTCGTGGACGCGCTCGTCAACGTGTATCTCGACGCGCGGCTCGATGCCGACGGCCGCGGCGAACGATTCATCGACACGGTGCGCCGCATCGGCGCCGAGCCCTTCAAGGCCGCGGCGAACGACGCACGTCACCAGCCGGAGCACGCATGAAACCGACCGACGAAACAGTGAACCCGAGCACGAACGCACGCATCCGGCTGCTGACGCCGGCCGAACACGCCGACGATACGAACGCGTCCGAGACCGCGACGCTCACGACCCTGACGATCGGCAACGACGAGGAACTGCTGCCGCTCGCCACACGAATCGCGCAGGCCGCGCGCATCGACCTGCACTTCCCGTCCTTCACCGACGGCCGCGCGTACAGCCAGGCCTATCTGCTGCGCAAACGCTTCGGCTTCGCCGGCGACTTGCGTGCGACGGGCGACGTGCTGATCGACCAGTTGCTGCTGATGGAGCGCACCGGGTTTTCGAGCGCGGTGCTCGGCGTCGATGCCGATCTGGCCGCCGCGCGCCGGCAGCTCGACCGGTTCTCCGGCTTCTATCAGCGCGATGCGAGAACGGCAACGTCGCGGCAGGACACCGCGGCGCAGGCGGAGAAATGACAACGGGCGGTCCGCAGGCCGCCCGTCCGATGAACCGCAAGCGCCGCGCCCGCCGCGAAGCGGGCGCCGGCGTTCAGCGCGCCGCCACCGGCTTGCCGAACGCGCCGAGGATCTTCTTCTCGAGCGCGATGTAGTCGTGACCGAAGTGGTGGTCGCCGCCCGTCTTGATCACGTCGGCGCCGGTATTCGCGAGCGCCGGACACATCGTGTCCTTCTCTTCCGCACCGTAGAAGCACTGCACGAGCCGCGGCGGCACCTTCGCGATTTCCGGCGCGACCTTCATCGCCTGGTCGCTCGCCGGCATCCCGAGCCAGCCCGTCACGCGGATCTGGAAATCCGCCGCCGGCGCGAAGCCGAGCAGCGACATCACCGCGACCTTGTCGCGCAGGTCGGCCGGCAGCCGGTTGTACGCGAACGGCATCACGTCCGCGCCGAACGAGTAGCCGACCAGCGCCACGCGATTCGCATGCCAGCGCGCCATGTAGGTGCGCATCACGCGCGCCAGGTCGCGGCTCACCTGTGCAGGCGGCTTCTCGCTCCAGAAGTAGCGCAGGCTGTCGATACCGACCACCGCCACGCCGTCGCGCTGCAGCGCCTCGGCGATCGTCTTGTCGAGATCGCGCCAGCCGCCGTCGCCCGAGATCACGATCGCGAGGCGGTCGCTGCCGCCCTTGGCCGGCAGCTCGACGAGCGGCAGGTCCGACACGTCGAGTTCGTCGCTGCTGCTGGTGTCGTGCAGGTGCGACGTGACGAGCGACACGAGCTGCGCGGTGTCGCCGGCCGCGGCCGTTTCCACGAAGCCCGGCATCGCGCGGCGCACGATCGTCGGATCGGGCGGGCACGGCTTGAAGCGCACATCGAGCTTCGCCGCCGGACCGATCGACACGACGCCGGCGATCGTGTTCTCCGGCGCCATCGACAGGATCTGCTTCGCGATCGCCCCGCCCTGGCCCACGCCCGCGACGATCGGCGTATAGTAATGCGCCGATTGCGCGAGGCGTTCGAGCTGGTGGCTGACCGCCTCGGCGTCGCCGTCGAGGTGGTGACAGGTTTCCTGCTTCGCGGCGAGGTTCGCCGCATAGCGCTCCGAATCCACGCCGACCGTCATCGCGCCCGCTTTCGCGAGTGCGTCGGCCGCCTGCTGATCGGCGGCGCCCCAGCCTCGCTTACGCGAGAACAGCACGACGAAGCCGCGCAGCGGGCCGCTCGGCTTCGTCACGGTCACGGGGCCGTAGCGGCCGCCCGAGACGGTTTCCGGTTTCGCCGCCGCCGGCTGCGCCGCGAACGCGGCGCCGGCCAGCATCATTCCCGCGCAGGCGGCTACCGCCTGCACGATACCCTTCTTCAACATCATGAACGCCGACCTCCAGCCAGCAGGGACAGATCCGCGAGCGTGACGAACACGCCGACCGAGCCCGAGGCCGCCAGATAGCGCGGCTCCCAGTGCGGCTCGAACTTGCTCTTGAATGCACGCAAGCCACGGAAGTTGTAGAAGCGGCCGCCGAACCGCCAGACCATCAGCCCGAACCGGTGCCACGGCGACGGCATCTTCGCTGCCCCCATCCCCGAGAACGGCGCGATGCCCAGGCTCAGCTTGCGGAACCCCGCTTCCTTCAGATGCAGCGCGAGCTGCGTAAACAGATACTCCATCGCGTACGGCGACGCGTCCGGCAGATGGCGCATCACGCCGACGGTCGCCTCGGTATTGAGGTCGGTCGTCATGAACGTGACGAACGCGATCGGCTTGTCGGCCTGGCGCACCAGCATCACCGACTGCGTCGCGAGATAGCCGTCGTGGAACGCGGCCACCGAGAAGCTCTTCTCGCGCGCGTCGCGGCTGTCGAGCCAGCCGTCGGAAATGTCGCGCAGCGACGGCAGCGCGGCCGGCACGTCGGGCGGCGCGATCACCTCGACCGTCAGCGCGTCCTTGTCGCCGCGGCGCAGCGCGTAGCGCAGGTGGGAACGATTCGAGCCCTTCAGGTCGAACTGGTCGAGCGCGATGTGCGCTTCCTCGCCGAGCTTCATCAGCGTGAGCCCGGCGTCGAGATACAGCGGCAGCGCGTTCGCGCGCACCTGGTAGAACGCCGCGCGGCCGCTGTGCGCGTGCGCCAGCGCGATGAACTTGCCGATCAGCGCCGGCCATTCCTCACGCGGGCCGACCGGATCGTGCAGCGCGGCCCACGTGCGGCCGTGTTTCGCATACATCAGGAACGCGCGGCGCGACTCGGAGAACAGGAACGACTTGTCGCCCATCAGCGCGAGGCCCGCATCGCTGCATTCCTGCGCGCGGATGATCTGCTCGGCATCGAGCAGGTCTTGCGCGACCGGCGTCACGAAACGACCGGGCGCCGGGCGCAGCAGTTGCCACAGCGCGAACATCGCGACGAACACGCCGGCCGCCAGCGTCGCGCGCAACGCCCGCGGCGCGCGCTCGTCGAACGCGAAATGCGACCACAGATCGCGCGTGTACGGCACGTCGCGGAACGCGAAGCACAGCACCCACACGGCGAGCACCAGCACCATCGTCACCGACACGAACCAGCTCACCGTGAAGCGCTCGGCGAGCAGCGACGAATGCCGGTTGAAACGGCGGCGGCTGACGAGCAGCAGCACCAGCAACGTGCCGAGCACGCCGGCCTCGACGAACGCGAGGCCCTTCGCCAGCGACAGCGCGAGGCTCGCGAGCGTCAGCGCGAAGGTCATCCACCAGGCCCCGTCCAGCCGGCGCAGCAGCCCGCGCGCGACAAACAGCAGCGCGACGCCCAGCACGCTGCAGATCACCTGCGAGCCTTCGAGCACCCACAGCGGCACGATGTTGCGCAGGATCGCGATCCGGTGCCAGAACGCGGGCGTCGCGCTCGAGATCACCAGCATCCCGCCGACCGCGAAGGTCACGAGGCTCAGGAACAGCGGCGCCAGTTGCGACACGCGCGCGGCCTGCCGCGACACGAGCCGGCGGCGCAGTGCGCGGCCCTCGAACCCGGCCAGCAGGCCGGCCGACAGCACGAGCGGCACGCCGAAGTAGATCGCGCGATAGGCGATCAGCGCGGCGACCATCGCGTGCGCGGGCACTTCGCGGCCCAGCGTGAAGACCATCGCGGCCTCGAACACGCCGATCCCGCCTGGCGTATGGCCGATCATCCCGAGCAGCAATGCGGCCGCGTACACGGTGATGAAGATCGGGAAGCCGACCGGCGCGGCCGGCAGCAACACCCACAGCGTCAGGCCCGCGGCCACGACGTCGAGCACCGCGTAGACGACCTGCGCGACGAGGTCGCGCCGCGCGGGCACGTCGAACGACAGCCATTTGAAGCGCGTGACGACCGGGCGGGCGGTATTCCCGCACATCGCGACCATGACGGCCAGCACGACGAGCAGCGCGGCACCGCTCCACGTGAGCACGCCGGGCGCGACATGCAGCATCGCGGCGAGCGTCTGCGGCACGCAGACCATGCCGACCGCCGTCATCAGCACCAGTGCGAGCGCGAGCGTGCCGCTGGTGAATACCGTCATCCGGCCGATCTGCGCGGGCGTGACGCCCGACACGCCGTACACGCGCGCGCGCACCGCGCCGCCCGTCAGCGCGCCGAAGCCGGTCGCATTGCCGAGCGCGGAGCCGGCGATCGCGCCGGTCCACAGCGCGGCGCGCGGCACCTTCGCGGCGACGTAGCGCAGGCCGACCGCATCGCGGGCGACGAGCGCGAGATAGCTGAGGGCCGTCGCGGCCAGCGATGCGCCCCATTCGACCGCGGACATGTGGCGCAGCTGGCGGATCACCGACCGGTAGTCGACGGATTCGGACAGGTGCTGGAACACCACGATCAGCAGCAGGCCGATACCGAGCGCGAGCAGTGGCGACAGCACGCGCTCGTTGCGGATCAGTGTCGAGACACGGGCGATCACCGCCGCGGTACGGCCGGGCGGACCAGGGTGGCGGGAAGACATAGATGGTTCAGTGGTGGTGCATAGCGTGTCGCGGCGCAAGGTGGCCTGGCGGCGACGAATCTGGTTGTTCTGCGTGGGCGGTCGGCCTGGGACGAAGGCAGGCGGCGCCTGGATCAGAAAATTACGAGTATACGGATTTTATATTACAGAATCTTTCGATCTTGCACCGGGCGGTTCGGGCGCGGCGGGCGCATCGACGACGCATCAAATTCATGCGCAAGGTGCGCATCATACCGGGAACCGCCCGGGATTTTTCATCAGATGAATGACTTGTGATGCATTTGGGAAAAATTCTCCCGGTCCGGCGAGCCGGCGAGCGCAAAACCGCGACCGGGCGCTGGATTCGGGGAATGGGAACGGTTTGTCGCCTTCGCCTCACGGGTCCTTCATCGCTCCGTCATCACGCCTGCTCAAGTCCGAAATTATCGCTCGCGATCGAACATCAATCCGTGATGGTCACTTCGACACGACGATTTCTCGCCCTTCCCGACGCGGTGCCGTTGTCCGCCAGCGAATCGGCCTCGCCATTTCCCTCGACGTCGATGCGCGGCGCCGGTACGCCTGCCGCAACGAGAATTTGGGCCACGTGCCGGGCGCGTGCTTCGGAAAGCGTGTGGTTGGATGCTTGACGTGTCGAACTGATCGGTGTGCTATCCGCGTATCCTGCCACCCGGACGGTCGCGTCCTTGGTCACAGCCGCGATTTCCCAGCCGGCCGAAGCCGCCACCGAAGCGCCCCACGGCGCCACCGTTGCTTCTCCGGGCCCAAACATTCCGCTGAATCGGAGCGTCAACGCATTGCGCCCGGCGTCGCGGATCAGTTCGACATTCCCTGCAGCAACTTCATCGCGAAGGCGCAGTTCCAGATTGCGAGCCAGCGCATCGAGCGGCGACGCCCGGAGCCTCTCCTTCGTGCGAACCCAACGGTCTACGGCGGCATACGCCCCGGCTCCCAGCAGCAACGCAACAGCGAGACCTCCGACGAACCTCGCTCGCGACCGACGCACCGCCACCGGACGTACCCATGGATCGATCGTCTGTCGCGGACGTTTCAGCGGCTCGCTGACGTGACTCACGCTCTGCCCACCCGTCATGACCACGTCGTGTACGTGTCCGCGAATGACCTGCAAGCGCTTTTGCCCACCTGCTTCAAATCGGTATCGCCCACGAAACCCGAGATCGAGTACGTTCTGGTACAACTCGATCAGGTCGAGGTTCTCGCGCGGATCGCGCATTGCCTCGTCGATCAGCTGGAACACACGGTCGCCGCCCTGACGATCATGTCCCAACGCACTCGCCAGGCTGTTGTCCTGCCATTCGACGCCGGTTGTTGCGCCTTTTCCCCAAGGCGTCTGCATCGCCGCCTCGTCGAGCGCGGCGCACAGACAATAGCTTGCGCACCGGATATGCTCGGGTCGGACCTGGAGCTCACCGCAGATCCGGGTGAAGAGACGCACTTCCTGCCCCAGCCATCGACGCCATCGTGCAACGGCGTCGGCATCGAGCGTTTCGGGCGTTTCGGGCGTTTCGGGCGTTTCGGGCGTATCGGGCGTATCGGCCAACGCCTGCAACAGGACGCGCGACGCTTCGAGCAGCGGGTTGACCGCCTGCTCCGCGGCCTTGAGCCGTGCGGCAACGGGCGGCGACACCACGGCTCCTGCGTCGCCCTGCGGATCGGTAGTCGATAGCGTCATCCTGATCGATCCCTCCCGGTTCAGCGGGAAGCGCTTACCGCGCTCGCCGGCAACATCCCTCGCGGCAATCCCGGCGGCGGGCCACTATCCGGCAGGTTGAACACGGACATCGTGCTGGGACACCGGAATGTCTTCAGCACGTCGCTCGTCAGCGGATTCGCGACACTCCCTGTGCTCGCGACGTCGAGCGCCGCTTGACGACCGTCGAAACTGAACGCGACGCGCGTGCGGCCCGGCGTTGCCGTCTCCACCACACGACCTTTCTGGAGCAGGCGCATCAACGCCCAAGGCCCGTCCGCTACGATCGTCGACGTGTCCGGCCGAATCCGCGGATTGGCCGTGATTTCCGTGTGGACGCCGCCGCGCGGCCCCGGCCACGTGACCGTGAAAGGCGCGACCGGACCGTGTTGATAAAGCGTCGTCTGCCCATCGATGTCGAGCGACAGGCTCATGATCGTCGGATCGAGCTCGGGAATCCGGATGTCGGCCTTCCACGTCATCTGCTTGTGGCCGGGATCGTTGAAGAAGACGTCGCGGATTGCCTTCGCACGCTCGAACGGCTCCAGGTCCGGTCCCTGCACGGGTTCGGTCGCGCCTGGCAGCGTCCGGTAGCGCCAAGGCTTCGCGGCCGTGTCGACGAACGGTGCAAGCGTTTTTGCGAAGAAGTCGTCGATCACGCCGCCCTGCGCAAACACCCGGGTGAAATCGTCGATGCTGACATCGCGCTTGCTGTCCGGTGAAAATGGATAGTTGCCCTCGACAATCAGCCGACATGTGGCGCCGACCACTGCCTGCATCTGGCGCGACAGCAACTGGCCGATACCTTGATTGACTTCTCGCGAACCATCGCCGGCAAGCTGCAGCAATACGGCGCGAAACGGCGCCGGCATCGTGTCGGCCGTCATTTTCAGCTTCGCGGCTGTGTCGCTCGCCGGTGGCATGCTGTTATTTGACAGCGCATTGTCGGCAACAGTGAGCACCGTGTAGTAGTCGTTCAGCAGGTTGGTGACGCCGTCCAACCCCGTCTTGTCCGCCTGCGTGGCGGCGGGTTGCGTATCGGATTGCGCATCCACGCTCCCTGTTACGACCTCGCGCAGCGCCGCAAAGTGATTGTCGACAAGTTCCCGTTCAATGCGTTCCGACGCCCGAATGCCCAATGTCTTGTCCGCCTTCTGATTGAGCTGGTCGGCGGCGCGCTGCAGCAGCGAACCGTCCGACGCAGCCATCGGCTGCGTGAGCGTCGTCTCGTGCACGGCCGCGCGCGCAAGCCGCACCAGCGGCGAATCAGGCGCCGCGAAGCTGCGCAGCACCTTCAGATTGAACGCAAGGCTCGTGCCGCTCACGGTCCGGATGTCGTCGAGAAACGCGTCCCACTGCTGCGCGTATTCCGTCAGGTATTCGCGGCGGACCGCGTCGGTCAACGCATCGTCGGCGCCGGCCGAGTTGCTCACGATCTCAGCCGTTTTTTTTTGAGCCGGATCCGACAACCCCGCCAGATACGAACGTCCCATCACCCACGCATCGTCCTCGCGCGCGATCTGCACGAATTCGGATAATCGCTTGTCGAACAGATTCCGGTAACCAACGAACGTGAAGAGCCCCGATACGCCGCGCGACAAGGGTGCATCGCTCGCCCGCGTGAACACCGTGCCGGCTTGCGGGCCGACCGCGCGCAGCAACGTAAACTCGTCGGGCGCCTCCTTGAGCATGGCCGCCTTCGCGCGCTGATAAAGGCGATCGGTTGCGTTGCTGCCGTCGAGAAACGCCCGTGTCTGCTGTACCAGCGCATCGTTGCGGATCAGCGCAGATTGCACCACACGTTCCCCGGAGAAAAGCGCTTGCACATGGTCGATCATCGACGCCCTTCCACCGAAAGCAGCCGCACTGTCGGTCTTCGCCCAGTCGTCGAGCACCCAGGCCTTGACGTCGGCGGCATTGAACTTCGCCTTGTCGTACAGCATCAGGTACACGCGCAGCGCATCATAGGCCGTCTTGGGATCCTTGTTGGCAATCGCACCGGACATGACGTCTTCCAGACGATGCACGATCTGCGGCAACAGCAGGTTGTCCTCGAGGGCGTCGTAGGCATGGCGGCTTTCGGTGGCGATGTCCGTTGGCGTATAGAGGCCGTAGCGCCACGTACTGTCCGGGTCCGACAGGTCCAGGCCCGGGAAGATCGGCAGATAGCGAGCCTCGGTCAGCGTGTCCGGCACGGCTTCCGGCTTGGGTTCCTGGTAAAGCCGGGTGACGCGCGCCGTGAGCGCCTGCACCTTGCGGCCGATCGCATCGAGATAGTTGCTGTTGTGGCCGAAGCTCGCGCGCAGGCCGAGCGCCAGCCACACGAACAACAGCAGGGCCAACGTATGGCCGATCAGGCGTAAAAGCCGGTAGCGATATTCCCAGCGCAGGTTGGGGCTCACCAGATGCGCTTCCGGGAACATGACACGGGTCAGGAGGTCGTGCAGGAAGAAACCCTGGTTGCCCTCGGCGCGCGCCGACGAAACGGGAGCGTGGTCCTGAGTCGACAGAAGACGTTGAACGACCGTACTGCGCTCCACAACGATCTCGCTGTCCTGTTGCCGCGCACTTGTGAAATACACACCGCGTAACGTCGAATGGAGTTGGGTATCGTCGTAGCGCGAATCGAGAAACACGCGGTCGATCAGGTCGAGCAGCGGTCCGAGCAGCGCAGAAAACGCCTCGGGTAGCGCCGCCAGCGACCGGCGCTTGCGCGGATCATACTCATCCTGCAGATGCGTATCGATCGAACCGCTCAACCGTTGCGCGAGTTCGGCAAGTTCCTCGTGGCAGCGGGCGCGCAGCCCCTCCTTCGCAACCGTTTCCTTGCCATACGGAAGCGTGAAGCCCCATGTCTGCGTCCTCCCCTCGGCCGTCAGCGCCCCGAAATACTCGGCGAAACCCGTCAGACGGTCCATCTTCGTGACCATTACGTAGACAGGGAAACGAATACCCAGCTCCTGCCTCAGTTCCGCCAGCCGCGCGCGCAACGCGGCAGCCTCAGCCACACGCGCCTGTTCGTCGGCACTTGCCAACGTGGCAAGATCGATCGTCAGCAACGCGCCGTTGATCGGCGCGCGAGGCCGATGCCGGCGCAGCATGCCCAGAAATCCGAGCCATTCCGCGCGATCGATCTTCTGTCGGCGGTCACCCGCACGTTGACCGGGCGGAACGACATGGCCGCTGGCCGTTGACGTGGCCGCGGCTTTCAATTGCGACGCCTCATTCTGCTTTCCATCTTCTACTGCACCATCCGCAGCCGGCTCGGCACCGGCGCCGGCCTTGCCCGGAACGCCAGTTGCCTGCTTCCCCGTTTCCTCAGTGGGCGCGCCGACGTCATCGGCCGTCGACGTGCCATGACGCGTGTAGTAGCCGGCCGTGTCGATCAATACAGCCTCGTTGGTCAACCACCAGTCCACCGCGGAAGCGTCGCCGACAGGCGCCCCGGCCGCGCGCTGCATCTGCTCGGCAACGGGAAATACCACCCCGCCGTTCATCAGTACGCTGGTCTTGCCGGCCCCTTGCGAGCCGAGCGTGATGTACCAAGGCAGCTCGTACAAATAGCGCTTGCCCTGGAACAGCTTGGCAAAGCCGCGTGCGCCGGTACGCATCGATTTCAGGCGCACGAGCGCGCTCGTCACGATCCCTTCGATTTTCCGCAGGCGCGGTACGGCAGGCGACTCATCCTTGCGGCGATCCAGGCGCAACATCTTCTTCATGAACGCGTCGTCTTCGCGCATTTTCCGCCACAGGCGGAACGACCCGACAAGAACGAAGACGGCCACCACCAGCGCGATCGCGGTGAGTCGGGCAGACACGGGCTCGAACGGCGCCGTATGGCCGAGCGACAGCAGCGGCGCCGCATACCAGATCAGCAGGCACAGCAACGCGATAAACACGACACTCGTCGACAAGCCCACGAGCCAGAGCAGCACACCGGCGAGCAACATCGCGATCAGCAGCACGCGCATGCCGGCGCCGGCGAGCGGCTTGAGCCCGCCGAACGCGAAAAACGGGCCGACGAACCAGATCACCAGTGCGACGACGATCAGCGCGAGGAACGCGAGGAACTGGCGCGAGGCCAGAAACGACAGGAACTGGAACTTCTTCATGTGTTATTCCGAAAACGGATCTGGCTTAGCGTACGACGTCGATCTCGACGCGCCGGTTTTGCGCACGCCCCTGTGCGGTGCGGTTGTCGCCGACCGGATCGGCATCGCCCTTGCCGACGGCTTCGAGACGGTTCGCGGGCACGCCGGCGGCTTGCAGCATCTGCATGACCTGGGTGGCGCGTTCTTCAGACAGCATCTGATTCGACGCGAAATGACGGCTGCGAATCGGCACGTTGTCCGTATAGCCGATGATCGTTACCTTGCCGGGCACCTTGGCGATCTCCGTGGCGATCTTTGAAATGAGCGGATTCATCGACGCCTGGACCGAAGCGCCGCCGGGCTTGAACATCGCGTCGCCGCGGAACGTGACGGCGCTGTGGCGGGCGTCTTCGTCGACACTGACGGTGCCCGCAGCGATTTCATCCTTGAGCAGTCGCTTGAGATGCAACTGTGGCGGCGGTACAGGCGGCGGCGTCATGCGGGCGATGTCGGCAATCTGCTTCTGAACGTCGGCGCTGCGACTGAACAACTCGTACTTGAACCATCCGAACAGTCCGAGCAGGATTACCGACAGGACCGTGACGGTGATCCATACCGGAAAATCGGTGAACGAAAGGCGCTTGCCTGTCGCGGTCGATTGCCAATGAGGCGATAGCGTCAGCGGCACAGGTTCGCGCTGCGACGTGATCACGTTATAGAGCCGCTGACGAATCGCATCGTGCTTGCGCTTGCCGTCGGTCACGCCTCGGTAGCGGCCTTCGAAACCGAGGCTGAGAATGCGGTAGATCACTTGCAGCAAGTCTCGATGCTCGTGAGGGTCTTCCAGCAATCGGCCTATCAGCAAATAGACCTTGTCGCCGCCCTTGAGATCTCCGTGGAAAGTGGTCGCAAGCCCCCCTTGGATCCATGCGATCGCCGACGAGCCCTCCTTGCCCCATGCGGTTTGCGTTGCGGCTTCGTCCAGTGCCGTGCACAGGCAGTAGCTCGCGCCAATCATGTGGTCGCGCCGGATGTTTGCCTGCTCGCAAAGCCTTTCGAATACGCGGACCTCCTCCACAAGAAGCCTGCGCAACAGCACGACTGCATCTTTCGACTCAAACGTTTCGGGCATGTCGGCCTGCGCACGCAGCAAGACGCGCGAGGCCTCGAGCAACGGATTCCGTGCGGCCAGGATTGCATTCAGTCGCTGCGATTCCGCTTCTCCCGGCGGGATGACGTAAGTCTTCAGGTTTCGATCGGGATCGACGGTATCGGCAAACGCCGGAGCATCGACCGGAACCGATACGTCGTGCTTCTGGCCACCCAGGTATTTCGCACGATCCATCATCCGATCCTCGCAACGGTACTGCTGACTAGCACACATCCACACTCGGTACGATGCCCGTGCAAAGCCACACGAATTCCACCGACCGTCAGCGTCGGGTGAGCTTCGATAATCCGGTTCACTCCGTGTGGACGACCATCCGGATAACGTTGGGGACAATCGACCAGATCGTGAAGTCGCGCGACAGGCTTGCCGTCGACCGTGTGCGTAGCTGAACCCGTCATGATCCGGCCGCCATGATCGGTGCCGTCTCCAAGTACTGCGATGGGAAGAGACATTGAATCGCCTTTGGTTACTGAATCCATCATTTCGGTAAGTTGATTTCGCTCCCGACGAAATTACGCCTTCACATCGGTTCCATCGGAATCCTCTCGGGATTGCGTGACGCATCGCGCAGATACGGATCAAAAGGGTCTACCTGGCACGCAGCCTCAATTTCCGCCGGCCATACCGGAATCTTGCTCGTGCGCATCGCGAACCATCGACCTAACGACGCCACAAAGAAAATGGGAGAAAGCAATATTTGGCCGATAGGTTGACCATTCAGCGAAAAAAACATGTACCTGAGACCAACCTTGTATTTTTCACGTCGCTCGGCAATATCGTGGCACCAGTAGACGTCGCGATAGACCGACGCCGGACCTTCCTCCATGTATCGACGGATGAATTCCCAGCTGTGCTTCAACTGATCCACTAGCATCGTGTCGCCGGGCAGAGCGAATGTCTCTCGCACCGTTTCTCCATCCTTGTCGAGGATATGGCCGCGTATATCCCAATTTTGTCGACCGGCCATTCGCTCACAACGCCCGAGCGTGAAAAATATATCGCCCCATTTAGCCTTCAACACTGTCCCGTTTCGCCGAAAAACATAAACCATCCGATTTTTATAATTAAATCTTATCGGAAAATGCGTCAAACCAAATGATTCCTTGAGCAACCCCCACAGAAGAAGCAGCCACAATGGGGCCAAAAAAGGAAGGGCAAACAACATGAAGCCAAAATCAGATTTGCTCGGAATAAAATGCACCGGCGAGAGCATGTACAACGGCATCGCAATCACAATCGCAGTTATTAAAAAAAAATATAGGCATATAGCCGTCACAAATCCGCGATAAATAAACCAACGATCAACACACTCGAGATACGTCGAATTCATCCTCACCACTGAAATGTTGTAAAACGGCGAAACATCGAGTGACATTCTTTGATTAAGTTGATTGAACCGCTCCTCGTCGGTAAGCTTTCGATTAATGCGATATTTCTTTGCATAGAGTCCCGTGTAGTCCATGCTACGCTCCAATCGCGATCGCCAGATCGCTCATTTCCGCATCTGGATTCGGGTAGCGGTCTTTCGCCTCGAAGACGCCCCAGTAGCAACGCTTCAGCCACTTGTCGATCTTGTCATCCTGCAGAAATGTGCCCTGCGACACATTGATCCGCTCCCGCCACGCCGACAGATTCAGTCTCTCGATCTCCTCGGCCAAACGAACCGAGTTCGCAAGCCATTTGGCCTGTTCGGTCTTGCTCAGTCCCTTTGGCATGCCTTTGATCGACTCATCGTCGATCATCACCAGGAACTTCGACGACACAACCGTATTCGTCGGTTCTCCTCGAATCTGGAGGCGACACAACGCAAGCGGCACCTCTCGCTGGATAGCGTTTTCACCGATCTTCTTGATGCCGGAGGATTTCAAGAGTTGACGGATAAGCGATGCGCGATACGCCTTGTACGAACCGGTCAACTCGACCGGCGCGACCGGGCGGCCACTGACCACGCCGCATGCGGCCAGAGCATGACGAACCGGCCCATCCGCTGCACTTTGCAACATCTGGGTGATGGACCCGCCGAGCGATGCCAATAATTTGCCGAGCATCTCCGGCGCCTGCTTGGCCACGCCATCGATGGAATTGTTGAACGCCAGCATCAGGCCGTCCCAGCCGACTTTCCGTGCAAAGCCACACGAATTCCACCGACCGTCAGCGTCGGGTGAGCTTCGATAATCCGGTTCACTCCGTGTGGACGACCATCCGGATAACGTTGGGGACAATCGACCAGATCGTGAAGTCGCGCGACAGGCTTGCCGTCGACCGTGTGCGTAGCTGAACCCGTCATGATCCGGCCGCCATGATCGGTGCCGTCTCCAAGTACTGCGATGGGAAGAGACATTGAATCGCCTTTGGTTACTGAATCCATCATTTCGGTAAGTTGATTTCGCTCCCGACGAAATTACGCCTTCACATCGGTTCCATCGGAATCCTCTCGGGATTGCGTGACGCATCGCGCAGATACGGATCAAAAGGGTCTACCTGGCACGCAGCCTCAATTTCCGCCGGCCATACCGGAATCTTGCTCGTGCGCATCGCAAACCATCGACCTAACGACGCCACAAAGAACACAGGCGAAAGCAATATTTGGCCGATGGGCTGACCATTCAGCGAAAAAAACATGTACCTGAGACCAACCTTGTATTTTTCACGTCGCTCGGCAATATCGTGGCACCAGTAGACGTCGCGATAGACCGACGCCGGACCTTCCTCCATGTATCGACGGATGAATTCCCAGCTGTGCTTCAACTGATCCACTAGCATCGTGTCGCCGGGCAGAGCGAATGTCTCTCGCACCGTTTCTCCATCCTTGTCGAGGATATGGCCGCGTATATCCCAATTTTGTCGACC